>CAYJAG010000011.1:0-12870 GCA_964368385.1 uncultured Muribaculaceae bacterium
CAATATAAATATGATTTATCCATGGCATAAATTTTTCAACAGACCGCAGGGAAAATAACATTTCGTCATTGTCATCAAATCGCCCCCCCAAAGCAGACTTATTAACGGGTCTGCCCAACGCTTGCAGCGTCTTATTCTTTTTCGCTGCCCATTTTGGATCACTGCCGTCAACCCACATATAAACCAAATCTATCTTTACCATAATTTACCCCATTGATTACTTTTTATTCTAGACAATCCTTAGTTTTTTTACTAGTATTTTCTTTTATGAGATGCCCCTACTGCAACAGCTCTGAATCACAGGTGAAAGATTCTCGTCCTAACGAGGATGATGGAACCATTCGCCGCCGCCGCGTATGCAGTGCATGCGGGGCTAAATTCACAACCCTTGAACGCGTTCAGTTGCGTGACATTATGGTACATAAAGCAACAGGTGTGCTGCAACCTTTTGATAGGGAAAAACTGGCAAAATCTATTCGCATCGCATGCCGAAAACGTGATGTGTCCGAAGAACAGATTGAAAAGTTCGTAACCAGCATTCATCGCCGGGTCGAGGCAGAAAACGAGGATATAATTACCAGTGAACAAATTGGCGAAATGGTATCGGAATCTTTGCTGAACTTGGATCCTATTGCGTTTGTGCGGTTTGCTTCGGTTTATCGCAAATTCAGCAAAATATCGGATTTTAAGAAAATCATCAATCAAATCCAAGAGGTCGAGGAAAACCCAAAGTTCTGTGAACTGCCAAAAAAATACAACAACTCATTATTCTGATGAAAAAAATTCTATCCATCTTTTTAGTATTGTTTGGTCTGTTTTCTTTGGTTTTACCGGCAGGCGCGGCTGATTTGCCCAATGTATTGTCTGAATCCGATGTAACGGCTTATACCCAGATTTTCAAGCTGCAAGCTGATGAAAAAATCCAAGAGGCCGTTAAAATTGAAAAAAGCCTGGTAGACCCGATTTTGCAGTGCGAACTTCTTTATCAAAGATACACTTCCAAAACTTATAAATCCAAGGGCAAGGAAATCGCGGACTGGATGCAGAAATGTTATACTCAGCCCGGCGCTGATCGTATTGCAAAACTGGCAAAAATAAAGAAAATTCGCGTGCGCGCGCCAAAGATTCCAATACCAGTTTCCGGAACAAGCGAAACTACTGCAAAATCGGAATCTTGGACTGCAAAAAATTACGGCGGTTCTGCGGGCTCTAAACTTAAAAAATTCAAATCATCACTTACCCATGGCAATACCAAAACTGCACGAAAAATTCTGGAAGACAAGGCTTTTCACAAAGCCTTGTCGCTTTCGGACTCTGGCCGATTGGCTGGTCGGTTGGCGTTTGTTTATTACACAAACGGGGAATTTGATCTGGCAAAAAAATTCGGCGAGCAATCCGCCGCGCAAAATTCTGAATATGGCCTTTGGACTATGGGTCTGCTGTCGTTCAAAGAAGGTAATTTTGATAAAGCAGAAAATTATTTCAAGGAAATGTCCGAACTTTCTCACTTGAATGATGCGCGCAAGGTCGAGGCATTTTTCTGGGCCGGTCGCGCCGCGGAAATGGCCGGTCATAGCGAAACGGCTAAAACTTACTGGCAAACTGCAGCCCGGCGGCCCCAGATGTTTTATGGCGCGCTGTCTGCCGCAATGTTGGGACAAACACCAAAATATGAATTCTTTGACAAGGGCGTTTCAGATGATGATTTGGCACTGCTGCAAGGCAATAAATACGGCAAGACCGTACTGGCGCTGTTGCAAATCGGTCAGCCGGGTCGCGCCGAGAAATACCTGCGTCTGCTGGTGACAAGCGGAATTTCCGATAATATGCTGCATGCCGTGTATTCATTGGCGTCCGCGCAAGAGCTGCCACGTGTTTCAATGCAGGTTTCGGGATTGGTGCGCGATCGCGGAATTATGGAAATTGATCAAAATGTGATTTTCGGCGCGCAGTACCCATTGCCAGACTGGGAACCACTGGGTGGGTGGAGCATTGATCGCGCTTTATTATTTGCAATTACAAAACAAGAATCCGGATTCAAGCCGTCCGCCGAATCCAACAAAGGTGCCCAAGGCTTGATGCAGATGATGCCCGGAACCGCGAGGATGGTGGCAAAGCGAAATAATGTTCAGATGTCTGAACTGGACATTTCCAACCCGGAACATAATATGTTTCTGGGTCAGCAATATATTGTTGATTTACTGAACCTGCCCGCAATAGATAAAAGTATAATAAAAATGCTGGCAGCATATAACTCTGGCGACGGAACCGTATTAAAGTTTGAAAAGAATTTTGAAACAACTGACCCGCTGCTTTACATTGAAAGTTTCCCAAATGTTGAAACCAGAAATTATATTAAACGAGTGGTTTCTAATCTGTGGTTGTATCGTGCAAGGTTGAACCAACCTTTGACAAGTCTGGAAGATCTGGCGAATGGCAAGTGGCCGCTGTATTCTAATGAAGACGAATTCGTCAAAAGCCAGATAGCCAGCAGAACAATATAATTGTTTAAAAAAACCGGCGTGGTCGCCGTTTTTTATCTTGAATTATTGGAATTAAATTTTCGAATTTCCAAAAGCATTTTTTTATAACTTTTATTTTTCATATTTAATACCAAATCAGATTTATCCACAAATTTTTCTCTGGATGGTTCTTGGTCTTGAACTTCTGGCTGTTTATCCATTGCTATCGCCAATAAATAGTCTAGATTTGTTTTAATCTTTTTAATTATTGCTGAATGGGTTTGCGATATTTGAATTTGAAGCTGATTTATCATTGACAAATAAAGTTGTTTCTGCTTTGCCGCGTTCTTTGTTTTTATACTGATCGGCACCAAACTAATCGCCGCTAAAGTCCCCATGTTGTAAAATACCCAATCGCTGGGATAATTATTGTAAAAAGCATTTGCCGCCGCACAAGCATAAATCGCCGATACAAACAAACCCATAATAGCAACAGCTTTCCAGGGCTTGTCGCCCGCTACCAAAATATTTCTGACTTCACTTTTCGGAAGAATACTTAACAATGTTTTAACTTCTTCACGTTTTTTCTTATTCATATTTAAGCCTCTTGCGGCACAACATAGCGTAAAACCATTATTTGTCAAATTATTTTTGTCTTTATGTATGCGCAGAAAATTTGTAAAATTCGCCTATGAGAACTTTGGCTACATTTGAAATCGAGCGTGACATTGACGCAAAATTTATTGCTGGCGTTGATGAAGCCGGACGCGGACCGCTGTGTGGCCCTGTTGTGGCCGCTGCGGTTATCTTTAAATCCAGAAATGCCGATATGCCAATGATTACCGATTCAAAGCAAATGAGCCATGCCCAACGCGCGGTTGCGTTTGATTGGATTATGCAAAACTGCATCGTCGGTGTCGGCCAATGCAGTCCAACCGAGATTGATACGATAAACATCCTGCAAGCCAGTATGCTGGCCATGAAGCGCGCCATTGACAACCTGCCCCGTTGTCCCGATTTCGTCTTGGTAGATGGCAATCGATTACCAAAGGATGTTGTTGGACGCGCTGTGGTGGGTGGTGATTCTAAATCAGTTTCCATCGCCGCTGCAAGTATCATTGCCAAAGAAACTCGTGATAAAATTATGTGCCAGCTGGCCATCAATTGCCCTCAATACGGATGGGATAAAAATGCGGGCTATCCAACACCACAGCACTTGCGCGCAATCAAAGAATTTGGTATCAATGAGTATTATAGAAAAAGCTTTAAGCCTGTAAAGGATTTACTATGAAGATTAGAACTATCAATAAAATGGGCGACATTCGCGGAAAATTCATTTTGTTGCGCGACGATTTTAATGTGCAGGTCAGCGATGGTAAAATCATGGGCGCGTTTCGGATAGAACAATCAATGTCGACAATTCGCAGATTGCGCGCGGCTGGCTCGCGCATTATTATTTGCGCACACATGGGGCGACCCGATGGCGCGTTCAATGAAAAATACTCGCTGCGACCCATTGCAGATTACTTGAAAATTCCTTTGATTCCAGATTGCTTGGACAAGTCTTTTATGGCCAATATGAAAGATGGTGAAGTTGTACTGCTTGAAAATGTTCGCTTTTACCCAGGTGAAGAAAAAAATGATGTCGAATTTTCACGCGCACTGGCGGCCGGTTTTGATTTTTTTGTGAACGATGCCTTTGCTGTGTCGCACCGCGCGCATGCCAGCACTGATGGGGTTACAAAGTTTTTGCCGTCCTTTGCTGGCGAACTTTTATCTACAGAAATTGATCAATTAACCCAGGTTATGGAAAACCCGACCAGACCACTGATTGGAATTATTGGCGGTGCAAAATTAAATACCAAAATAACCATTCTGGAATCATTGGCCAAGCACTGCGACACTTTGATAATTGGCGGGGGACTGGGGACTGCATTCGCATTGGCAGATGGAACATACACATGGACAGATGCGTTGTATAAACCAGAATACAAACCAATTATTGAAAAAATTATGGAAACTGCAAAATCCAAAGGTTGCAAAATTATAATTCCAGTGGACAAGGGTGTCGGGTCAGAATTTTCTGCAAACGCCGTGCGCACAGATAAGATATTATCCGATATTTCCAACGATGATTGTATTATGGACGATGGTCCAAAATCCTTGGAAGAATACAAACAAGCAATCGATAGTGCCAAAACACTTTTATGGAACGGAACACTGGGAATGGCAGAATGGGGTGATGTATGGGGTCGCAGCACCTTTGAAATTATAAAACACATCGCATCACGTACCCGTGCAGGAAAGTTAAAATCTATCGTAGGCGGCGGTGATTCAGTTACTGCAATAGAAGTGACAGAAAACACCAAAGATATGAGCTATATCAGCACAGGTGGTGGCGCATTTTTGGAATTTATAGAAGGCCGCAAATTACCGGGAATTGAAGCTTTGCGCGCATAGCTTTATAACATTAGTATAAAATAAATGGCGGAAAATCTTCCGCCACTTATTTTATTTATACCCGAATTACATTACTAGCTGCACGCGCCAGTTTCGTAATTCCACGCAGTACCGGATGGGCAATTACAAGTCTTTGTTGCACCGCTCCATGTGGTTCCAAATGGGCACTTACAAGTTTGTGTACCAACCGTCCAAGCTGTGCTGGTGCCTTGGGTAGCATCGTTTGCGGTATAGCATACTATATCATAAATCAATTCAGCCGCAGTACCAGTCGAACTAGATGCCCCGGCGCAAGTACTGGCAACCGTATTACATGCGTTTGCTATAGCGTTCGAGATATATCCAACACTCGGACCGCTGTCACCAACGACCGCACCGTTGCTTACCAAGCACGATTGGACATCAGCCTTGCAACTGGATACAAAATCTGCAACCAAGTTGTCCTGACGGATTTTGATTTTAGTCAGAGCCTGTTTCAAGAATTCCTTGACCACGTCATTCTTTGGCTCATAGCGTTTGTTCGTTCCGGTAAATGCATAATTCTGACATTTTTTCAGAACGGACATGCACATTCCAGTTTCAAGACCTTGGGTGTTTATATTACCAACTTTTGTTTCCAGGTATCCAACCATGTTACCCGAAGCAAAGTTGCCAACATTTGTGCTGATAAATGCATCCAAGCCACCACTGCCGGTCCAAGCATTTCCAGTTCCAGGACCCCATGCCGTATTTAATCCAGTAGTAATATCCGAAGAATTCGAACCTGTCACTATCTGGCCATTTACAATGTAACGACCGGTTGGATCAAGACACGAGTCGTAATCCGCACCACAAACAAAATCGCTTTGCATGCAGCTGTCCAACGCGCTTATACATCCGCGCATATCATACGAGTTTCTGCTTTGTGCCACTGCCAAACGAGCCTTTTGTAAAACAGACTTTGCATTCATAACCGTCCGTTTCATTTTAGTATTAGAATCATCCAAAGCACGTTCATAAACTATGCACTGCTTGTCTATTTCCATATCATATCCGTTTGATACCACTGCTGTGTCGACGCCTTGGCTTTTGCAAGAATCCAATACTGATGTCTTACATCTGGCGGCAGCGGTTTTATAAAGCTCGGCCCCGCGCTGATTGGAAATAGTGCTGGATGTCCCGAACAAAGAAGATAAATCAAATCCGTTGTCCAGCGACAGGTTGAAACTGGAAAAATCAATTCCAAAATCGGCACCGGAACTGGTATTAGTGGAAGTTTTAATATCCACAACCAATTTCTGTATTTTATCCAAATCGTTTTTCAGCTGAGTTGTATCTTGGGTTCCGGACATTGCGGCTTCGGCCTCGGTTTGTGTGAATAATGACACAACATCTTCCTTGGAAAGACCCAGGTATTGAATTTGCAACGCTACATTTTGCAATTCTTCGGTTGCTTGTTTCAGCGCATCCTCTACCTTATTGTAATTTACAACATTGGCCGAGCAACTGCAACGACCCTGGTTATCATCCAAAACATTGCAGAAATTATCCATACAGGAAAAATATTGCGCTTTGCAGAAATCAGTCATTTGGGCAATTTCTTCCATGCTTGTGCTGTCATCAGTCGAAGATGTAGTAGAACTAACCGCAACCGATGCCACACGGGCCGCAGAAAGCGAACCTATTGAATTATTGCGAACGCCCACGCGCGAAGTAGTGGAATTATACAAAGGTTGAGTAACTGTGTTTGTTTGTGTTATCGCCGCGCGCGCTGTATTCGGCGCAGAAACCGACTGCCGCGAAGAAACAGATGGTGTGTTCGTCGTCATAGAACGAATACTGGTTGCGGTTTTGCGTGAAGAAATAGCGCGGCTTGGGATTACCAAGCGAGTTCCTTGGACACCAGTAACTGCACGCGTTGCACTGCGAGCTGTTGTTGTACGCGGGCTGGCCGTCGGCGCAACCACAGGGGCGACCGGCATTACATCTTCGGATGCGACAGCCTGTTCATCTAATGCGCTTTCTGATTCTTCGGTTTGTTCCCAATAATCAGCGGGTACAACCTCGGCAAATGCAGGCAAACACAGCAATCCGAACAGCACGGGCAGAAACTTTTTCATTACTATTCCTTTCCTTGTTACTTTATTTTATCACAAATGTCTCAAGTTTGTAAACACTAAATCACATTAAAATTATTTTTTATAATACTTTCGCTCTTTTTCAAATCTTTTGATTCTGATGCATTCATTTTTGGCATCAGTGATGCTGTAACTCCATCCGCGCCAACAATACGCGGCAAAGATCCACATCCCAATGAAATCGTCAGAATTCTACGTTCATCATTTGCGATGCATCGAACCAAATCCGCCGTGGCCGCACCTATGCCGTCCCAAGTGGCGCCCCGCCCTTTTATAATTTCATAGGCTGCGGTTTTCACGCGCCAATCTATCGTTTTTCTTGCCGCCGCGCTGATTGGATTTTTCATTTGTTTTGCAAAATCATCCAATGGCATTCCGCCAATCGCTGCACTGGACCAATTTAGAACGCTGGAATCCCCGTGCTCACCCAAAACATAGGCATCAACCGACGAGGGCGACACTGAAAACAGACGCGCCAAAATCATCCGAAAACGTCCGGAATCCAGCATTGTTCCAGTACCAATAACTCTATTTTCTGGCAATCCAGAAAGTCGCTGCGCCAAGCGCGTCATCACATCCAGCGGGTTTGTAACCATAATCAAAACAAGTTTTCGCGGATCGGAATTCTTCATCAGCTTTGGCACAACATCACGAACAACTGCAGCGTTCGCAGTCAATAAATCTGTCCGCTTTTGTCCGGGTTTTTGATTAGCGCCTGCCGCAATAATCACAACATCACAGCCGCGCATTTCACGATAACTGCTGGCTGCGGTGATTTTTATGTCAAAACCAAATGTCGCGGCATTTCCCAAGTCTTCCATTGCGGCCATTGAGCGAACCGCATCTTTATCAAACAAAACCATTTCGCGCACCAGGCCAGTGCCATGCACCGCGGTTGCGATTGCGGACCCAACGGTCCCCAGACCTATAATTCCCAGTTTCATTTGATCCCTCCATTTTGCAATATATTATATCACAAAAAACGGCGCAAGACGCGCCGTTTTTTTAATAAGACTTTGCAACAAATACATATTCTGGATCATTGTCATCCAAACAACGACGCGAGATTTTATATTGATCCATCAAATCATCAAACTTTGGATTTTGTGTTTCTTTATAAGGTAAACGGGCAAATCCAATTTTCCCAGCCTTTAAATGATTATCCAAATCATCAATGGTTTTGATTTCTGTAATCATTTTTTTGTTACGAGATTTGGAAACTTCCAACATGTCATTTTGAATCTGTTCCAAAAGCTTTGGTGCATTTGTAACCAATTCAGAAATGCTTAATGTTTTTTTAGAATCCTTTCCAATGTCGCGGCGTGTGATTGTTGCTGTGTTATCATCAGCTTCACGCGCACCAATTTCAACGCGCAGCGGCACACCCTTTTTTATCCATTTCCACATTTTGTCGGGACTGCGTGCATCGGAATCATCAACCAAAACACGAATACCAACCGCCTGTAATTTTTCAGCCACATCTTTTGCAAAGTCATTTTGTTCAGTCATGATTGGAATAATCACAATTTGATAAGGCGCAATTTTCGGCGGCAAAACCAAACCATCATCATCGCTGTGTGTCATTATAACACTGCCCACCATTCGCGTTGTTGTGCCCCAACTTGTTGTGTATGCATGATGCAACCCGCCATCATCGCCCAGATACTGGATGCCAAAAGATTTTGCAAAATGCTGTCCCAAATCATGCGAAGTTCCAGCCTGCAAAGCTTTGCCATCTTGCATAATATGTTCCATTGTGTATGTGTGGTCTGCGCCGGCAAATCTTTCTTCGGCTGTTTTTTCGCCCATTATGCTGGAAATTGCCAAGATGTTTTCCATATATTCGCCATAAACTTTGTGCATTTTGCGCGCGTCTGCCGCGGCTTCGGTATACGTTGCAAAAACATTATGGCCTTCTTGCCAATTAAATTCACTGGTGCGCAAAAATAATCTGGGGCGCATTTCCCAGCGCATAACATTCACCCACTGATTTAACTTTAACGGCAAATCACGATAAGACTTGACCCAGCGTGACATAGCCTCGCCAATAATCGTTTCGGATGTTGGACGAATTATGTAAGGTTCGGTTAATTTCGAGTCAGGATCCGGTTGCAAAGAACCATCAATCATTTTCAATCTGTAATGGGTTACAACCGCGCACTCTTTTGCAAAGCCTGCAACATGTTCGGCTTCCTTGTTAAAAAATTCAACAGGGATTAACAATGGAAAGTTTGCGTTCTGAACGCCGTTTGCCTTTATCCGCCGATCCATTTCATCGCGCATCAATTCCCATATAGCCCAACCATAAGGCTTTATAGTCATGCATCCACGAACAGGTGAATTTTCCGCCAAATCTGCGGCGATTATAACGTTTTGATACCACTTGCTGAAATCTTCAGCCCTGGTGGGTGTTATTGCTGTTTTTGCCATTTTTACTATCCTTCAATTCATAAAATTTATCTGAAATTATTTTGTGCAGCGTAATCGCTATTTCTTTTCTGTCCATATCCGCCAAAGGCGGTGGTGGCAAAAGATTTAATTCAACCCGCAATCCGCCCAGTTTCATAATATGAAACACATGACCGAATAGACTGCGTTCTTTGGTTGGCACCAATTCCGATTTTCCAAAGTCTTCATTATATTTTTCTATCTTGGCATTCGCGGGACATGAATAATTATCAACCATTTTTCTGTCATCAGAAATTTTGTCGCCATTTCGCAAATTATAAGTCATTACTATTGGCTGTATCGTCAAGTTCGGAATTCTGGCAACGACATCAAACATGCTGCTTTTGAATGGGTAAATAAAGCAACCATTGCTTGTTGTGCCCTCGGGGAAAATGGTCATTGGATATCCGGCCCGGACCATGGCATCATTTATTTTTTTCGTGGTTTCGACCGCTGTGCGTGGATTGCGACTGATAAAAACAACGCCAAACTTTTTACCAATCCAACCGACAAGTGGATATTTTTCTATATCTTCTTTGCCGAAAAAACTGGTTCCCAGTGCCAACGGGAAAACCGCCATTTCAAAAACAGAAATATGATTTGATACCAGCAACAATGGACGTGCATTCGACAATTTACCATTTACATGAACCCTGACCCCAGTGATAGACATAAGTATTCCATAAAAAACTCTGGAATACGCAACAGACCAACGACCCTTGGGAATCAGGATTAAAATTGGGATTTGGACAACAATGGCCAGCCAGAATGCTGCAAATTTTATGCCTGCAAAAAAAGTTGAAATTATATTTTTCATTTTTTATTTCCGCTTGTTTATGCCAAATCTTCTTTTTCTTCTTCAACAATTTCTGCATCGTCGGCATCATCACGCAAAAAGAATTGGGCCGCCGATTTGAACAAAGCGATTGAGCCAGTAAATGGCAACAGCATAACTTTGCCAAACTTTTTCATTGCCCCATCACCAGGAACCAAATGATCAAATGCATTTTCATTTCCGGTAAAATGCTTTTGATACGCGCGATTCATATTCTTGGTTTGCAAAATTACAAACACATCAAAAGTATTAAATGGCTTGTCAATAAATATGCCTTTGCCGAACTGAGCACCCAAACGCAAATAACCCTTTATCAATGGTGTCATTTGAGATTTCGCCATATTATCATCAATAAAATCTTTTTGCATGATGTTCATATGGGTCAGTTTAGGATTGACGCCTTCGGCCAATTTATCGGTTTCCACAGTCGCACGCAAAGACAGCGGCATAAGGTGATGGTAATACAGGTAAGAAATCGCCTGGGCCGCAACGGCAGGTTGTGTACCAACCCATGACGCAACACCAAACATCAAGACTATTTTTCTTTTTAATATGTAATCTGTCATGCCCATCCACAGCATGCGCATAACCAGACCACCTTCGCGATAATCAAAATCTACGCAGGCACGCGACATTTCAGCAATGTTTCCGCGGACCTTTTTAATTTTCTTTAAATCAAATTCTGTTTCTGTGTAAAAACCACCCATTTTTTCAGCGGCATCACGATCAATAATACGATAAGTTCCAACTACCTTACCATTATGAAATACGGCCATATATTCGGCAAAATTATCATAGCTGTCATATTCTTCACGAAGATTTTTCTGCTCTTCTGTTGCGCCAGCACCCTCTTCCTCGACAAAAACCCGATACCGAAGCTGACGCACTTGTTTTCTTTCTTCTTTATTGCGCGTCAATCGGACTTCGAAATCGCGCACTTTAATAGCCATAAATTACTCCTTGTATTCGCCAAGTATAATAAAGAATATGAATAGAATCAAGAGCAAAGGAAATGACCGGCACGGGTTACGGAATTCTATTTCAGTTTTTCCGCCAACAATCCGATTGCAATCGCATACGAGTTAGAATTATTCCATCTTTTAATCCGATAGAAATTCGGATAAGTCAAATAGGCAGTTCGGATTCCGACTGGCGGCTGACCAGTATCACATACCAACCCCGCAATCATATCCGCATTCGGCGCATCCGTAATACCCATGGCATTCCAATGGGTCAGCGACATTTTTGTTTTCCCATCGCACAATTTTAAATCAAAATTTTCTGGTAAATTTACTTGGCGCACTATTTTTTCATTTGGGTTCCAACCCAGTTTATTTAAATAATTTCCTGCACTGAACATCGCATCGCTGACGCTGTGAATTATATCTATGTGTCCGTCGCCATTGCCGTCCGCGCCGTATTGCATCAAAGTTGTAGGTATGAATTGGAAATGACCCATTGCGCCCGCCCAGCTGCCGTGAACTTCATCTATTTGCAGCTCGTTCTTGTCGGCTATTTTCATCAAGGCAATCAGCTGGTCGGTAAAAAACTGCTCGCGCCGGCCTTCGTAAATCAATGTCAGAAAAGCGTCCGAAAGTTGATAGTGTGATTTATAGTCACCATAACTTGACTCTATTCCCCAAAAAGCCAGAATAACTTGTGGTTGGACGCCGTATTTATGACGAACCCTGTTCAACACGGACGGGTATTTTTTATGCATCTCGCGTCCACGGGCAATACGATTTTCATTCACCATTCTTGCAAGATAATCGTCCAAGGTCAGTTTGAATTCGGATTGATTTTTATCGCGCCAAACGATTTTTGGAATGAACGCTGCATCTTGGATAGTGGCATTAATTACGTTATCATTTATTTTTTCAGCCACCGCGCGATTCTGGATGTTATTCAGAATCGTATTCCAACGATCATAGTCAAATGTTCCCTCGGCCGCACCAGCAGAAAATCCGGTAAATATAGAACAACAAACAACAAATGAAGCAAAAAGCTTTTTCATAATATGCATTATAGCATATAAAAAAATGGGGCGCAAATGCGCCCCCAGTTTTTAGAACGAGTATTTAATCCCAAGATGTAAACCAAATGACTGCCAATTTGCATATTTCAGAGAATCCTCAATGTGTTCAGTATGCGCCTCTATCGTCTCATACACTGGGAAGCATCCCGCAACTAAGTACGGATCACATGTTACTCCGCCAACCGTTCCGGTGTCAGTAAATATGTATTGCCCTTCGTCATCCAACGCATAATCGGCATACTGCGCAACATACAAATCACCCGAAATTTGCCCAACATGCATGAAATTCATGTCTGCTTTTAGTGCCAACGTCAATCTTTCGGACATTTTATAATTATATTCCATTTCAGCCTGATAGGAATATGCGCCGTTGTTGCCTTCGTCAACAAAACTGGGCTTTTGCTGCCAGTCGGTTCTGTTTGGCCATATACCTTCGGATGAATAACTGGGCATACCAACCTGGAAATAAAAACGCAGCTTGTCGTTATAGGTCATCTGTTTTTCCAATTCCAG
>CAYJAG010000011.1:12970-16353 GCA_964368385.1 uncultured Muribaculaceae bacterium
CCGCCCAAATCCCAAACATGTTTCGCGCCAAACGCAAATTTCATATTGCTGGTTTTGCCATCCTGGTCACCAACAGAAATTGTAAATATGCCGACATCTTTTTGCGCCGGATCATAGGGCTCGAGGTCATAATCCATTGAAAATCCGCCGCTGGACATACTGCCCATGCGGTATTCTCCATAGGCGAACAAATCATAATTTTTTACCTGGAAATTGGAATCTGCACGGACACCAATCTCGTTAAAAATCATATCATCCCATTTTAAAACAGAATTGACACCTGTCTTGAACTCAAAATTAGCAAACCTGCGGCCATAATCCACAGACAAAACCCACGGCGGCAAGTCACCAGTCGCAACCCCAGATGGTGTCATCGCGCCGCCTAAATCCGACGGCAGCTGTTGGCGCGGGACCTGATAAGTATAGCTTCGCTGGCCAATGGATTGAATTTGTCGCTGACCGCTTGAATGGGACGCCGTTTGGTTCTGATAATAGACGGGGGTTCCTTCGCGTGAAATCGCGTTAGCGCCAGAAGCGCATAAAAGCATAGAGCACAAAGCACAGATTGCAGATTTTATTCTCATGCCTTGATTATATCATAAAGTGAATGGGTGAAAAAGTGAAAAAGTTAGAACAGGGGGATATGATGGTAGCGCAATGATAGATTTCACTTTTTCACTTGCAAAATACCTTTAATCAGCTAGAATAGCCCACCGAACAATAAAGGAAAAATAAAATGGCAGTTCCAAAGAAAAAAACCAGCGCATCCCGCTCTAAACAGCGCCGCTCTCATGACGCATTGCCTGTGATGCCTACGTCTGTTTGCAAAAAATGTGGCGAAAAAAAGCGCCCCCATCACGTTTGCCCAGCATGCGGAACAAAATAAATTCGCAAAAATGAGCGATAAAAAAATCATAGCTATTGATGCAATGGGGGGCGACAGCGCCCCACGCTCTGTTTTGGGCGGTATGAATCAGTTTTTGTTTCAAAACGGCGATGATGCAATTTTCTTTCGCATTTTTGGTGACAAGCCTCGCTTGGAACAGATGTTGAAAAAGTATCCGCGCGTCGTGCGCAACAGCGAAATTATTCATTCCCCTGATGTCATCAAGGGAACGGATAAAGTTGCCGAAGTTCTGCGCCATGCAGGTGACACCAGTATGTACATGGCGATCAAGGATGTTCGCGCTGGAAATTCCGTTGCGGTTGTTTCCGCCGGAAATACAGGCGTTTTAATGGCGCTGTCAAAAATGGGATTAAAAACAATTCCCGGTATTTCCAGACCTGCTATTACGACCATGCTGCCCAGCGGCGGCGGCGATCAACGCGCCGTTATTTTGGATTTGGGTGCAAATGTCGTATGCGATGAAGAAAACCTTTTTGACTTTGCATTGATGGGCGCGGTTTATGCCGAAACTATTGGTAAAATGCCGCGACCCAAATTGGGTATTTTAAACATTGGCGAAGAAGAAACCAAGGGTGATGAGGTTTTGCGTCGTTTGAATAAAGTTCTGACCGAGCATAAAGATGAATTGCCTTATGACTATATCGGATTTGTAGAGGCTAATGACATCAGCGGCGGACGCGTCCAAGTTGTTGTAACCGACGGATGGACCGGGAATGTAGTGCTGAAAACGATCGAGGGAACGGCAAAACTTATCAAGCGCGTGTTAATGGATACCATCAAAAAATCATGGGTTGCAATCGCGGTTTCATTTTTGCTGATTCATGTATTTAAAAGATTAAAAAACAAAATGGATCCGCGTTCTTATGCCGGCGCTATTTTTCTGGGGCTGAATGGATTCAGTGTAAAGACTCATGGAAATAGCGATGCTTTGGCATTTGCAAATGCGATAAAATATGCGGCCGATTTGGCCGAGGCTGACTTTAACGAAAAAATTCGCAGTGGCGCGGAAACATTGGCGCCAATAAAAGAATTGTTAACTCACCAATCTTAATAAAACATCCAATTTTCCCATTGCTTATTGTTTTTCAGCGTGTATAATTCGTCGGCTGAAAGAAAGGAATGAAACTATGGGAAATAAACTTATAGGCTATGGTTCGTATCTGCCAGAAAAAATTGTCACTAATGAATGGTTTGCAAAAAATATGGACACTTCCGAGGAATGGATTGTTTCGCGGACTGGTATCAAACAACGTCATATGGCGCGCGACGACGAAAGTGTTTCTGATATGGCAAACGAGGCAGCACGAGCAGCTTTGAAAAATGCTGGATTACAACCAAATGACATTGATTTAATTATTGTTGCAACAACTACCGCAGAACATGCTTTTCCATCTGTCGCTACGATGGTTTCACGCGATTTGGGTATGACTAATAATGCACCCGTTTATGATGTTCGTGGTGCTTGCACTGGCTACATTTATGCTTTGCATTGCGCTCGCGCTTTTTTCAATGCGGGCATGCATAATCGTATTATGGTTATTGGTGCAGAAAAAATGACTCGCTTTATCGACTGGACTGATCGCAACACTGCTGTATTGTTCGGAGATGGGGCTGGTGCGATGATTTTTGAACAATCATCTTCTAGTTATAGCGGGATCATTGACACAGTTGTTTATGCTGATGGTCGTGGATATGATATGTTGCATGAACGACCGGGTCCTCACGTTGAAATGAATGGTCCGGAAACTTACAAAAATGCTGTGCAAAGAATGCCCGAGGCTGCGAACTTTATTATGGATCATGCCGGAATCCAGGCCGAAAGCATTGACTGGATTATTCCGCACCAGGCGAACCTGCGTATTATTGAAAGTGGTGCCGCACGTTTGGGATTTCCATTGGAAAAAATCATCATCACGGTTGATAAACATGCTAACACCAGCGGCGCGTCCGGCGCGTTAGCATTTGCATGGGGAATGGACACTGGAAAAATCAAACGCGGACAATTAATAATGTATCCTGCATTCGGGTCTGGATTGACCTGGGGCGCGGCAATGATAAGGGTTTAACATGGCGACCATAACCAGAAATGATTTTGCAGAAAGCCTGCGCCAATCCAGTGGACTTACCATGTCCCAGGCGTATAAGTTGGTTGACTTGGTATTTTCTGAAATCGCAGAATCTTTGATTCGTGGGGAAGAGGTCAAGGTCGCAGGTCTGGGCAGCTTTAAGATTTTGGAAAAAAATGCACGAATGGGCAGAAATCCAAAAACTGGCGTGCCAGCAGTAATAACTGCACGACGCGTGGTATCGTTTAAACCAAGTGCAGAATTAAAATCCAAAGCACGAAAATAAAAATCATTAAAAAAATCGCCGCGATTGCGGCGATTTTTATTTTACATCTTTCTGTTCAAACAATTCATCCGGTTTGACGTTTTTTTCTTTCGTCTTTACCCGCTCCAGCATTGCATCCAATGCT
>CAYJAG010000012.1:0-1963 GCA_964368385.1 uncultured Muribaculaceae bacterium
TGAAACCGGACGGAGCGCTGTGGGTTATTGGCAGTTATCACAACATTTTTCGCGTTGGTGCGGCATTACAGGATTTGGGGTTTTGGGTCTTGAACGATGTCGTCTGGGTCAAGACAAATCCGATGCCGAATTTTCGTGGAACCAGATTTACGAACGCTCATGAAACCTTGATTTGGGCGACACCAAGAAAGACGGGCAAATACACATTTAATTACGATACGATGAAAAAGTTTAACGGCGGCAAGCAAATGCGCAGCGATTGGGGTATGGACATCTGTTTGGGCGGGGAAAGATTAAAAGGCTTGGACGGGAAAAGTCTGCACACTACCCAAAAGCCGGCCGATTTGCTGCGACGGGTAATTTTGGCCAGCACGCGGGCTGGGGACACAATCCTGGACCCGTTTTTCGGCAGTGGCACAACAGGCGCGGTCGCGAAAGAGCTGGGACGTAATTGGATAGGAATAGAGCAAGACGCTGACTATATTGCAGCGGCGCGGGATAGAATCGCGGCTGTGAAGCCAATAGATTTATCAGAAATAGAAGTCTTTGCAAAACGCGAAGAAATCAAGGTCGCGTTCAAGGAATTGATAGACGCCGGTATGTTGTGTCCGGGACAAACTTTGGTTGGTGCGCGTGGTGACAGGGTGATGATTACAAAAGACGCGCAGTTAACACATGCTTTGCAGGGCAAAGGCTCAATCCATGTTATGGCGGCCAAACTACAACACGCGGTCAGTTTTAATGGTTGGGATTATTGGTCTGCACAAAGACGGGATGGAACTTTGGTGCCTATAGATTCGTTGCGTAAAATGCTGCGCGAAACCAAGGTCGGGATTAAAAAAGCTGCTTAATTTTTCCCTTGCATAAAATCACAAAACTTTGCTATTCTTAGGCTTGTCATAAAAAGGAGAAAACATGACTTGGACGATACTGGCACTGATAATTGCAGTTGCCCTTTACATATTTGCACCTATGTTGGTCAAGTATGATTCTAAAAAACCAAAAACAATGCTTCAGCTTCTTGCAAAGAACGCAACCAGATTGGTGGCGATTGCATTGCTGGTTGTTGGTCTGATGCGCCTTTGGACGCCTTATTACCTGACATCCGCAAATCCAGGCATACTGCGTGAAATGGTAAATGGAATGCAGGCGCAAGAGCAAAAAAACAGCGGTGCTGAAATCAAAAAATACATTAAAAAGCATGGCGATGAAATGACCAAGAATGCACCGATTTTGGGTAACCCGGATGCCAAGAAAACAATCTTTGTCTTTACAGATTATTCTTGCCCATATTGCCGTCGCGTTGATGGCGAATTGCAAAAAGTTCTGAAAGATAATAAAGACGTTCGCGTTGTAATAAAGAACTTTTCAATCCATGGCGTATTGTCCGATGCACCAGCGCGCGCAATGATTGCGGCACAGATGCAGGGTTGCGATGTTATGGCATTAAATAGTGCTTTGATGGAAAAGAACTATTGGCCCAGCGACTTGCAAGGCAAATCTCAAGACGTTTTGGAAAAAGCAATCTTGAAAAACGTTTTGGAAAACGCGAAAAAAGCAAATTGCGACATAGCGCGTATTGAAAAAGACATGCAAAGCGAAGTCGTATCCGGCGAGCTGGCCCAAGTTGGGGAAATAGCGCAAAAGTTCGGAATCAACGGAACACCGTTTTTGATTGTTGGTGATCAATCCTTCCCGGGTGCGATTCCAGCAGCTCAAATCCAAGAAGCGTTGAAATAAAATCTTGCGATTTTAATGACAGGGGCGGAAGATTTTCCGCCCCTGTATTTTGGAGTAAAATAATGAAAAAACTTTTAATCATTGGCGACGGAGATATTCATATCAACCAATCAGATGTTGCCAGCTTTGGTATAGATTCGCTGGAAAATCTGACGATAGAAGAATTTAATTCACGGGATAATCTGGATGATTGCATAATTATGAAAGGCTTGGTTGAAACCAG
>CAYJAG010000012.1:2063-15707 GCA_964368385.1 uncultured Muribaculaceae bacterium
GGGGCTACCTTGTGAAAGTGCTCTATTTGTGCGATTGCGTTTTGTCCCGTCATAGCGTCCAAAACCAGCAGAGTTTCATGTGGCGCGTTTTCATCCAGTTTTTTAATTACACGATTTATTTTACCCAGCTCATCCATTAAATCTGCACGATTGTGCAGTCGGCCGGCGGTGTCCAAAATCACTATATCGGCGCCCTGGGAAATCCCAGATTCAACCGCGGCGTACGCGGTTGCGGCCGGGTCATTTGATTTTCCGCAAACCAGTTTTGCGCCTGCACGTGTGGCCCAAACATCCAGTTGTTCGCCAGCTGCAGCGCGAAAAGTATCGCATGCGCCTATAATAACTTGCTTGCTATCATCAATCCATTTTTTAGCAATTTTTCCAATAGTTGTTGTTTTTCCAGCGCCATTTACACCGATAATCAAAATTACTTGTGGGGATTTATTATTGTTTAAGGAATCAGTTTTTTTTGCCAATTTTTCAACATAAGGGCGTAAAATTTCCATCAGCGCATTTTTTATTTCTGTGTCGGTTGTATCATCTTCGGGCTTGAATTTCGCGCGCAATCTTTTAACCGCATCTGCTGCAATGTCCGGTGCGATGTCTGCCATAATTAACGCATCATGCAACCCGTCCAGCGTTTCATTATCCAAACACTTTTTTACGAACAAAGATTTTATTTTTGTAAAAATTCCCATGATGACTTATTTTTATTTATTAAATTTTCCACTACGTGGAAATCCCACTGGTATTGTTTGACCCTGGGATGCACGCTTGCCTGTCCATGGTGACCAATCGTCCAAAGTTGTGCGACCACGACCAGTTGTCCATCCAAAACCAGTGGCATTTGTAAAGAATATAGCGTCCATAACATAGGTTCGTTCGGCATTGTATTTTTGTAAAATAACACCCTTGCCACGTGCCATTTCTGGAATTTCTGATGCTGGGAAAATCAGTAATTTATCATTACTGCCGACAATGGCCAACATTTCACCATCGTTTTGTTGGACGCACATAACCGCTGGATTTTTTGTGTCCGCATTCATAACTTGTTTTCCACTGCGTGTTTGCGCCAAGCAATTTTCACCAGATACTATAAAGCCCGTTCCATGTTGTGCAACCAGTAAATACTTTGCATTTATATCCAAAACAAAGGCATTCACGATGTTTTCATCTGCGCCAATGTCCGCCATCATGCGAACGGATTCGCCAAAGCCGCGCGCGGATGGCAATGTGTTTGCAGCAATGGAAAACATTTTTCCGTTTGATACGAACAGGTTGATTTTGTCTGTGCTTTGCGCATGGAAAGCAAACGCCAGTTCATCGCCTTCTTTGTATTTAGCGTCCAAAGCATCCAGTGCCAGATGCCCCTTGGCGGCGCGAATCCAACCCATTGTGGATAAAATAATTGTCAGTGGTTCTTTTTCAATAAATTCATCTGGATTTACAACATCTTCTTCGGATGCGGCGGCCCAAATTGTGCGTCTGCGACCCAGGGTGGTCTTTTTATCATATTGCTTTTTAATGTCCGCGAACCAGGCTTTCAGTTGGTCATTCTGCATTTCATCTGATGCCAGCAACGCCTGCAGATTTTTTTGTTCTTCGCGCAGTGCTTTGTCTTCTTTGCGAATTTCCATTTCTTCCAATTTGCGCAATGAACGCAAACGAGTATTTAATATGGCCTCGACCTGAACTTCATTCAGTCCAAATTCTTGCATTAAAACTGCTTTTGCATCGTCTTCGGTTCTGATAATTTCAATAACGCGATCCAGATTCAGATAAACAACCAGCAGTCCGGCCAAAATTTCCAAGCGTCGTGTAATGTTTCCCAAACGCCAGTTTGTTCTGCGGATTAAAACATTTTTTTGATGCGCCAAAAATTCAGTTAAAACCTCACCAATTTTCATAACGCGTGGTGCACCCATGCTGTCAATAACATTGAAATTCATATTAAAGCGCGATTCCAATGGTGTGATTGCAAATAAATGAGCCATTACTTTTTCGGCTGGAACACTGCGATTTTTTGGGGTAATAACAATACGAATATCGGTTGTTGATTCATCAATAATATCATCAACCAACGGCAATTTTTTCGCATCAATTAACGCGGCAATTTGTTCTATTAATTTTTGCTTTTCCAATCCGTATGGAATTTCTGTAATTACGATTTGATATGCCCCGCGTCCCAAATCTTCAGATTCCCATTTTGCACGAATACGAAACGCCCCACGACCAGTATCATAGTTTTTTACAATGGTATCAAAATCATCAATTAAAATCCCACCAGTTGGAAAATCTGGTCCAATCATCTTTTTCATAATTTGCGTTGTCGTGCTGTCTGGCTTATCAATCATCAAATTCAGCGCATCGCAAACTTCTGAAACATTATGAGTTGGAATGTTTGTCGCCATACCAACGGCAATTCCCATGGATCCATTCGCCAGCAAGTTTGGAAATGCGCCTGGCATAACGGTTGGCTCGGGTGTGGTGCCATCAAAGTTCGGCATCATATCAACGCTGTCTTCATCCAGACCTTCCATAATTAACATGGCGGCATTGGTCATCTTTGATTCGGTGTATCGGTAAGCAGCCTGGGGGTCGCCATCAATGTTTCCAAAATTTCCCTGGCCATCAATTAATGGATAACGAACCGAAAAATCTTGGGCCAAACGAACCAAAGCATCGTAAACGGAAGAATCGCCATGAGGGTGGAAAGAACCCAACACATCACCAACAACCTTTGCGCATTTACGGAAAGCAGATGCAGGCGTCAATTTGTTGCGAAGCATAGAATACAAAATGCGGCGATGAACAGGCTTTAACCCGTCACGAACATCGGGCAGGGCGCGCGCAACGATTGTGGAAACGGCATAGGCCAAATAGCGTTCGCCCAACGCTTCGCTTAATTGTTGTCCGGAAATATTTTCAACGATTTCTTTCATTTACTTTGCTTTTTTAAATTGAATATCACGCAGTTTTTTATATTCGCCGTTCATGGCGATCAATTCGGAATCTGTGCCGCGTTCTACGATTTTTCCGCCATACACAACACAGATTTGTTCTGCGTCCAGAATGGTTGAAAGTCTGTGAGCAATTACAAAAGTAGTGCGTCCAACCATCAGTTTTTTTAATGCGGATTGAATCAGTTTTTCACTTTGTGTATCCAGCGCGCTGGTTGCTTCGTCCAATAACAAAATCGGAGCATCTTTTAATATAGCGCGCGCGATGGCAATGCGTTGCTTTTGCCCGCCAGATAATAATTGCCCGCGTTCGCCAACAGACGTATCGTATTTTTTTGGAAATCCCATGATAAAGTCATGTGCATTGGCTGCGCGTGCCGCGGCCTCGACCTGTTCTTTGGTGGCTTTTGGTGATCCATATTTTATATTGTCACCGATTGTGCCATTGAACAAGAATACATCTTGGGAAACCTCGGCAATGTTTTCACGCAATGACCGCAGAGTATATTTTTTTATGTCATTGCCGTTGATTAAAATTTTACCCTTTTGTGGTTCGTAAAATCTTTCCAGCAAATTAAATGTAGTTGTTTTTCCACCACCAGATGGTCCAACCAAAGCGCATACAGAACCCGCTGGCGCTGAAATGCTGATATTTGTTAAAACTTGTTCGCCCGGTATATAAGAAAAAGAAACATTTTCAAATTCCACAGACAATTCGCCTTTCTTTAATTCTGCTGCGCCCGGGGCATCTTTTATATCTGGTTTGCTGTCCAGATAATCAAATAAAATCTCGGCCGCCAGCAATCCATGTTGGATACCGCCATTTAATTCAGTGATGGATTTAGCGGGTTTATATGCCGCGGTCAATGCCAGCAAGAAAGCAGTAAAATCACCAATAGTTAATACGCCACTGGTTATAAAATGTCCGCCAGCAATCAATGAAATACCAAGCCCAATAGAAATCATAATTTCCAGTAATGGGGACTGCAGGGCAGATGCCTGGACACTGCGATAAGAATTACGATTTGAAATACGAATTGTTTCGGCGAATTTTTTAGCTTCGCGATCTTCATTACTGAATGCCTGGATTGTTTTCATTCCCTGCAAAGTTTGATTTAAATGCTGCGATACATTGTTTGCAATACCGAACGATTGACGGGACAGGCGACGTTTTTTACGTGTTATAAATGTAATTGGAATTACGATAGCAGGGACCAAGAATAAAAGTGTTGCGCACATTTGTGGTGCGTAATAAACCATAATACCAATGGTTATTGTCAGTGTAGCAATATTTTGCACGACCTGGATAATTGTGCCAGTTACTAATCTTTGAACGGCATTTCCCTGGACACCGAAATAATTCAAGTGTTTACCGATGCCGCCACCATAGAATTTTCCAACATCCATTTTCATCATGTGTGAATAAATACGATTTTGCAATCTGGCGCTGGTCAGTAGCCCAGCCTTGGTCATAATCAAATCTTTGGAATAACTAAATGCCCCCTTGGCACCAAAGGCGGCGACAATCTGTAAAGCAAATAAATACAACGAAGACATACTTTTTTCAATAAAAGCCTGGTCAATAACTTGTTTTACCAGTGTAATTGTAAAACCCTCGGCACTGGCGGCGGCAATGGTGCAAATAACGCCGGCCAACAGCCATTTCCATTGGGGTTTTCCGATTTCGCGCCAAACGCGGCCATACAGGGACCACTTGATTTTGGAATCGGCATCTTTCGGCTGGAATAAATCCAGGACAAATTTTTTAAGTTTTTTCAGCATGGGCGAAGTTTAGCCTAAAAAAATTAAATGGTCAAGAGTTGCCTTTTTATTTGACATTTATTATCTGAACCTATAAAATAGGCGAGCATTTGAGGTTATAGCTCAGTTGGTAGAGGTAGTTGCTTTACAAAGCAGCGGGTCTGTCAAAAGAGTATATTAAAGTGTAATAGAAGCAGTTTTGGGGTCATAGCTCAGTTGGTAGAGCACCTGCTTTGCAAGCAGGGGGTCGTCAGTTCGAGTCTGATTGGCTCCACCAAGATTCGTAAAAGGGGGTGATTTATATGGTTAAAGTTTTGGTTCGCGATAATAACGTTGAACAGGCTTTGCGCGTATCCAAGCGTAAGTCTCAGAAAGAAGGTTTGTACCGCGAAATGAAAGAACGTCAACGTTACGAAAAGCCCACTACAATGCGCAAGCGTCTGAAAGAGGAATCCGTGCGTAACGAAAAGAAACGTCAATCCAAACAACGTATGGTATTTGGGTTCTAAGAAAAAAAAGATGGCGCATTCGCGCCATCTTTTAATAATAAAAAACCGCCAATTTGGCGGTTTTTTGTTTGATAAATTTTTTGGTGGGCATAAGAGGGGTCGAACCTCCACGAATTTCTTCACTGGAACCTAAATCCAGCGCGTCTGCCAATTCCGCCATATGCCCGAAAACAGATTATTTCAACATGAAAGATGCACGGATGTTTATGGAAAACTCTGCATCAGTCACCAAAAGTCCCGCGTCTGCAATACGTTCTGCGTCCAATGATTTCATCATCATAGGTCTTGGTGCGTCCCCATCAGTTGCCCCAATATATTCTGCTGAAATCATTTTGCCCAGATGGGATCCCTCGCTTTGTGCGATGGTTTCTGCTTTGGCGCGCGCGTTCTGAACAGCATCGTTTATGCATGCCTGTAACGCTGGCTTTAATTTTTCTTTGGATGCGAACATGCGCAGATTTTCTGGATAAACATTTTCAATTTTTTCGGCGCGCGCCATCAGTTCTTCTATATCAGCTGCGTTTTTGCTGGACACATCAATGCTGATGATGGTTTGTATTCCCAACGTTTCTTGGTGATCAACACGCCATTCGGTTTTTTCAAATGATTCCCAGCGATTGGTCTGTTTTTCCAGTCCATTAAATTGACCCAGCATTGCTGCGACTATATTATAGGTGTTGCGCGCCATAGCCATAGAATCGGTGCCTGATGGCGCCAAAGTCTGAATGCGCAAAGTTATCGCGGTTGTGTCTTTTTCAACTTTCCCACTGCATTCACCGACCACATTCACTGATCGATTATGAGCGCTTTGCGAACCCAGCCATTGAAAAACAATTACACCAACCAGGGCCAAAAATAAAATAATCCAAGGAATAGTTTTTTTGAAATTTTGTGTAAATACAGCCATTTTTACGCCTCTTTATCATCAGTTTAATAATTGCATGGGGACAAGTCAAATAAATTCCAAAACTCGTTCGGTATCACCAAGGTCTTTATAAGAGTCAGCAAATTGCCAGCCATTGGCGGTAAAAATTTTACGCACAGTATGTCCTTGACCCGCGCCGATTTCAAGAAAAATCCGACCGCCATCGTTCAGCCACGCACGTGCGTTTTTCGCGATAGCCCGATAAGCGTCCAATCCATCATTGCCAGAATAAAGCGCAAGCTTTGGGTCATGCAGTGCACCAGCATTCACGCGGGTATCACCCAGTGCTATGTATGGTGGATTGCTGATAATTATATCAAAGGATGAAGGATGAAAGATGAAGGATGAAGTAAAATCGCCCTTTATAATTTTAATCTTATTATCCAGCCCCAGATCTTTTACATTTTTTTGTGCAACGCGCACAGCGCCGCATGATTTATCAATTCCAATACCAGACGCACCATCTAAATTTTTTAGTATCGAACAAATCAAACATCCAGTCCCAGTCCCTAAATCTAAAATTTTTATTTTGCCGTGGGCTTTTTTCAGAACGGCCTCGACCAATGTTTCGCTGTCCGGTCGTGGGTCCAGGGTATGTCTGTTTGTGTAAAACGGCAATCCGTAAAACCATTTTTCATGAATGATTTTTGCGACCGGCACGCCATGTCGCAGTTGCCATGCCGCACGCCATATTGAAAAACGAAAGGCAAAAGAAGACGAGTTTTTTGTCTGCCCCAGTTTATCTATTATGATTTTGGCCGCATGCGAGCCACCTGATTTTTGTAAAATTATGAATGCTTGATTCAAGTCCATAAAATCAGTATAATCCTTTTCATGAAAAAATTCAATCTACAGAAAATGACAAAAATTTTGGTGGTTTTGGCCGGTGTTTTGCTGGTCTCGGCGGCCTTACTTTACATAATAAAACCGACGCGCAGGATTATTGTACCCCAGCCGGTGGAAACTCATGTGCGGGTCAGCGCGGGCGATACTCTGTCCAAAATTCTGTCCGGGCATGGCGTGCCGGGCAACGACATAAATGCGATTGCCACGCTGTTAAAAAAGGACTGCGGGGTACAAAGTTTGCGGGCGAACTCGGACGTTTTGGTAATAAAAAAGAAAAATGAAAATGCGGCGGTGGACAAAATTACATTATCCAGCGGCCCATGGAAGCGGGTGGAATTATCCTGCGATTCGGATGGTAAATGGGCGGCGGAAATAGTTAGTGTGCAAAAAGATACTAGATTAGTCCGCAGATCGGGAAAAATACCAAATGGTGGGGTATTCAGCCAAACAGGGGTTGCGGCGGGAATCCCAATCGCAACCGTTTATGAAATTATAAACCTTTTGGCATTTGAAATCGACTTTGAGCGTGACATCCAGCCGGGTCAGGAATTCATAGTGCTTTACGAGGAAAATCTTTTGGATGGTAAGGTCGTAGATGGTGGTCGCGTTATCGAGGTGTCATTTGATACTCATTTGGACAGACGCGGAAAGCTGAAAATGTATCGTTTCGAGAAAGCCGGTGGCAAATATGGATACTATGATGACGAAGGCAAAGGCGCTATAAAATCATTAAAGCGCACACCTATTGATGGTGCCAGTATTTCCAGCAAATTCAACCTGCACAGAAAACATCCAGTACTGGGCTTTACACGGGCTCACAAGGGTGTGGATTTCCGCGCGTCAACCGGAACAAAGATTCCGGCGGCCGGTGCGGGCAGGGTAGTGGCGCGCAGCTTTAACCGTGGGCATGGAAATTTTGTAAGAATTCGGCATGCAAATGGATTTGAAACCCTTTATGGGCACATGTCCCGATTCCAAAAGGGCGTAAATGTCGGCACCACCGTTGCACAGGGTCAAATTATTGGGTATGTTGGCTCTACCGGGCTTTCCACTGGGCCACATTTGCACTATGAAATTATAAAGAATGGTGTTCATGTAAATCCAATGACCATCACATTCCCGCGTATTGACGACCTGACAGCGGCGCAAAAAACAAAGTTCTTGGAGTTCAAGGGCAAGATAGATCAGGCATCAAACGCGCTGTCCAACAATCCGAACTTGTTTATTCCTATGTAAAAATTCCCCCTTCCAAAAAAAGGGGGAAATACACTTGACATCATCCAATATTTTCCTATAATGTATATGCAAACATTTGGTTCCCTGGTCACGGGGCAGACTGCTGGGATGGTTCATTAATCATCTTTCCGCAAGCCGGACGCTTAATGCGTTGAATGTATGTTGTGTTGCTTTCCAACGCGCAAACCAACTTATTTTTAACGCTAATGGCGAACTGTCGCATGCCTTTTGCGCGTGTCCGCCTGTGTATAGACAACGGAGAACGAAAAATGATGAAAATGAGAAATCTTTATGTGGGTAAAAAATCACTGATAGTGGGTGTTTCTGCTTTAATGACCTTGCTGATGGCCAAGGATGACAAGTTGTTCGCGCAAAGTATAAAACATGCAAAAAATCAGGTTGCCAGTATGAATGTGAATGCAGCGAACTTGTTGATGGATGTTGATAATGTTGACTTTTCATATTTGATAGATGCACGTGCTGATAAAGCGGTATCGGATTATGTTGATACTGTTAAAAACAGAGTGGCGGATTTGTCCGGCAAAAAGGGCAAGACCGGCTATATGAGAGCATTAAAACAAAGATTTGGGGCACCTGCGCCCGTATATCGTGGTAAACACGCCCATTGTGTGTGGGGTGAAAGAAAATCATTCGACGCAGCAGCGGCAGCACTGAATCTGGACATCAGTCCGATTCCAGAAACTGACGCGTGCTCTAATTTAATAAACACTATTCGTCAGCAGAATCCAGAAAGTTCATTTTATGGGGTAATCTGGGAAAGCCGCAAAGCATATTCCGCAGCGCGCGAAAAATTTGCTAATCGTCAAATAGCCGCATGGCGTAATTCGTCCAAGCGCACGATAAGCAAGAATGAAATCGAGCAAAAACGCAAATCCTATTTGGCAGCATTTGACAAGAAAAACATTGCAGCAGATGATATAAAATCGGGTTCGCTTTACAGCACTTATGGTCATACCGAGATGTTTTTGGGGCGCGGCCGTGTTGTTAACAAAAAGTTTGTTGCTGATGCACACGGCGAATTTTGCACAATCGGCTTTAACAATGAAATGGTCCGAAAGATAGCTTTCGCGAACGGGAAAAGCGGAAATGTTTTCATAGGACATACCAATGAAATTTTGGTAGAAAAGCTGCAAAATCAGGTTGATCAGATAAAACAGATGCCACGTAACAAGCTGTTAGAGCGCGCAAGAAATGAAAATATTGCCGATGACGATTATTTAAAAAACCTTTCGGATAATGAATTGAAAATCTTGTTGTTGGAAAAATTATTGGGTGTCCAATTAACGCCGACCTATCGTGTATCTCCTGCAATGATGCGTCAGCAAAATGTTCGGAACGGATAAAAATAACCCCCCGCAATGGGGGGATTTTTTTACATCATTATAATTTTTTTAATTTTATTTGGCACATCTGCGATTTTAATGCGCTCTTGCTCCATTGTGTCGCGGTGGCGAATAGTTGCCATTCCGTCTTCCATGCTTTGGTGGTCAATGGTAATACAGACTGGCGTTCCAATCTCGTCATGCCGACGATAGTTTTTACCTATATTTCCGCTGTTTTCCAGCTCTATCCGCCCCAGACCCAATTTACGCAATTCAATCGCCAAATTTTCCGCTGTCGCAACCAGTTCTGGCACATTGCGCGCCAAGGGAATTACTGCCGCTTTGACGGGGGCCAATTTCGGCTTTAACTTTAATACAACTCTGGATTTATCATCTTCAAGTTGCTCTTCTGTATAAGCGTTCAGCATAACTGCCAGCATGGCGCGATTTACGCCCATTGCTGTTTCCACGACATATGGGATAAAGCTTTCGCCTGTTTGCGGATCGCTGTATGAAAGTTTTGTTGTGCTGTCAGCATTTTCCATAACCGATGCCGCCAGATTGAATTCTTTTTGTGATTTTGTGTGGCTGCCCAGGTCAAAATCCTGTCGGTTATGAATACCCTCGACTTCGTCAAAGCCATCAGGAAATTCATATTCAATGTCACCCGCGGCCTTGGCATAGTGTGCCAATTTCTCGTGCGGGGCAAAACGTAATTTGTTTGCTGGAATTCCTAATTCATTGATCCACCAATCGGTGCGAATTTGTTTCCATTTTTCCCACCATTGCTCGTCAGTTCCAGGCTTTACAAAGTATTGCATTTCAGCTTGTTCAAATTCGCGCATACGAAATACAAATCCACGCGGGGAAATCTCGTTCCGGAACGCCTTGCCGATCTGGACAATTCCAAATGGTAGTTTATGTGGGACGGAATCCAAAACATTTTTGAAATTAGTAAAAGTTGTTGTCGCGGTTTCTGGACGCAAATAAGCGTTTATTTCGCCATTTGCAACCGCGCCCATGGACAGCCCCATCATTAACTGGTATTCGCGTGGTGGCATCAAATCCGCCGACCCACAGACATCACATTTTGTCGGGTCTTTCATTTTGTCCTGACGCATGCGGGCGCCACATTTTTTACATTCAACCAAAGGATCTGAAAAACTGGATTCATGCCCAGAGTATTTCCACATTAAACGATTGGAAATCAGCGCAGCGTCTAAACCCTCGACATCATCGCGCTGATAAACCATGGCGTTCCACCATGCGCCCTTTATATTTTTCATCAATTCAACGCCGTATGGACCATAATCATAGGTTCCGGCCATTCCACCATAAATCTCGCTTCCGGTAAAAATAAATCCACGCCGTTTGCAAAGTGCGATAATATCGTTAATAGTCGCCATATTTTAATGTCCTTTTTTTATAATTTTACACAATAAACCCAATAAATCAACGAAAGAAATTCGTTTGTAATAAAGTCCAAAAAGTTGTAAAATAAGCAGTGTAATGTGGAAGGGATACCCGGTCTTAACAATTTTTTGTGTGGCAGCAATGCCTGCTTGTGCTGAAACAGCTAAAAACTCTACCAATCCGTTTTTCGAAAAATACCAAAATCAAGTTGCACTGAACATTGGTCAAGGGTTTGACTATGGCTGGCTTGTTGCGCCACCATTGCTGCCTGTGCCTTATTACACGGCCCATTTTCAATACTCCCAACCAGCGACATTTTTCAAGATGCCGGCAAGGCAATCACTGAATGTTTCTATGAATCTTGGGTTGGCAAAGGACAATGGTTGGGATTGGCGCGATTTTTCAATACCAATCATTTTTTACTCCGGGGATATTGCCCCATTACATGGTAAAAAATGGTATGCCGGTGGTGGTGTTGGCGGGGGATTTCAATTAGATGAAAATGAACGTATAGGATCCAAGCTTTTATTTCAGTTCAAGCTGTTTGCAGGTTATAAAATAACAGAAAGATATACAGCTGAACTATTTATGCAGCATTTTTCCAATGGTGCAACTGCGGAAAACAATTCTTATTTATTCTGGGGATTGGGAATGACTTATAGTTTTTAATAGATAGTTTCTAATAAAAAAAAGGGGCGGAAATTTCCGCCCCTTTTTATGTGGTTTTTTTAAGTTATGCTGCTGTATCAGGCGCGATTGCCATTACTGGGCATACAGCGGCGCAAGTGCCGCAATGGATGCATTTTGCTGGATCAATCGCATACTTGCCATCTTTGGGCGCTATTGCCATCACTGGACATACCCCAGCGCAAGTTCCACATGCTACACATTTACTTGGATCTATTTTATAAGCCATATTTTCTTTCCTTATCTTCTCATATTCAACAAAGACAAAACATACTGAAACATGGCTATGAAAGAAATATACAGGTGCAGTGCGCCCAAAACGGCCAGCTGGTTACGCTGTGTTTCATCACTAATTTCGCTATACGCATTTTTCAGCTTTTGCATATCATATGCGGTGAACAAAGCGAACACCAGCACCCCGATTGCGCAAACGATTGTCGCAAAGATTCCGCCCAGCGGCCAAATCATGCCGGCCAATCCGACCAGGATCAGGCCAATCATTCCCATGAACAAGAATGTTTTCAGAAACGAAAGGTCTTTGACGGTCTTATAACCGAACAATGCCATGCATCCGAACATTATGGCCGATATGACAAAGGCCTGAACAATGGATACTGGATTAACATTCAGTGCACCCCAAATCAACGGGGTCAGTGCAAATCCCATCAAGACCGAGTAGATAGCCAAACATAATGCGCCAGATGTCGGCGACATGTTAAATGCGCGCGCTTGGGCCCAAATTGACAATCCCAGTCCGCCGAACAGAATCACATAGAACAAGATTGATGGTCCACCTGGATTCATCAAAAGTGAAATTCCACCTGCGTAAATTGTCAGATAGCTGCAGATTGCGGTTAACGCGACTGCGCCGAACATCAGCGCGAAAATGCGCTTCAAGTATAATCCCATTCCGCTTTCACGGACAGCGGGAGTGTTTTTTGCCATAATTTTCTCCTTTATTTGCCGGAATAATATAACTATTATGGTAAGGAAAATCAAGAGGAATGAAAAATGATAATTATACAGCCTATTTCAGCAATAGCATTTTCAATCGGTCCGGTTGCCATTCGCTGGTATGCGCTGGCCTATGTTGCGGCGTTTGTTTTGGGGTTTTGGATGCTGAAGAAGCTTACCAGTTCATCAAGGATTGAAATGCCAAAAAAATCACTGGATGATTTATTCACAGCGCTGATTTTGGGGGTGATAATAGGTGGGCGATTGGGATATGTCTTGTTTTATAATCTGCCGTTTTTCTTGGCGCATCCACTGGAAATTTTTGCAGTCTGGCATGGCGGGATGAGCTTTCACGGCGGCCTGCTGGGTGTAATGGCGGCAGTATTCTTGTTTGCAAGAAAGCAAGGCCTAAAAACATTCGCTATTCTTGATATGCTGGCAGTGGTTGCTCCAATGGGTCTGTTTTTCGGGCGTATAGCAAACTTTATAAATATGGAAGTAATGGGGCGGGTAACCAGCCAACCATGGGGGGTTGTGTTCGTAGGCAACCCAGATACATTGCCCCGCCACCCCAGCCCGCTGTATGAAGCAGGGCTCGAGGGCATATTGTTGTTTGTAATAATGCTGTCATTGTGGCGCTGGACAAAACTGCGGGAAAGGGCGGGTGCATTAAGCGGCTTGTTTGCGATTCTGTATGGGGTATTCAGAATTTTTGCCGAGCAGTTCAGACAACCGGACACTCAGTTGGGATTTTTGATGGGTAATTGGCTGACGATGGGAATGGTGTTAAGCGGCGCGATGATAATTGCGGGCGCGGTCGTTTTTGCAGTTGCGGAGAGAAAAAAATAAGTTATAATGTCGGCTCTTGGTTGTGGCAAAGGGACTTTTGCTTTGCACGACCATGATGTTTGAAAGTTCAAGGATGGGTGGCAGAGCGGTTGAATGCAACGGTCTTGAAAACCGTCGTGGGGGCAACTCCACCGGGGGTTCAAATCCCTCCCCATCCGCCA
>CAYJAG010000013.1:0-2510 GCA_964368385.1 uncultured Muribaculaceae bacterium
GAATAAACCTATATTGATAGTTGGATTGGGAAATCCTGGTTCAACTTATTCACATACTCGCCATAACGTGGGCTTTATGGCGATTGATGCGTTGGCTGGTAAAGATGCAGTTTGGAAAAAAGAAAAAAATGCGCTGACAGCTAAATCAGAAAATATGATTTTTGCAAAGCCGCAAACATTTATGAATTTATCTGGTGTGGCGGTTCAGGCTTTGATGACCTTTTATAAAATCCCATCCCAAAATCTGGTTGTGATTCATGACGATATAGATTTGAAACTGGGGAATGTGCGTGAAAAAGTCGGCGGGGGCAGCGCAGGACACAACGGAATTAAAAGTATAGACGGGGCGGTCGGGCGCGATTATCATCGCATTCGGATTGGTGTGGGGCGTTCTGTTCAACAAATGGATACGGCAGATTGGGTTTTGGGTCGTTTTTCATCACAAGAGCAAGAAGTAATCAATAAAAAAATTGCGGAAATAGTGGATAACTTTCACTTTTAACTTTCCCTCTTTTGTGGTAAAATTGCATAAAGAGAGAATATGAAAAAATCAATAGTCTTTTTTTATTCGGGGCTGTTTGCATTTTGCTTTATGGAAAGTGCGCAATCGGCTTGCTTGCAACAAAATTTGACCCAGTGTTTGGATTCTGCGTGCGCGATAAACATCGGCTTAAATCCGGGCGCACGATGCCAACTTTGCGGAACCGCCAGTGCGGGCGATGAAGTTGCGGCAAAAAGTGGAATGACCCAATTAACATTGGGCGCAGCGTCTAGAAACACTTTGACCGCGGCGCAATTAAAATCCGCGCCCGCGTCCCCAGACGAAAGATATACTTGGGCAATTAACGAATGTCTGAAAAAATTTGATGGTTGCAGTGCATCCGACACACAGAATTATGATGACCTGATAGAACAATCTTGTCGCGCGGCAGGTATAGAAATACAAATGACGGGCGCGCAGAAAGCCGCCAGTGCGAAAAAAGATAGCGACACTTGCAAGTCAGAAATAAACACATGCGTGCTGAATGGCTGTGGGGCGGGTTTTACAAATTGTCGCGATGATGATGATTTCAATCGGATATTTTCTTCATGCAGTGTTGCAGCGACCGGATGCACGAATTTCAGCACCGAATTGCGTACGGCCAATATGAATACTCGCGATACTGCTGTAAAAAATTCGGATTCGTTAATTACAAGCATTGCTGGTGGCTATCAAGCTGCGCGCGCGGCTAAAATTGCTGCAGCAAACGCAGATTGTACGAATGATGCGGCACATGACGAATGTGTGGAATCGGTTTGTGAAAACAATATGAAAAACAAATGCGCAGCAGGATTTTCCAGCGAGGTTTCAATGGCAAATCAGTTGTGCAAGTTTCATGAAATCGCATGTGAAAAATTAAGATAAGGCACAGATTAAATATGAAAAAAATTATATTTAATTTTTATAAGAAAAAAACGCTTTTGTCGGCGTTGCTTGTATCTTTGCCTTGTGCTTTATTATTTGTGCCTTTATATGCGGCCGAAGTTGTTGCGCGACCCGTGTCTGCAAATAAAAGTGTTTCTGCGCGTGCGCGTCCAGTTTTATCCGTATCGCCGCGTGTTGCTGCGGTTGTCGCGACGCCAGTTGCCGATGAGGTTATCGCTGTTGAGGCTGCCCCTGTTGCCGATGAAGTTCCAGTTATTGACTCGGAAAAATCTGACAGATTTGCTGTTGCGCTGGGCGGCGCGTCCGCATCTGTTGCAAATGAATCTGATTTAACAAAATTGATTTCATCCCAGCGCGCCGCGGACGCGGCGTCCATTACCGCAACATCAAGCGCCGCACGCACAGCAGCAACGACAACAAGTGGGCGCAATGCTTGCGATGAAAATCTGCGAACCTGTATGAAGGAAAAATGCGGCGATAATTTTGCAAATTGCGCGTTGGATACCGATATGTTGTGGGGTGAAAAAATTGAATCTTGCCGCTTGACCGCAAAATGCACAGGCGCAGAATACGCTGCGTTCGCACCAGAAATCAAGGCCGACCGCGATGCTCATCAGTTATTGGGCGGATTTGTTCAGACCCAGGATTGTGGCGCGCGCTATAACGAGTGTATCGTTTCGGGCTGTGGCACTCAGTTGGGCAGCTGTTTAAGCAAAACTGCTGGCGACAAAGTTATTTCTGATTGTAATAAAATTGCCGAAGAATGCCGCACAGCAGATTCAGGACTGGCGGGGCGCACTATGCAGGTTTTTGGGACTTTGCGTCAAGACGCCCAAAAGCAAGTTGTAACGGACGAAGCCGAACTTTACGCGTTGCGTGAAAAAATGGCAGAGCGTTGCAAAGGCATTGGCGCGATGTTTGACGACCGGTCATTTGATTGCGTATTTTCGGCAGAATTTTGGGCGCCAGATACAAACAGCCCAATGGCCAGCAGAAAGCTTTATGCCGGTAAAACATTTGATTGCACTCAAGATTGGTTTGGCGTGGATGTAACAACTTATTTGGAAAATGCAAATCGCATTAC
>CAYJAG010000013.1:2610-15677 GCA_964368385.1 uncultured Muribaculaceae bacterium
CTGCGTATCAGCAAGAGTGCGAATCCCAAGGCGGCACAATTAAAAATGGAAAATGTGATACTTCCTCAGTCCAACAAAATAAAGAAAATGCAGAGAATAAATTGGAAGATTATGCTGCGAAAGCTGCAAATAAATTAAACAAGTTAAAGAATTAGTAAAAATGAAAAAATTATTTTTAATCTTTTTAATGTTTGCTTTCTCGGCGTCAACTTTCGCGACAGAGTCTTTTGCAGATAATGGTTCTGGCAATGTTATAGATGGGGTTAATAACTTTTTCAGTAAAGTTGGCAGTGGTATGAAAAGTGCTTTTGGGACGGTTAAAAATGCACTTGAGTTGTCTGCAAGTGATATTGCCGCGCGCAAGCAAGCTCGTGAAGAAAGAAGGGCTCAAAGAGCCGTCGCCGCCGCGGCAGCTGCCGCCGAAGATGTTGTGATGTTAAATGCTGCGGATGATGCGTCTGATTTATTTGAAAATCAGGTTGATGCTATTTTGGAATCTGATGAAGTGAATGATCCTTCGGCTGAACTGGCGGCAGCAGAAAAAACTTACCGGGAAACAATAAAACAGATTGTACAAAACAAGTCTGGGAAATATGTTAATGTAATAAAAGAAGATATGGATGCCGCGATAAATTCTGCCAGAAATTTGATAAATAAAAATCCAGAAGCGTTGAAAAAGTTTCGTGATAATGCCACCTCGGTCAGCCGGACGAACATGATTGATAAAGCTATAACTGGCGTTTCAACTGCTTCGATGGGGGTTGGTGGAATGCAACTGGCCCAGGGGCTGGGTGAGCAAGCCGCAGATAAAGATGCTACATCACAAATGCAGGGCTATCTGTCCGATCTTTATTGTACGTATGCCGGCAACAGAGTTTCATACGGCGCGACAGGTGTTCGTTCAAATGGCGGAAATGAATTAGATTTAATGCGTGAAGAATTTATTACAAAAGCGGCTGCGTTGAAAAACACAAAAGAACAATTGGGATTGAATGCGGGTATTGAATCCGAAGTCGTTTTAGATAGTGCAACGACCGGATTGTATAAAAATGATGGAGTCAATCGTGGTTCCAGCAATTTTGGGCGGTTGAGTGAGGCATTGTTGGATGAAACCGGGCGCGATGCCCAGCTGATTGCGGCCCAGCAAAAAACCAGTCAAACAAGAGTTTCTGGTGGAGCTCTGGCAGTTGTGGGTGGAGCAGCGTTGGCAATCGGCGGACATACAGCTTTGGATAAATTGGGGGCCAGCGATAAAAGCGACGCCATTAAAGAAAAATATGCCAAGCTTCGCCAATCCGCAAATGAAACAACAAATACGCTGGAAGTTTTGCCACCGCAAAATTTGGCCGAATGCCCGGTTGGCGCGACCGGCACGCCGCCGAATTGTGTTTGCGATAACAACAGCATTATGCCATCGGATGGTTCGGAATGCGTAAGATGCGGAAGCGACCAGACCGCGCAAAATAATGTCTGTGTTTGCAACACGCTTGGTCAGATAGTTTGGAGTGATGGGCAGTGCAGGGCGGCTTGGCCAGTTAGCGAGACCAGTGTACAAGAAGAGCCGACCCAACAAATTGTTCCGGAAACCGCGGCGCCAGAGAAAATAACGGAATTAGAAATTACTAAAATTCGCACACCAGAGCCGACCCCAGAAATTCCAGTTGTGGCAGCGCCCATTATAACAAATGAAGTAGTTATTCCAGAAACTACTGCGCGACTTGAAATATCAAATTCAACATCTTTTGGTCACAGCAGTTATACTTTGGTTTCTGCGGCAAAATCACAGATAACTGAATTTATAAATAATAATAAAGAAATTTTGTCAGATGCAAAATGCATAAAAATAGTTGGTCATGCTGACCATACGGGCGAGCCTAAATTTAATAACACAAAATTATCACAGCAACGTGCAGGTTCGGTGGCGAAGTTGTTTGCAGATTTCCCAAAGGCAATCGCGGTCGGTATGGGCAGCAGCGAGTGCAAAAATGCAGATGGTCGACCACTACAAGGGCGCCAAGATAGTTGTCGCAAGGTCATCATAGTTATATCTGATGATGTGTGCTGAACCCACAGCCTATCAGCCCATAGCTAAATCCTTATTCAACTTTTATAAAAAACAAAAGACCGGGGAAATTATTTTTTTCTCTATGCTAGTTTTGCGTTTCCCCTCCTGTGGAGGGGAATCGAACGGCTGCCCACACTGCCACAAAACAAAATCCACCTTTACTGATGTGGGCGAAAATATGCTGCAATAAAAACCGCGCGCTGCGCGGTTTTTCTCTCTCCATAACTGATTATAATTATTTTTTGGCGTCGGCGCCTATTGCGAATGTGCAGTCTACGTAAAGTTCTTGGCCTTTGACCAGTCCATAATCATAAGAAGTAGAGCCAGTGGCCGCACCCAACGGAAGATAGCTTTTCCACATCAATTTGTCGGTGTTATCCAAGAAAACAAATCCGGTCATAATAAGGGTAGGAGATGTTATTTCCGGCATACTACCGCCATTATCTACCATATATGTTGTACATATTTTATGGGGCTGACCTGTCACCTGATTAAAGCTGGTCGGGGTGCCAACATAATCGCCTATGTGCGCGGTGGACCATTGCGAAACACCGGCATCAACGGATAGAACAAAGGTAACCGTAATTATATTGTGTGTTTTATGGCAATTTACTTCTAGTGGTATAAAACCAGAAGTAAACGTCCAATCACCACCGCAATCTGACAAGCCTTTAAGAGTGTCTATATCCCCAAAGATATCGGGCAGTTCGTTAGTAATAAAGTTGTTTATATTGGCGATTGCATCGCTTAGCGCAGTAATCGTAATTCCCGTAGTTTTTATTTTCACGGGTGCGGTTGCCGTTTCTGCGACAACTACCTGGTTTGCCGTAAAAGTGGTGCCTTTCTGAACAACATTGTTTGCAACAATCGTGGTCCCTGTAATTTGAGTTGATGTCGATCCAACAGCAACCAAGTTTCCAACAGTTCCACTTATGGTCAAACCGCCACCACCGCCGCCGTTAATAACATCAAGTAATTGAGTGCGCGTTATACCCGAATCGGCAATGATAGTTTCACCATTTAATCCAGCAGCCGTTTTAATTAATGCCAAGTTTTGATTTGTACTATTATAACTTGTATCTAAAACAACGACTTTGTCTATTTTATATCCAGAATCCAAAGTGTGTTGAGTGTCTTTCCAGTAAATTATATGATGGCTAGCTGGATCAAGTGCTGAAGTCCATCCGAATGTCGGATAGTTTAATTTGCCGCTTATATCAGTTGCTGTTCCATTGATAGTCAAAACACCACCCGATGTTGCAGAAACAGAAACATTACCACTGCCCGTAATTTGCAGACCGGAAAGTTTGGTTGAGTCTATGACGTTGTTCAGATAAGTATTAGTGTTTGCCTGTCGCAGCTGCGGTAACACCGGCAGTAGTACTTGTAAATATGGATTTAATCTTGTTAACGTAAGTCTTTGTTGCAATCCCAGCATGCACAGGCATTGCAAAAACCAATGTCGCGAAAAAAACGAACATCTGGAATTTACAAGTCTTTGCAAAATTCATAAACTGACCCCCTTCTGGTAGTGTTTTGCATTATACATTTGATAAATCCATCCGTCAAATTAAAAAACAAAAAATGTCAGGTGTGAGGCGTGAAAGAGAGTCTGTGTGTCGGGCATCACATCTTAACTTTCAAATCTAAAATCGTTATTATTCTCCGATTAATCTTTTATAAACCCGCTGGTTTATTTTAACCGGATACTTGCGTTGCAAAAAGGCCATGTAATCATCAGCCAAAGCGCGATTCAGCATAGCTGTCGCTTCTTTTGCCAGTGTGGTCCGCTTTGATGCATCCAGTGGCGCCTCGACCGATTTTTTTACGTTCAAGACATAGAAAGTATCCGATGCGGGCACAATTATTTTTGTTCCAGCTGGATTTGCAAATGCTGCGTTTAATACCTGGACTGGGGCGCCGCGTCCGCGTTCAATACGGACAGATTTTGCACCAGACAAACCATTGCCTGCATTCAATTTTATCAGCAATGCATTTGCTTTTTCATAGGCTTGTTTTTCCTGCTGCCCCGCACGCCACTTTGCCACCAAGTCTTTTTTTACATCTTCAAATGCGGCATTGTGCTGGGGCTGGACGCTGTCCACACGCACGATTGCAAAGCCGGTCTTGGTTTCAATTATTGGGCTTTCGATGCCTTGCTCCATCGCGAATACATTTGCGGCGGCAACTATCGCATCAGATGGCGCATGTCCCGCAGAAATCGCGGGCAGGGATACGAACTTGCCATTCAAGCGTTTTGCTGCATCTGACATGGATTCGCCGCTAATCAGAGCGTCCTCCAGTTTTTGCGCGTTTTTATATCCGGCGTCAAAGCTGTCGGGGTGGCTCATTTTCGTAGGTATCAGAACATAGGAAACTTTACGCGATTCCGGCACCAGTTTTGGATTTCTTGCATAGGTTTCTTTTAATTGGGCCTCGGTCGGATTCTCAGAGATCTTGAAATCTGCAAACTTTACGCTTGTAAATTCAATGTCGCGCATCGCATATCTGGATTTATACATTGCTATTGTCATAAATTCTGGCGCAGGCATGCCAGCGCCGACGCCCGCCAAAACCATTTCACGCAAAGTATCATTGCGTATTGAATCCGAAAGTTGTTCTTCTGAAATTTGCGCTTGATACAAAACGGCGTTAAACCGACCCAGGTCAAATTTTCCATTTGTTTGGAATGCTGGTTCGTTCTTTATTACATTTGCAATATGTGCGTTTGACACGGACATGTCCAGATCAACAGCCCTTTGTTGCAACATTAAACTGGTTGTCATGCGCGACAGAATTTGCTCGGAAAACATTCTTTGTGCGGCTTTGTCAGCATAAAGTTGCTTTTGCTTTTCGCGATCCATTGCGTTCAAGATGCGGCTGCGTTCATTATCAAAATTTTGTATTTTCAGCGGCGCGCTGCCAACCCGCAGAATTGAATCGTCAATACGGCCTTCACCTAAAAGCCAGCTGGCCACGCCCCAGCCAACAAAGCTGAAAATCAGTATACCCATCAGTATTTTTGCCATTGGCTTGTCTGAAGCCTTTCTTAAATATTCTAGCATTTTTTCGCCTTTTCAGTTAGGATAGTAAATTCATAGGGGGAATAGTAATGAAAAAAATTATTGCAGGCAACTGGAAAATGAATGGCGACGCATCGGCAATGGAAAATATGCGGAATGTGTTGAAATCAGTAGATACAGAAAACCAAGTTATTATATGTCCGCCGTTTACTTTGTTGGGGCACGCCAGCGGTGCGGGGTGGATTGATTTTGGGGCGCAAGATTGCAGCGCGTATGAAAATGGCGCCCGAACCGGCGAAATTTCTGCGGCAATGATTGCCGCCACTGAGGCAAAATATGTAATTGTTGGCCACAGCGAGCGTCGCCAATACCATAACGAGACCAATGAGATTGTTGCAAAAAAGGCAGCAGTTGCCATTGCGCACGGATTAATACCTATTATATGTGTTGGAGAAACTTTGCAGGATAAAGAGTCAGGGCAAGCATTGGAAGTTATCGAAAAACAAATAAAAAATTCTGTTCCTTTAACCATCATCCTTCAGCCATCATCCTTTATTATTGCGTATGAACCAGTATGGGCCATAGGCACAGGGCGGGTTCCGACCAATGAAGATATAGCCATTGTGCACGCACATATTGCCGCACTGACACCAGCGCCGTTATTATATGGAGGCTCGGTGAATAAAGGCAATGCAGCCCAAATAATGTCTATTGAAAATGTTGCGGGGGTTTTGGTTGGTGGGGCATCCTTGAAACCGGAAGAGTTTGTTCCTATAATAAAGTCATGATAATTAAAGTATAAGGTATGGATATGAGCGATATAAAAGATAAAGACATTATTCAGGAAGTTTCTGATGAAGAAGCAGCGCCGCAAAATGATGACGCCGTGGATGTCGTGGAAGAATTGCAATCTCAGTTGGATAAACTGAACGACAAGTATTTGCGTGCACTGGCAGAATTAGAAAATACCAGACGTCGCGCGGCCATGGACGCCAATGCCGCTGGGCGTGCGCGTTCGATTGCGGTTGCGGAAAATTTTCTTCCTTTGATTGATGCGATTTGTGTTGCGCTGGGACATAATCCGGAAAACAAAGATTTTATTTCTTTTATGATGGCAGCCGATGGCGCACTGGAAGCCGCAGGAATAAAAAAAATAGATTCGGTTGGGCAACCACTGAATCCAATGCAGCATAATGCAATTCAGACCGAAGAATCTGACAGCCCAAGCGGCACTATAATTCGTGAGTTGCAATTTGGTTATACATTTGGCGATGCTGTTCTGCGACCCGCGATGGTAATTGTTGCAAAATAAAATATGGAAATGAAAAATCCGGCGAAAGCCGGATTTTTTTATGATAAAAGATAGATTATAAATGATGAATTATTGATTATTTTTTGTACTTTACTTGTTTTTTGTTTTTTTACTATAATGTCCGCAAGAGAGAATTTTATGAAGCTTTTTAAGCATTTTTTATATCTGTGCTTTTTGCCTTGTGCCTTGTGTTTTGCGTCTGGGGCACATGCGGATTTTTCGACAGCGGCAAAGCTGTTGACCGCAGCGCGGGCCGGTGACACACGGACGGTTGAAACGCTTGTTCGCGGCGGCGCCGATGTCAACTATGTTGATAATACTGGTATGTCAATCGTATGTACTGCGATTAAAAACAAGGACAATACTGCCGCCCAAATTTTACAAGTATATGGCGCAGACGCATCAAAATGCGACCAGCAAATAAAAAAATATAATCAAAAATACGGCACAAATCGTGAGTCCGGCGGATTTTTCAGCGGACTTTCCACCCCACAAAATATGATTTTGATGGTTGGCGGTGCTGCGGCTGCGGTTGGCGGTGTGGTTTTATTGTCGTCAATGTCATCCAGCGGTGATAACAATCCGGGTACTGGAAATTCTGGTGGTGGACACGGGGGAACCGATAATCCCGACACGCCTACAACCACAACTGCTTGGGCGCCGGGTGCATTGCCACAGGGTCCCAGTGGGGCCAACTATGACCTTAACATTTACAGCACCGCGGCGAACCATCCATACAGCGATGATTTTGCTTTTATGTCTGCCAGCGGACGACAGAACTATCTTTTATTAATGCGCGGCTATTCGCCGCTGGCGCGCGGGTATCTGGGTCAGACTACATTTCGTAATACAACAACACACGCACCTGTTGTAGTGTCAAATGATACCGGTGGCGGACGCCCGATACTGACCGCGTTGATAACTAACAACGGAATTAACCCAACAGGCAGCGCAGTGCGTGGAAATATAGACTATGCAACCAGCGCGGCAGCAGATGCAACGACTTATGCAGTGGACAAATATTACAATAATGTTGCAGATGGCGGCGCAGAAAATCCGATTTTTGATTTGTCTGGATATGGCAGTGTTTTTAATTCTTTTGCATCGGTTATTGATTCTTCATTGGCAAAAATTATTGCGGGCTGGGAGTTTGGTGGTCGCGCAACCGGCGACTTTTATGGCTTTGCGCCGAATAGCCAGTTGGCGCTTTATCGCACGGGTGGCGGAAAATTATTTACATCTGATACCAGCGGAACTATTCTGGGAACAGCGAATGCGGCCAGTATTGCCAGTATAACTTCTGTAAATATCGGTGGAACAAATTATGCCGCAACTTATGATGCCGATACAAAAACTTTGACCGTATCCGGCGTATCTGGATTTACCGGAATTGTTGGCAATGACGGAAAACTTTATGTTGTTTCTGGCAATAATACTAATGTTTATTCTTTTAATGGCAGTAATCAGTTTGTTATAAATGGACAGCTGACACCGGCGGATTATCTGAATTATCATGCGATGTTGGATGCGGTACAGCTGGGCGGAGTTGGCGCGCGATCCGTGAATGTTGTTGCGAATGCAGCGTTAATTTCACCTATGCGTGAAATCAGTGCACCAACCATTAATGATGCGCTGGTGCTGACCAGCGTCGGCGCGAATACGGCGGCCAAGCAGCAGATTTTCTTGGGTTTGCTTAACAGCTATTATAATCAGAATACAAGTGATTCAATTAATCCTGGAAATGATGCAGGAAATTTATTCGGCGGAATGGGTGGCAGCTGGTCGCCGATTTTGATTTCTTCCACAGGTGAATTTAATTGGGGATTGGGCGATGGAAAAAGTTTATCCGTCTCGGACGCAACATTTGAAAATATGGCCCCAGCATTGTGGAGCAATCTGAACCATTTATTTATGTCGGTGGTCGCGGTGCAGACCCAAAACGGAACAGACGATGTAACATCTGTCACGGGAATCGAGGGCGCGACAACGCCCGGAAAAATTATATTGTCTTCGTATATTGGAACAGACGGAAATACTTATGCTTCACGCGTTTGCGGTATGGCGGGACAGGGCACAACCAGTGTTGATCCATGGTGTTTTGCGGCCGCAGGCGGCACAGGCGAGCAAGCAGTCGCATCGATGGCTGGTGCGGTTGCTGCGATAAATGGCGCATTTGCATATATGAGCCCGGGACAGATTTTCACATTGCTTGCGCTTACCAGTGATGGAACACTGCTTGCAGCTGGAAATACAAACGGCACACCCAAGACTAAAGATGAACTGGTTGCATACTTGCAAGCAAAGTACGAATTGCCGCCAGAATACGCAACGCGCGTTACAAACGGTGAGGATTATTTAGGTGTGTTTGCAAAAGTATTTGGATATGGATTGGTGAATCTGGAATATGCAACCAAGCCAAACACAAACATTTATTATGCAACTGGAACATCAACCAAGGGCGGAATTTGGCGGTCAGCTACAACAAGTATGCTGAATACCACGAAGCTTTCTTTGTCGGGCTCATTCGGTGCACGCAGCGCTTCGGTTCATATTCCTGTGTGGGATGAGCTGACATCGGCTGATGGCAGTTTAAGTTTGCCACGTGTATTTGAAAATAACTTTGCATTAAACGGCAGTCGTCGCGGTATTTACTTGGGCGATGCGCTGGGCGATTTTATTACCGAAAAATCATCAGGCAGCCAGCAGGTATTTGATAAATTTTCGTTTAATATGAAATTTTCCGAATCGAATCGGGCGATGAACATGAACGGACTGGATGAAATGTCGTTCGGATACGAATCGGGTGATTGGAAATTCGGCGCCCAGTATCAGCATCGTTTGAATGATACAACAGGTGTTGTTTTGCGCGGCGATGGATCAAATCCGATTTTGTCGTTGGCATCTGATGCTACGGCGTCCAGCGCGCAGTGGGGAAGCGGTGCATGGAATTTTGGTATGCGCGCGTTCAGTGGTCAAATCACGGACGAGCAGTTGCTGGAATCAGATCCCGCGATTTCCGGCAGATATGATCCCGCGCGGCTGGGTATGATGCAAGGCGTGGAAAACAGCATTGAATACGTGCGCGAGAAATTTGCACTTGCAACTGCGGTCGGCGCCGCGCGAGAAAGCGATACGATTTTGGGTGCATATTCAGGCGGATTGCTGGGGATGGGCGGTGGCGACACAATTTACATAGATTCAGTAGCAACTTTTGCAGCAACGGATGCGTTGACTTTGACGGCACGTGCAACCTTTGCGAATACGCGCGCAAATCCAACCGGGGACGCAATTTTGGGGTTGTCTGAAATCCAGTCAAATGCATTTGCAATCGGGGCCGAGTATAAAAACTGGTCGCTGGCAGTGACCCAGCCTTTGGCGGTTCGTTCGGGTAGCATGCAGTACGCGACTTTTGATTACGATGTTGTAGAAAATGAAAACGGATATGAATTGGATGCACGGCCGTATGTTGATAATTTGGATTTGTCGCCGGACGCGCGCGAGACCAGATTTTCATTGGCATACCGGGCACAACTGGGCGCGGCGACAACCGGCGCATTGGGATTTGTGTATCGCTTGAATCCGGATCACACACGTGAATTTGGTAACGAGTCAATCTTGATGTTGAAAGTTCGCCACAGCATCGGGATATAATGAATTTTTACCGACGAATGAGATTTTTCTTTATTTTCTCCTTGCTCTGATTTTCCTGTTTTTGCTAGAATTCCAAAGGAATGAAAAAGTTTTTGATTTTTGCTTTTTGTGCCGCAGTTTTTTGCGTGCTGCCTGCGCGCGGTGAAGATGTTGAAACGGCCCGTGCTGCAGCGCGTTCCATTGCGTCCGCATCACAACAATCATCAGTCGGCAGAGAGCAAAGAACAAACATCCCCACAAAAAGTACCCAGCAAGTTTCCGGTCGCACTGCCGCGGAAGATGTTTCTGTTCGCAGCGCAACGCCGCGTGCATCTGTGGTTGCACCACGCGCAACAACATCTGTTCAGTCACGTGAAATTTCTACGCGATCTGCAGTTGCACCGCGAAGCGCCATCAGCACTGGTCAAAATTTATCCGCCGCGCGCAGCAATGTTCAGGCAAGTCCTGTTCGCTTTGGTACAGGGCAGGGCGCAACGCAATCCATGCGCGGCACAACAACTTCACGCGCGGCGGTGACCGCAGCGCGGGCTGTCGGTACACCAGCAGCCGGATACAAAGTTTGCCGCGAAACTTTTTTTCAGTGTATGGATGAATTTTGTGCAAACAAAAATGCACAGCTGAAACGTTGCGCTTGTTCGTCCCGCGTCCATGAATTTGATAACATCAGAAAGACACTGGATGATGTCGAAGAAAAGATGCTGGATTTTAACGAGCGTCTGCTGGCCGTCAACATGGACAAGGAAGACGCAGTTGCAATGTCCAGCGCAACCGAAGGCGAAAAGGCCTTTGCCACCGACGATAAATCTGAATCGCAAAGTATTTTGGATGGCATAATGAAAAAGTTGCAATCGGCGAACACCGAAACTGCAACCAGCAACAACCTTTCTACGATAAATCTTTCCATGGATGCAAATGTTTTTGACACCATAGATTCTGATTTGGGAATTCAGACAACAACCAAAGAAGGCGAAGATCTTTACAATGCAGCGTTGCCGACTTGTTTGGAAATGGCAACCGAGGTTTGTACAGCCGACGAAATTCCAACCGCCCAGAATGCCTATGTCGCGGCGATAGAGCAAGATTGCAACACGGTTTCCAAAACTTACACAAGTCTGAAAGATAAAGCGGTAGAAAAAGTCCGCGAAGGTGGCGCATTGTTGGAAATGTCGCGACTGAATAATCAACAGACACGCAATGCTGATGACATTTTGACTTGCAAGAAAAAGATGTTGGATGCGTTGACCGATTCGGCCGTGTGTGGTGAAAATCTGGGCAAGTGTTTGGATTGGTCGGGCAGGTACATAAATCCTTCGACGGGATCTGCGATTTTAACCAGCGATTTGACCGAGCTGGATAACATGATTCGTCGGCCGACCGGTGACGAAAAATGGGCCAAGGTTGGGAGCAATGATAAATTCGTAACTTTCCTGGGAACAAAGAAAAAGTATATTGAACCAGCAATGAAAAACTGCGAAGGCTTGGAATCAGTTGTCTGGACAGCATTCTTGGAAGACGCACTGGCACAGATAAAATTGGCCCAGGGTCAAAAGCTGGAAGATATGCGCCAAAGCTGCACGACAATCACGACCGAGTGTATGACAAATGCGTCGGGATCTCTGGTTGATTTTGATTCGCGCGCGCTGTCTGTTTTCGGTGTGTATTACGACAAGAATGTGAATCAGGTATGCTCGCAAATCAAGAACGCTTGCACGGCATTGATAAATCATGTTGGAACCGATTCGTCCTGGGGCGATGCGATTGGCAACATAACAACAACCAAAACTTTGGATCAGATAGTTACAACATGTACCGAAGTCGGCAAGAACTGCATCATTCGCAACTGCATGAATTTGGAATCCAAGTTTGGCCTGTGCCAGTCGCAAACAGCAATCATGCGTACAAACATCTTGAATCATAACGCCAGCAATCCATGTTGGGACGAAGTCAGTAATTGCGTGGCATCAACAGGCACAACATCAATTTCCAAAATCATGACCGATACGGGCCGATTCGGAACATTGGATACAACAACCGGAAATACAATCGAAAGTTTCTTAGATACATTGGGAACATCTTATACAATTTATACTCGCGGGGCATTAAGTACCAGTGTTGGAAACCCAACAGGATTGCATCTGTGGTGCAACCAAGGCAGCAACAATACTACGGACTTGTGCCGTATTACCGAGCGTATTTGGGGAAATTGTACTGATAATCCCGCCGGCGGCAGCGGAACTATTTTGCAATCTGGGCGTCAAAGCAGCAGTTTGCTGGCATGGTTTGCGTCAAACACAAATTCATCATGTAATGGAACGGCGTGTAACCCAGGCGAAATTGTTTCTAATCAAGGTTGCGCGTTGCCATCGCTGTTGGCCAGCGACATGTCGTATTGTCCGATGACGCCGACGCCACACAACAGGTTTAATGTCGTGGGCAGCTCATTGGTCGGGTACGACATCACTGGCAACTGGGATAATTCAAATTGGACGAATTGCTGCACAACGGCGCAAAAGGACGAGTTTGGAAATTGCTGCATGGGTTCTTCTGCTACGATGACCGGGTTTAACTTTGACACGCCATCGGGCTTGGGTGCAAGTCCACACGTATGCACAGACGGCACTACTAATATTGCAGAATTCATAACTGCGATACCAGTGACGTCACCGCCGGGATCCAGCCCGAATCATCTGGTATGTGTCGGGGGTAGTGTAAATTGGAATACGTCTGGAACCGCAAGTGGCAATTTCCCGAATGGGGACAAGGCGATTTGCAGCGGGAAGTTGATGATACTGAATACATCAACAGGATTGTATCTGACCCCTGATGCGACTGAAAATTATGCAACGGCGTCTTATAATATAGTTGGTGGTACGTGTGTTTATGGGACATCTGGCGTTGATACATGGACGCCGTCGGTAAGCGGTCTGACCTGTAATAAGATAACCGGGCAGCCCACCACCGCAAGTAATGATTTGTTTATAAGTTATTGATACTAATGCGTTATTCCAAGAATTAC
>CAYJAG010000014.1:0-2438 GCA_964368385.1 uncultured Muribaculaceae bacterium
CATAAAAGCAAGATTTTCTAAAAATGTTTAAAGAAACAAAATCTTCGCTACTTCTGTAATTTTTACAGAAGAATCTGTTAATAAAAGGAAAAATTATGAACGGAAATGTAAAATGGTTTAACACCCAGAAAGGCTTCGGCTTTATCAAACCAGAAACAGGAAAAGAAGATGTATTTGTGCATATTTCAGATCTTGAAAATTCAGGATTGAAATCTTTGGCTGACAATCAAGCGGTTACGTTTGATATATCAGAAGACAAAGGACGCAAGTCTGCCAAGAACATCAAACTTGCATAAAGTTTAATTCTTGAAAAAACCCCGCCATTCGGCGGGGTTTTTAATAACTAGCTTTGTATTCATATCATTGTCGGACTAAGAATCCGGATAATTTTATCAGCGCCAGTTGCTCTGCTTTTTCTGTAAAGCATAACGTTTATCCGCTTGGCGCATACAATGCCCTAGATTGTTAAAGAATTGTGCATCGCTACCGAAATGTTGGGTCCAATCTGAATATACATTTGTGCCCGCTATTTTAACCCTATAAGAAATCAGTATAATATAGTTCTGTATTATTTCAGAAGGTTTTCCGCCGCCGCCTTCCCACCAAGGACGATTGTCGTACGATAATTCAACAGAATTTCCATCAATAGCATACCCAGCCGACGCAAATATGAAATATTTATCCATTTTTCCGATGTATTTATTTTCGAATAATTTGTCTTTTAATTCAGATTTTTTATGTGTGGGAATCAGTTGCTTATTACTTAATCCATTAAGGCCATATGGAGGAATCCCATTAAAATCATTGTAGAAATTACGCATTTGTATAATCCTTTTTACCCTACAAAGCCTCTCACTCGGCACGATTATAAAACAATATATCCACATTTCAATAAAAAACGCCCGATAGGGGCGTGTTTTATAAAGTGGCTCGGGCAGCTGGACATGCTCGGTGCGTTGCACCTGCGCGGCATTTGTTCCCGCGAACTTGCGTTCGCTGCGCTCGCCTTGCGACTCGCTGACTCATTGTCGAACCAGCTGGTTCTCGTCCAGAAACACAATACAAAAATTAAAACCACCGCAAGGGTGGTTTAAATTTTTGGCTCGGGCAGCTGGACTCGAACCAGCGACATACGGATTAACAGTCCGTTGTTCTACCGACTGAACTATGCCCGAATAAACTTGGCTTTTACCACTCTTATATTCCGTCAGAAAAAAGAATGGTGGAGACAAAGGGATTCGAACCCTTGACCCAATGATTAAAAGTCATTTGCTCTACCAACTGAGCTATGTCTCCAAAGCGTGCGAAGTTTATACCATTTTTTTTCCCATTTCAAGCCCTTTTTTAATAAGTTGCATCATTTTTTCCCAAATGCTAGAATCTGGCTGTCCAATAATTAGAAAATAAAGGAAGATATAATGGAACTTTTGAAAGGTAAGAAAATACTGATTTGTGGCGTTGCTAACGATATGTCGATGGCTTGGGCAATCGCCAAAAAGGCACACGAAATGGGCGCTGAAATCGCTATGCCCTTTGGTCACGAGCGCATGGAAAAACGCGTTCGGCCGCTGGCGGAATCCATCGGTGCGGAAAAATTTGTTATGCCGTGTGATGTCCAAAATGACCAGCAAATGGACGACTTGTTTGCCAAAATTGAAAAAGAATGGGGCCATCTGGACGGAATGTTGCACGCTATTGCGTTTTCGGACAAGGACGAATTGACAGGTCGCTATGCCGATACTTCGCGCGCTAACTTCAAGAACACTATGGACATTTCTGCCTATTCGCTGGTTGATTTGACGCGCCGCGCAAGCGCATTGATGAAGAAAGGCGGCAGCATAGTGACGTTGACATACTTGGGTGGGGAAAAATCAATCCCGAATTATAATGTTATGGGTGTTGCAAAAAGCGCTTTGGACGCATCTGTTCGGTATCTGGCGGCGGATTTGGGTCGGGATGGAATCCGCGTCAATGCGATTTCGGCGGGTCCAATCAGAACATTGGCATCCAGCGGTGTTGGCGGATTTTCATCAATCTTGGATTTGAATGCGAAAATGACCCCACTGCGTCGAAACATGACTTTGGACGATGTAGCGGGCGCAGCGGCGTACTTGTTCAGTGATTTGTCCAGCGCGGTAACAGGCGAAGTTCACCATGTGGACTGCGGTTATTCCAGCACGGGAATGATACCGAACGATCTGAAAGAAGTTTTATTAAAAGGCCTGGCATCTGAATAACAAAATTGATCTTTTTACAAAAACTGAATATGACGCGTTGATTAAAAAACTGCGCGCATGGGACACGGCGTATCATCAAAATGATGCGCCGGTTGTCGATGACGCAACCTATGACGCGGCAAAACATCGCGCGCGGGATTTGGAAGCGCAATTTCCAGAACTGACCGCAAATGGTGGCGGCGCAACGCAAAGCGTCGGCGC
>CAYJAG010000014.1:2538-14177 GCA_964368385.1 uncultured Muribaculaceae bacterium
CGCAATTTCCAGAACTGACCGCAAATGGTGGCGGCGCAACGCAAAGCGTCGGCGCTGCTCCTAGCAAGGAATTCAAAAATTATTCACATGCCATTCCAATGTTGTCCATCAGCGATGTGTTCAGTGAAGAAGAAGTTGCCGATTGGTTCAAAAAAAATCCAAGGCAGGTTTTTATCGAGCCCAAGGTAGATGGTCTGTCGTTTTCTGCCCGTTATGAAAATGGGATTCTGGTGCGCGCGCTGACCCGTGGTAATGGCTCGGTTGGCGAAGACATTACAGAAAACATAAAAACAATTTCCGACATTCCGCAAAAAATTCCATTCGCGCGGGACATTGAAATCCGCGGCGAAGTTTATTTGTCGCGGGCAGACTTTTTCCGATTGAATGAGGAAGCTGTCGCGGCGGGAACAAAAGTTTTTGCAAATCCGCGTAATGCTGCGGCGGGATCTTTGCGTCAGCTGGATCCATCGGTTACGGCGCGTCGTCGTCTTCATGCGTTCGCATACACTTGGGGTGGGGCATCTGAAAGAAATTGGAAAACGCAAAGCGAATTTTTCCAGTTGCTTGAAATTTGGGGCTTTCAGACCACGCGTAAGTGGTGCGCAGGGGCTGTCGCTTTGGATGAAATCCAGGCGCATTATAATCACATAATGGAAATTCGCACAGACATTCCATTTGACATTGATGGTTTGGTTATCAAAATCAATGACATTAAAACCCAAGAAGAATTGGGTTCAACCGCAAATTCTCCGCGTTGGGAAATTGCCTATAAATTTCCAGCGGCGCGCGGGGTTACGACTTTGCGCGACATTACAATTCAAGTCGGACGAACGGGCGTTTTAACCCCGGTTGCGGAACTGGAACCGATAAACATTGGTGGTGTTTTGGTGTCGCGCGCAACGCTTCATAACGCTGATGAAATTATTCGCAAAGATTTTCGTGTGGGGGATAAAGTAATTATTCAGCGCGCTGGCGATGTAATCCCCCAAGTGGTAGAGGTTATAGAGCACACAAAAAACAGCCAGCCATTTCAGTTCCCAAATGTGTGTCCCGTATGCGGCGGCGCAGTTGTTCAAGAAGCGGACAAGGTCGCACGCCGATGCGTAAATTCATTGTCTTGCCCGGCCCAGGTGGCAAAAGAATTGGAACACTTTGTATCACGCAAAGGTTTTGATATAGAAGGGCTGGGAACAAAACAAATTGAAAAGTTTGTAGAGCTGGGGTGGATAAAATCCCCTGCAGACATCTGGCGTCTGATAGAATTGCATGGCACGGAATTGCGCGTAATGGATGGGTACGGGGACAAATCAGTTTCTAATTTGGATGCGGCAATACGAAACAGGGCAAACATTGACCTGAACAGACTTTTATTTGCACTGGGGATTCCAGAAGTTGGCGAAGCAACGGCGAAATTGCTGGCGCGCGAATTCGGAACGCTTGACGCATTGCGCACAACCACACCAGAAAAATTGCAAGAAATTTCAGGCATTGGCGAAGTAATGGCAAAAGAGATTGTTGAATTTTTCAGCGATGAAAGAACGATTGCTGCGTTGAATGATTTGTTAAATTATTTGACGATAAAAAATCCGATTGTTGTGGAAAACAAGTCTTCGGCCTTGTTTGATAAGAAAATAGTTTTGACTGGGACTTTGTTGCGGCACACTCGGGACGCGGCAAAAGAGATTTTGGAAAGCATGGGTGCGAAAGTGCAATCCAGTGTCAGCGCAAAAACGGATATAGTTATTGCAGGGGCTGATGCCGGCAGCAAGCTAAGCGATGCCCAGCGATTGGGCGTCATGGTTTGGGATGAAGATGAATTTGAGAATGCAATCAAGAAATAAAGAAGAAAGTCCGTCAGTTTCCTGGAAATGGCGACTGCTGGCTTGGTTTTTGTGCGCGATTATTTTGGCCGTGGTTGCGATTGCATTTTATGTTTTGATTGTTTTTTTGCAGATGCCTTCATTGGATTCGATGCTGCGCGAAACACGTGCCCCCACGATAAGCTTTATTGATAAAAATGGTTATGAAATTCGCAGTATGAATAAAATCATGGGCGCGCCCGTGTCTGTGGAAACCCTTCCTCCGCATGTTTGGCAGACAATAATCGCGATAGAAGACAAACGATTTTTTGCGCACGGCGCGGTTGATTATCGCGGCATGACGCGTGCGATGATTACGAATTTACGGGCGGGTGGAATTGCAGCCGGCGGCAGCAGTCTGACCCAGCAGGCGGCAAAAAATATCTTTCTTTCTCCTCAGCGAACTATAAAGCGCAAGGTCCAGGAATTGTTACTGTCATACTGGCTGGAAAACAAGTTTTCCAAGCAACAGATTTTGGATTTGTATATGAACAGAGTGTCATTGGTTCGCGGAATGCGCGGCATTGATGCCGCTGCACGCGAATTATTCCAAAAACCGGCAAACGAATTGACGCTGGCTGAATCGGTTCAAATTGCTGCGATGTTAAAGGCCCCAACAGCCTACAGCCCTGTAAGAAATCCTGAAAAAAACATTGCGCGTGCGCAGTTAATTTTAAAAGAAATGGTGCGGCAAAAATATATCTCGCTGGACGCCGCGCGCGATGCTGCGGCGCAGCTGTATGGCGTGACGCCAGCGCCGGACACAAATATATTCAGGTATTGGACAGATTTTGTTGCAGATGAAATAGCATCACGATTGGGCGAAGAAATTGACAACGACCTGTTGGTTTATACAACGCTTGATCAAGATATGCACGAACATGCGGCAGCCGTGCTGGGACGTAATGTTGGGGATGCCCAAGGCGCTGTTGTTGTAATGCAGCGCGATGGTGCAATTCGCGCGATGGTTGGCGGAACTGACTATCAAGAATCGCAATTCAATCGCGCATTGGCGCCGCGCCAGCCCGGCAGCGCATTCAAGCCCGTGGTTTATTTAGTGGCATTGGAAAATGGTATGACCCCAGATGACATTGTGAATGATTCCAGATTCGAGATTGGCGATTACAAGCCAAAAAATTATAATGAAAAATACTATGGTGATATAACTTTGACAACGGCGTTTGCAAAAAGTCTGAACTCTGTTCCATTGAAATTGACCGAAGAATTCGGTATTGATTCAGTGATGAAAATGGCGGGAAGATTGGGGGTCGGTGCGAAAATGCGGCGCGAGTACTCTACGGTTCTGGGTGCATGCGAGATGTCGCTGTTGGATTTAACTGCGATGAATGTGGTTATTTGGAATGGCGGGCTCAGCGCCAGACCATATGCCATAGAAAAAATCATTACTCCATCGGGAAAATTGCTTTACCGGCATGACCCGTCCGAGCCAGACCAATTATTGGATTTTAATGTTGCATCACAAATGCAGCAAATGCTGGGTGCGGTCTTGCAGCCTGGTGGAACGGGAACCCGTGCCGCGGCGCCGGGCGTTCTGGGTGGAAAAACTGGAACCAGTAATGATAATCGGGATGCTTGGTTTATCGGTGCAACTGATGACTATGTGATTGGCGTCTGGATTGGTAATGATGACAATTCACCCATGAACAGCAAAATCACCGGAGGCACGATTCCGGCCGAGATTTTTAGGGATGTGGCAAAATAAACGACTTTGTCAGGCGGTTTATTTATGATATAATTTGTTTCATGAAAACAAAAATCGCTCTTTGCACTTTAATTTTTACTCTTTGCGGCGCTGCGGCGTATGCTAACTGGGAATACTCTGCCCCTGGGGGTTATTACGGGGACGACGGCAGTCGCGTTACAATCAGTGTGCGTGGCGGTGGTGTATTTGGCACGGCCAAAATCAGCAATGATTTGGGTACATTGGTCCCAGAACCATACTGGTATGATGAAACAATCGGCGTTATGACGGAAAGTTATTGTGGCGGCGCGGCGGCATGCGCGACAGCGGGCTATCAAAATCTGGGGCAGGTTGATATAGGCAAGTTGTCAGCGAAAGAAAAATTCGGAAGCTTTTCATTTGCTGGTGGCGCGGGAATCGGTTGGGTTTTGCCGTATACTCCACAATGGCGACTGGAAGCTGCATGGGATCATATTGCCAAATCTGATTACAATCAATCACCCATGTTCAGTGGTGTATTGGAATCCACCCAGGGTTCTTTATTGGAAATAGAATCAACAGGTGTGCAATCAACTATTGCGACAGATATCTTTTCCGCGATGGCATATTATGATTTTTTTGACGGCGCGCAAAAACCCTTGCGGACATTTATTCCGTATATTGGTATTGGGGCGGGATATGCGGATACTACGACGGTCTTGAATGTTACTGATCTTTATGGTGACCTGTCTGGTCAGGCATCAATGCAAGATTTTGGTGTTGATATTGGTGGGATTCTGAATTTTTATACAACTGAAACTTCATCGCAAAATTTGGCTGCGCTGGGCGGATTGGGTTTTTCGTATGGGTTGGACACGAATGTATTTTTGGATTTTGGGTTAAGGGTGATATATTTGCCAAAGGTTAAATGGGCGCTGAATAATTCTGCGGCGGCCGATGCGGAAACCGGTGCCAAATCCAAAGACATTTTCAGCACAGAAAATATGCTTTATGGCGCGGCAACCGTTGGAATACGATTTGAGTTCTAAAAAACGCGCCATTGGCGCGTTTTTTATTTAATCCCCAATCCCAATCTATCCCAACGAATTTTGTTGCCCCAATCCCAAGCAAACAATAATGGGGAATAGTAATTGTGCGAATACCACACGAACCAAACCTGACCCATTATATTATCACGCGGAACCATACCTACACTGGCGCGGCTGTCTGCTGACCAATCGCGGTCATCACCCATCATAAAGAAGTGTCCTTCGGGAATTTTGTATAACGGAGTATTATCATACTGGTCGTTGTCGCTGCGCTCTATAATTTTATGATGAACCCCGTTTGGCAAAATTTCGGTCCATTCGGTCAGCTCGTCAATTCCGCCATTCATGCAAATAGGTGAAACCATGCATTCAGCGCGGGTTTTATACTCGATAGTATAATTAAAGTTCGCAGGCGCGTTATCAACGAACAACTGATTGCCTTTGATGGCAATGTTGTCTTTATAAAATCCCACACTGCGGATTTCTTTTGGCAGGTGCGCTATGATGTATCTTTGCGGGTTTTCGCGCTCTACCTGTTTGCCATTGATATACAGCCGTCCAGAAATCATCTGGACAGAATCGCCAGGCGTTCCAATCAGTCGCTTTACATAATCCAAAGATTCGTTTGCAGGATTGCGGAAAACCACTACATCGCCCATTTTGGGTTCTGATGACAGAAAGCGTCCATCCCACATATGCCATGAACCAAAAGGAAAAGAATATCTGGAATAACCATAGGACCATTTTTGGATAAAGATATGATCACCCACATGCAAGGTTGGAATCATACTGCCAGACGGGATGTTAAAAGGCTCTAACAGAAAACTGCGGAAAACGATAGCGATAAGACCCGCCCAAAATAAAGTATTAATCCATTCACTGGTAGTGCTGCGGTATTTTTTTGCCATTTTAATTCTCTTTTGTCCGCGGGCATTTTAGACCTTGAATTAAATGCGCGCAAGCTTTATTATTTCAGGTATGATTTCACTGAACTCTTTAATTTTCAATGGATTAGAAGCGACAAGGATAGAAGTCCAGGTCCAAATGACCGCCGGCATGTCCGAGCAGAATTTCTTCCTTATCGGGCTGCCTGATCGTGCGGTCAAGGAATCGCAAATGCGGGTCAAAAATGCATTGGCGTCGCTGAATGTTTCTTTGCCGAATAAAAAGCTGACGATAAATCTGGCGCCCAGCGATATTGAAAAAACCGGCGCACATTTTGACTTGCCGATTTTGTGCGGCATATTGTGTGCGATGGGAATTCTGCCAGAAGATGCGCTGTCAAAATATGTAATTATGGGCGAGATTGGACTGAACGGCGCAATCCAAAAAACGAATGGGGTTTTGCCAGCCAGTGTTTGGGCAAATAAGAATGACATAGGGATTATTTGTCCGGCGAAAAATGGGGCCGAGGCGCGTTGGGCCGGACACACTGATATATTGGCGCCTGCGCATATTTTGGACTTGATAAATCATTTCAAGGGAACGCAAATTCTGCCAGTTCCGGACATGGGGTTGCCACGTGAAGCAACAGCAAAGTGTGGCGATTTTGCAGAGGTCCATGGTCAGGCTGCGGCAAAGCGTGCGCTGGAAATTGCAGCGGCCGGCGGGCATGCAATGCTGATGGTGGGACCGCCCGGATCTGGTAAAACCATGCTGGCGTCACGACTTCCTGGGATTTTGCCAGAAATGACACCCGATGAAATTTTACAAGCGTCCATGATTTATTCAGTCGCAGGTCAGTTGAACGAGCAAAGTCTGGTATCAACGCGCCCATTCCGCGCGGTTCATCATACGGCCAGTGCAGTTTCGTTGGCGGGCGGCGGCACGGACGCAAAACCTGGGGAAATTTCATTGGCGCATGCGGGGATTTTGTTTTTGGACGAATTGCCCGAGTTCCAACGCGCGACGCTGGAAATCTTGCGACAGCCAATGGAAAATGGAAAAATTATGATTTCGCGGGCAAAGAAAACAACGACTTACCCCGCCCAGTTCCAGTTGATTGCAGCGATGAATCCATGCCCTTGTGGACACTTGGGCAATGCAGCGCTGTCATGTTCCAAGGCACCGCGTTGCGCCGAGGCATATCAAAATAAAATCAGCGGCCCGCTTTTGGATCGCATAGACTTGCACGTTGATGTGGATGCTGTAAATCCGTGGGAAATGACAAACAACAAGCAACCCGAAGAAACCAGCGCAGTGGTTCGTTTGCGGGTGGTTGCCGCGCGCGACAGACAGATTGCGCGCGCCGGAAAAATGAACGCGCATCTGGACGGAAAAGAGCTGGACGCTGCGCTTGCCTTGACCGATGATCAAACAGAATTTCTGAACATGGCTGCTGAAAAAATGGGCATGTCTGCGCGCGGGTATCAACGAATAAAAAGAATAGCAAGAACGATTGCAGATTTGCGCGGAAGTGATAAAGTAGAAACACAGGATTTGGCCGAGGCAATTTCCTATCGTCCAATACGGCGCGGAAAATATGGGGCATAAAATGACAAAACTAAAATACAAATTCAAAGATACAAAGCTGTTTGACCTGGCGTTGACGCAATCCGGGGCGGACGCTGTAAATAACAACGAACGCTTGGAGTTTATCGGTGACCGGGTTCTGGGTCTGGCTGTTGCTGCGATGCTTTACGAAATGTTTCCAAACGAATCCGAAGGTGATTTGGCGCGCCGGCATGCAGTTTTGGTTTCGACCGACACATTGGCGGTGGTGGCAAAAGAATTTGGCTTTATACAAAAAATCCGCCATGGGCACATGACTGCGGGCAAAATGAATCATATCGCGGCTAATGCGATGGAGTCCGTTCTGGGCGCGATTTTCTTGGACGGCGGTTTTTATGCAGCGTGCGCCGAAATCCAAGAAATCTGGCGTCCGATTGCGGCGCGCGATGTGCTTCCGCCCAAAGATGCGAAAACAGCACTGCAAGAATTTGTTCAGAAAAATGGCGCGGGCGCATTGCCCGAGTATGAGTTTGTTGATGAAGTTGGCAAATCGCACAGCCCAGTGTTTAATGTTAATGTGTCTGCACTTGGTAAAAAGGCATCAGGCCAGGGCGCATCTAAAAAAGAAGCGACCGCCACGGCCGCTGCAAAACTTTTGGAAATGTTATCTTGAAATTAAAAAATCTGGTGCCGGATGTCGGATTCGAACCAACGACCCTCTGATTACAAATCAGATGCTCTACCAGCTGAGCTAATCCGGCGCAGCCCTCACTTTAACCTTTTTGTTTTTGGATTTCAAGCCTAAAATTATTTGACTTTGGGTATGTTTTTTTGTACAATGACAGGTATAGTACTAATACGGAGAAGCGCAATGTTAAAAAAATTATTTAGAAAGTCGGAGGAACGGGTTGAAAACCTTAAAGATTTAAATTTTAAAAAGATGTCAAATGATAAAATAGCAGAGTTTATTTTTAATTCTCTTGAAACTGCAAATAAAAAATATAATACGGACAATAGTAAAATCAGTCCTGAACGCGATTTAGAAGTAAAAAATTTGATAATGAAGATATCATTGGATGGGAAGATAGATAGTTTAAGAATGCAGAAAATACTGCAACTCGTTAAAGATAAAGCAGATACTTCCGCAGTAGTTTTAATTTGGAATAACCTTTTTATGACTGATTTTGATAGAAAAAACAATTTTTGGTCAAAAAAACAAGTTGTCAGATAATATGATTTATAAATAGTTGATAAAAAACCACTGCTTTAGCGGTGGTTTTTTATAAAATTTATGTTGCGAATGTATAAATATCGGTTAAAAATATAAAATATGAAAAAAATACCAGAACTTTTGGCGCCAGCGGGAACGTTGGATGGATTAAAAACCGCGATTTTATATGGCGCAGATGCTGTTTATGCCGGACTTCCAGGCTTTTCAATGCGCGCGCGCGCAAAAATTACAACCGAAGAGATGAAGCAAGGGATTGAATTTGCCCATTCGCATGGTAAAAAGGTATATTTGGCATTTAATTTATTCGCGCACGACAATGATTATGATTTGTTGCCCAGGGTCAAAGAAACAATAGAATACTTGAAACCGGATGCCTTGATAATATCCGATCCCGGGGTTTTAATGTGGGTTCGCGAAAATTTTCCGAATATGACGATTCATATTTCAACCCAGGCGAACATTTGTTCGGCAAATACGATTAAGTTTTGGCAAAACGCGGGCGCAGGATTGTGCGTCTTGGCGCGCGAAGTATCGCATGACGAGTTCAAGCAAATCCGTAAAAAATGTCCAGATGTTGGTTTGGAAATCTTTGTTCATGGCGCAATGTGTATGAGCTATTCAGGGCGTTGCCTGCTGTCGAACTTTATAACGGGACGTCCGTCAAACCGCGGGGCGTGCGCGCAACTTTGCCGCTGGAAATACGATGTTGTTCTGCGTGAAAAAGAAAGTGGTTTGGAAATGGGGCTGGACGAAGATGATCGCGGCGCATACATTCTGAACTCAAAAGATTTATGCCTGATGCCGCATTTGGCAGAAATTCTGAAAAGCGGCGCGGATTCGTTAAAGATAGAGGGTCGCAACCGCAGCGAGTATTATGTAGGCAGTGTAGTTCGTGCATACCGAAATGCGATTGATTCGTATTTTAATAATCCAAAAGATTTTGACCCTGCGCCGTTTATGGATGACCTGAACATCTTGGAAACCAGGGGTTATACAGACGCTTTCTTTTACGGGAAACTGACGGCGGATGCGCATAATTTTGAAACCACGCGGTCAAATTCTGACTATCAAGCAGTGGGTGTGATAACGGGCGCTACAGACGACAGCTTAATTATGGAATTGCGGAACGAGATAAAACAAGGCGACACAATAACATTCATCTTGCCCGGTGTTATGGAAATGGCATCGGTTTTTCTGGATAAAATCATAAATGCTAAAAACGATGAAGAATTGCCCAAAATGGCGGCAGGACAAAACAACAGCATTAAAATACCAAAAAAATTGATAGATAAAGGGCATATTGACAAGTTAGAACCATTGGTTTTGGCGTATAAAAAGAAAGCTTAAACATTTTTTCCTATTTTATATTTTTCTTGCTTTGGTGGAAAAAGTGTAGCACAATCAACGGGACGTGGCTTCGCTGCGTCAGAACAAGCATAAACGAAAGGTTAAATTATGCGTCAAGGAAAAGTAAAATGGTATAACGGTAAAAAGTGCTTTGGGTTTATTTCCCCAGACACTGCCAATGAAACCGGTAACAAAGAAGATGTGTTCGTTCATTCGTCCGCATTAAAAGAAGCGGACATTCGGTTTTTGAATGAAAATGATGTTGTAGAATTTGATGACGAAGTCAGAAACGGAAAATTATCTGTCACTACCCTGAAACTGATACAGCGCGATGAAGAATCGGCGAAAAAGTTCCAAGAACGTCGTTCCTCATTCCATGGTAATGATCGCGAAGGCGGCTTTGGTGGTCGTCCAAGTCGCGGTCCTCGCGAAGGTGGCTTTAGTGGAAATCGTGGCCCACGTCGTGATGATGGCGACAAGAAACCAGGATGGAAATTCTGGGGTGGCGCAAAATAAGAAAATCACTGAATAAAAAACCCGCCATTCGGCGGGCTTTTTATAAATGATGATTTATTTACGCATCATTGGTTTGGCTGGCATTTCTGGTTGTGGTGCCATATCTGGATTACCACGCATTTCTGGTTCGCCGCGCATTTCCGCACGATGTGCATCCATTTCTTCCATGGTAATGCAACCATCTGCGTCTTTATCAGCAGTGGCTACTTTTTGCAGCATTCTTTCGTTTTGTATCTTGGCAGTGTCCAAGCATCCATTTACGAACATTTCCTGGGGCATGCGCTTTGCATGGTGAAATCCATGAAAGCCTGGCTTCATGCACATAAAGTGGCATGTTGCAAAGCCCGCTGCAAACACCAGCAACATGATAATCAGTTTTTTCATAAATCCGCAATGGCAGCCGCATCCGCAGCCCCCACCCAAATTACATGATGTCGCTGCTGCAACAGGGGCAGATTTTGCCACAGGGGCAGCGCGTTTGATTTGTTTTTTTGGTGCCATTTTACCTTCCTTTTGGTTTGACAATCAAAGTATAGTGCAAAATAAAATCCCGCGCAAGCGGGATTTTATCCGACTGAACACCCTTATTAATTCAGAGCATCTTTCAAAGCTTTACCAGCTTTGAATTTAGGCTGAGTGGACGCTGGGATTTTGATAGCAGCGCCAGTCTGTGGATTGCGGCCTGTGGTTGCTTTACGCTTTGCAGTTGTAAAGGTGCCGAATCCTACCAAACGTACTTCACCCTTTTTCTTCAAAACTTTTGTTACGGTCTTGATGAAAGAGTCCAAAAATTCGCTTGTCAGCGCTTTGGTCGTGTTGGTCTCATTAGCGATGGCTTCAATCAGTTCCATTTTATTCATAAGGTTCTCCTTTTTAGAGTTTTGGTTTTCAGGCAGATTTTCCTTCCTGCTTGTCCGAATCGTAGGGAATCTGCGGAATTTAGTCAAGTGGATTTTTACCGATCGCTATGGACGGCCGCGCTGTGAACCGGCCGCGATGCTGGATCATTAGATTCACACAATACAAAATCGCCATTTGCACCAGTCAAATTGACGCGCCGATAATGGTTCGGAGCATGCATTAAAATTGTAATTATAATTGTCATCCAAAATAGAATTTTCCCCAGAAATATAATGCTTTTCCAGCTTTTTTCATCAAACTTGTCCTTTAATAAATTCTGGTAAAAAGACCATCCAATCATTGCCAGCCAAATCAGGAACACAAAAAAGAAAACAATGGTCAAAGAGTTTCTGGCATAGGACAGCTGGCGTGCAATTTCATCAAAAGTTTCGCTGGCGGCTGGGCATACGAAAAGCGCGGCATCAGCGACCGAATCGGGTAAAATGTGAATCGGAGCGGTGGGGAAAATATGCAGGCCAAAGGACGAGGCGACAATAATCGCGATAATGGCAAGCACAGAAAACAAAAACCCTGGGTTCATGATCGGATTATAGCATAAAAATTGATAATTGATAATTGATAATTGATGGTTTATAATCTTGCGC
>CAYJAG010000015.1:0-13342 GCA_964368385.1 uncultured Muribaculaceae bacterium
TAATTTTCTTGGGCTATTTTTTATTTACGCCCTAAATTTGCAAACTATCCGCATCTATAAAATCAACTTCCAAAAAGCGCCTATTTCTGTTAGAATAAATCTAACAAAAAGAGAAGGCTAGTTTTGCGCGGGCTTTACACTTTAACAATCTTGCTTTTTTTACCTGCTGCAGCTTGGTCTTATTCGCCGCGGCAGAATGGTCCTGTGCCTTACCGAGGTTCTTCTCAAAAATCCGAACCCGCTGGGCTGTTGGATTCTGTATATTCAGATTTGTATTCGGATATGTCCACCCTGGTGCGTGCGCTGGTCACACCGCGAGCCACCCCGGTGAAGCCCAGGGGATCCCCGCGTATTAATAATGAAGATTCAGAATATACTGGAACAACTGCTTATATGCAGACGCAAGAACAGCCAATTCAAACAAAATCCGAATATATCAGCTTTCTTAAAAATTCAAATGTCGGGGACAAAAGTAATTGTGCAGACAGATATAATAAATATGTAGCTTTCTTTGGGCATGACTCGACACTCAGCGGGCAAATAACCCCAAAAGATGGCGGACTTTCAAACGGAAGATTGGATACAACTTGTGAATTTTTGGGTTATGCGCATTGGTGCTTTGCACTTGGGTTTGCTTATGCTATCCGTGATATGGATGATGTTGCCCGCGTAAACAATGATAACAAATGCATGACATATCAAGAATTCTGTCAAAGCGGTAAAGTGCCCGAGGATTTCAGGATTGAAGAATACCTTTCCAGGGTTATTGATGAAATAATGTTTTATAATACCAGTATAAAAAACACTAACAGAAACATTGTAAACACTACGGTCAGAACTGATGATGGTATGACAAATGGCTGGAAAGGATACGATACCGACAACTGGATTCAAGAGCGTCTGCCAACATCGGAAATGAAGCGCTTGTTGTGTAAATAATTATACAATCTATTATTATTTTTCGCCCAGATTTGCCAGTTGCTCTAAATGATCTGCTGCAATCACCGCATCTATCATTTCATCCAGACCTTCCCCGCCTGCCAAAATATCTTCCAGTTTATACAAAGTCAGCTTTATACGATGGTCAGTGACCCGTTGCTCGGGGAAATTATAGGTGCGAATTTTCTCGGATCTATCGCCAGAACCAACCATAGATCTTCTTGAAGCATTACTTGAACTTTGTTGTTCAAGTCTTTGTTTTTCGTAAAGTCTTGAACGCAAAACATCCATACAAAAAGCGCGGTTTTGGATTTGCGAACGCTCGTTCTGACTGCTTACCACTACGCCTGTTGGCAAATGCGTAATACGAACAGCTGAATCTGTTTTATTAACATGCTGACCACCTGCCCCTTGGGAACGATAAGTATCTATCCGCAAATCTTTGTCTTCTATCACAACATCAATTTCTTCGGCCTCGGGCATTACCGCAACAGACGCGGCACTGGTATGAATGCGACCAGATGCCTCGGTTTCTGGCACACGCTGAACGCGGTGAATTCCGGACTCGAATTTAAGACGCGCATAAACCCCGCGACCATCAATCTTAAAGACAATTTCTTTATACCCACGCAAACTGGTTGCATTTTCTTCTATGATTTCAATCTTCCAGCCATTACGTAAAGCATAAGATTTATATTGTTGAAACAAATCAAAAGCAAATAAAGCAGACTCTTCGCCACCTATGCCCGCGCGAATTTCCATAATAACGCTGTGATCGTCAGCGTCGTCTTTGGGTAATAAAGCAATTTGAAGTTTTTGTTCAACATCTGGCAATAACTTCTTGAATTCAGATAATTGTTCTTCGGCCATAGATTTTAACTCGGGCTCTCGCAACATTTCCGTTGCATCTTGAATTCCGGATTGAATCTGGAAATATTCCGTAACTATCGGCAAAATTTCAGACAACTGAGAATACTCTTTTGACAGCTTGGAAAGCTCTGCACCAGATATAACACCGGAATTCATCCGGGACTCTATTTCTGCTGCACGTTTTTGGATGTCTTTCAGTTTTGATTCTATCATTTTGCTATCTTTAACATGTCAATTATGGAACCCAGCGACAAATTTTGTTGTTTTCCGGTCGCCATATCTTTAATAGTAAGCGTGTTAGATTTTACTTCATCTTCGCCAATTATTATGCTGAATTTGCTTTTTATTTTATCAGCAAACTCCATCTGATTTTTAAACTTTTTTTCGGCATTCAAATACGGAACTGCGATTATTTCAGCTGAACGAAGGTCGGTCAGTACCGACATTGCGAATGGTACTTGTTTTTCACCCATAACCAGTACTGCAACATCTGCTTTTGATTCATATTCTGATAAATCAATCCGGCCAGATTCAAGTGCGGTTATCAACATGCGATTAGTTCCGATTGCTGCGCCACTTCCGATTATTGCGGTCTTGGAAAATTTCCCAACCAGGTTTCCATATCGCCCGCCACCGCCAATACTGCCGATTTCCGGGTAATCCAGCGATTCAGCTTCATACACAATCCCGTCGTAATACCCCAATCCGCGCATTGTGGAAAGATTTGAACGCGCGCTCTTTATACCCATTGTATCAAGCAAACACATAAATCCATCAAATTCTGCGATAGCATCATCTAGTTCTTTCGTATTTCCAACCAAATTTTTATACCCAACTGAAAAAACATTGGTAATTTTTTTTGCGTTTGTTTCGCCAACTGCTTCTTGCAACCCTGTGGCGAAATCTGTGTCACTCAACTTGCTTTTCTTATCAATTAAAACAAACGAAGAATCAATCTGTTCTTTGGATAAGTTCAAGTATTTTGCAAACGCATTCCAGAACGATCTGGAACCTATATTTATGACATATTTTCCAACAACTTCGGGTATAGAATCGTAAATTGATGCCAATGTGGCGACTATTTCTGCATCATAATTTACAGACAATCCACCTAGTCCCAAAATATCTAAATCCAGTTGATAAAATTCACGATAGCGACCTTTTTGTGGACGCTCTCCGCGATATCGTTTGGAATACTGGGTCAGACGACACGGAAAAGTCAGTTCATTCAGATTTCCAGCCACAAAACGCGACAGCCCAACAGTTCCATCATAACGCAAGCCCATTTTTGTATCGCCTTTTTGGAACAAAAACATCTGAGTTGCGGTTTCGGACCAATCTTCAGCGTCAGTTAATACCTCGGCCCGTTCTATTGCCGGCAAATCTATGTATTCAAAGCCCGCGATACGCAATTTTTCAAGCATTCGCGCGACTATATCATCAACAAACCGCTGCTGGGCGGGCAGCAGTTCTATAAATCCTGATAAAGGTTTAGTCGGTTTTAATTCAGCCATTTTTTTCACCTTTTGCCCAACAACTATACTTCTTGCAAAAAATAATTGCAATGTTTTATAATGGGGGAAATGAAGAAAAGGAATAATCAAAAATGCCCGTAAAAACAGCCAAAAAAACGATAAACAATGCAAAAATAGACTTGAATGTTGTTTGCATGTGGTGGCGACGCGAAGATGGTAGCGAAAAATTCAGCAAAGAATATATCAATCGTCTTTATCAAATGGTTGAAAAAAATATGACCTTGCCCCACAGATTTGTGTGCTTTACCGAAGATTCGACCGGTTTGGACAAGGGTATTGAAACTTTTCCGCTGCCACCCGTAAAATTACGCAATGGTTTACCGGAACGCGGCTGGAAAAAACTGGGATTATTATCAAAAAAACTTGGTGATTTGCGTGGAACTGCGCTGTTTTTGGATCTGGATGTTGTTATTATAGATAACATTGATGATTTATTTAACCAACCCGGAAAATTTATTATTGCGCGCGACAAAGCACATGATGATTTTGTCGGAAACTCATCGGTATTTCGCTTTGAAATAGGCAAACACTATGACATTTTGGACTTTTTCGAGAAAAATTTTGATCAAATTCGCCGCGAAGTCCGTCACGAACAGGCCTATATGTCGCGCGAAATGCATAAAAAAGGAATTTTCAGTTTTTGGAATGGCACAGATTGCCCAATGTGTAAATCTTGGGTTCGATCTTTCAAATATTGCTGTTTGCTGCGGTTCCCAATGAATTGGTTTGTTACGCCTAAATTGCCGACTGGTGCAAAAATCGTGGTTTTTCATGGCCGACCTATTAATGAAGAAGCCATGAATGGGTACACGGCAAAGTTTGGTTTACGCCATGTTCGACCGACAAAATGGATAAAAAAATACTGGATTGGAACTGCTAAGTAATGGTTTGGACGCATAAGATTTTTGCTGAAAACATTTGCGGATTTTTTGTCTGCGTGTCAATCATCACTGCGGCAAACCCCGCGAATTCAGCAAGTGTGCCCAGTAATTTTATTTATCCGCCGACTTATAACACTATACAACCCTTTATGAATGACACTATGCGCATGGCGTTAAGGTCGGACGGCGCGGACAACTCACCGGATCAAACTTCTGCATTTTCGCGTTCGGCAACCGGCGCTGGTAATACGCCGACGTCGCAATTTGTTCGTCAAAACTCTGATACTGCCACATCAACGGGTCGCCGGGTAGTTGCCAGAAGCGCAACAAATGCAAATGTTTCTGTACAGCAGCGCAAAGTGGTATCCCGCGGCGCAGGCGTGGCACGAAGCGGGGTCGCATTGCCGCAATCGCAAGCTTTTGTATCCAATGCACGGGTATCGGTGTCACCAACAATTTCATTAAACAGAAAGGTTGCACCGCGCGCCAGTCGCGCAAGCACAACATCCAGTTCTGGACGAACAACATCAACAGAAACATCAAATGTTGTGGCACAAGACTCGGTCAGCGCTGCGCAATGTCTGGCAGATTACAAGTCCTGCATGGATGGATACTGCCAACGCAAAAACACTAGTTATAACCGCTGCTATTGCGGGGCCGACTTGGCACGAATAGAAACAACCCTGCGCCCCCAGGTCGAGGAAGTTTTGCGTCAACTGATGATAATAAAAAATGGTGGAATCCCCAGCAGTGGCATGACTAATGCGGAATTAGAAGAATTGTGGCAGGATACTTTTTACCAATACACAGGCACCAATGACATGACTTCATTGAACTCTGCTCTGAACATAGAGTGGCCAGATGAAGCAAGCAATATGCGGGGGCAAAACGCTTTTGCCATAGGGCACGAGTATTGCGTTCAACATCTGCGTGGATGCTTTTACATGGCGTCCAACTTGCGCGATTCGTACAGATCTGACATTGCACGGGATTGCACCAGTTATGAGGATTATCTGAACAAAATTAAACTTGCCGGCGAAGCCGTGATTTCTCATGTAGAGGAATAGAACTATCCCTAAATCCTTTCTTGGCACATTCGATTGTGGCGGTATATGTTGAGAGCCAAATCATCACTGATAACAGACCAATCTGAATCACGACCATAAATTGGTTCACAAGATTGTTTCAGCGCTGCATGCACAGCAGCCGGTTTAATCCCTGATGGTCCAATGCTTGCGCAACTGCTGACGAATGTCAGACACGCCAGTATTAAAAATTTCTGCATTTATTCTTCCTTTGGTTTCTGTGATTTCATTTTGTATGGCCAGCGTGGTCTGATTTGATAAATTTGCAGCCTGCATACGACATTTAGCATCACCAACTCGCTGTCCCGCCCAATAAGCGCCTATGGCGGCCAAAACAGCCATGCAAAGCATAGTTATTATTGTTTTCATATTAATTCCACCTTTCTTAAACCTGAAAAAGTTATAAAAAAATCGCGCAATGCGCGATTTTTTATCTTGTTCTGGGGAAAATTTTATTTCCCACAACATCCAAGACCGTATCTCGGCTATGCAAGGGATAAATTCCACCATCAAATGTCTTTACAATTAGTTTTGTATTACCGGTTGCTTTGTCTTTCAAATCCTTGCGACTCATGACCTCGCCGGCATAGATTATTCTTGTCTGCCAAGCTACTTCAGTGCCATTTGTTGGCTTTTTGCCAATTCTATAGGCATAAGAACCCCGAATCAAGTTGCCCAGCGCCAATCTTATAACTGTGTCGCGGCTGGTACCATTCAAAACAAGCGTGTTTCCACTGCCATTACCACGTGTCCAAACCGTGCAATCATAAAAACATTCAACAAAATAATTCTTTCTGGTATTTGCCATCACGACCCCCTTTAATTTAAACGGTGTTGTATTTTATCTACAAAAAACGAATATGTCAACAAAAAATCCGCCTTGGCGGATAAAATATACAGATAATTTTGGTTATTTCGGCGCACAAAAGCGCGCCGAAATAAAATTAAGCATTTATTAAGCATTCATAGAGCTGAAAAAGTCACCATTAGTCTTGGTAGAACGCAGCTTGTCCAACAGGAATTCCATCGCTTCCAATGTTCCCATAGGATTGACAATCCGGCGCAAAATGTACATTTTAGACAGAATGTCTTTCCCAACCAGCAAATCTTCCTTGCGAGTTCCGCTTCGATTGATGTCAATCGCAGGATATAAACGCTTGTCGGACAGCTTGCGATCCAGGATGATTTCGCTGTTGCCAGTTCCCTTGAATTCTTCAAAAATAACTTCATCCATCTTGCTGCCGGTATCAACCAAGGCTGTCGCAATAATTGTCAGACTGCCGCCCTCTTCTATATTACGCGCCGCACCAAAGAATCTTTTTGGACGTTGCAAGGCATAGGCATCCACACCCCCGGTCAAAACCTTGCCGCTGGACGGCACAACCGTATTATAGGCGCGACCCAGACGAGTAATCGAATCCAACAGAATAACGACATCTTTCCCGGCTTCGACCAATCTTTTTGCTTTTTCAATCACCATTTCGGCAACCTGGATGTGGCGAGCGGCCGGCTCGTCAAATGTGCTGGAAATAACTTCTCCATTGACGCTGCGCTTCATATCTGTAACTTCCTCGGGACGTTCATCAATCAGCAGAACTATCAGCGTAACATCAGGATAATTTGTTGAAATGCTGTTTGCGATGTTTTGCAGCATAACAGTTTTTCCGGTTCGGGGCGGTGCAACAATCAGCGAGCGCTGACCCTTGCCAGTCGGCGAGATTAAGTCAATCACACGGGCAGACAAAGCGCGACCCTTGTCTTTATCAATCTCGGTTTCCATTTTCAGTATTTTATCTGGATACAACGGGGTCATATCGTCAAAAGAAACCCTGTGTTTTAATTTTTCTGGCGCGTCTTTATTTACCTTTTCAATGGTTTCCAGTGCAAAATAGCGTTCGGATTCATTCTGGGGTGCATCAATTTTACCTTCGACATAATCGCCCGTTTTCAATCCATATTTTCTGATCAGTGCAGTAGAAACATACAAATCGTCCGGTCCGGCCAGATAGTTTGATTCCGGCGCGCGCAAAAAACCAAAGCCATCCTGCATGCGTTCCAAAACCCCATCGCCAACAAGTGTTGTTTTTTTATCCATCGAAATGACGCGCAAAACCGCAAAACGCAGCTGTTGAACATTCAACTGAGATGGATTTTCAATACCCAATTCTTCGGCCATTTTCAGCAGTTGCTGAGGCGTTTTGGCCTTTAATTCATTCACGTGCATAATTATTTCCTTTGAAGATTTGGCGCAGATCCGCGCCCAGTGATAGTTTAATAATAGCGAAAACAGGTAAAAAAGTCAAGAAGTTTTCACAAAAACCGCTGGTGACCAGCCAATTAAAAATCCCCGTTTTGGCGGGGACAAAATTGAAAATTCCACAAAAAAACATCACCCATCGCAACGGGTTTTATTCGCCAATGCCCTTGCCAACCAGCCCTTTACCAAAATTGGCACCGGCTTCCATCATGCGGCTTACCAAATCTACTTCCAATGCCTTACCGGCACCCCGGAAAGCCTTTCCCTTATTGGTCAAAGATGAATTTTTTTCTATCATAACTTCACCCGATCGTTCTTTGTTTACAAGAACCATATACTAAAAACATATATTCGTCAAGTAGTTTATTCTTCTACGACGTCAAAGCCCTGCTGTTCTACCAGTGCGGTTATGTGTGTCTTTTCAGGCTGTTCAATATATCTTTGTTCTTTGATAACACGAGCACGACGGTTTTCAGAATTCTTTACCTGGTCTCCGGTCGAGACTTTCAAGTCATTTTTGCCAGACGATACAATAACTATCTGGTCTGACGGGATACCATATTTAACCAGCATGTCGCGCACAGACTTTGCCCTGCGTCCACCAAGTGCATAATTGTAATCTTGCGAACCGGTGGTGTCGGTGTGTCCAACCACAGAAACCTTTACATTGCGATTTTCCTGGGTAGTCTTTGCCAATTTGTGAATGACTTCTTCGTATTCAGGCTTTATAATCGCTTTATCAAAGTCGAAATTAACTTCGAATATTTCCTCCATCACATGCTGCTTTGGTTCTAATGGAATCTGCTGAACCTTCAAGACTGTGCGTTCTGACTTTTTTTGGTCCAAGCGATCATTAATAACACGAATTTCTTCGCGCATAATCTGCATCATCTCTATAAATTCTTGACGAGATACAGATTCTTCTTCAGAATTTCCAGCGATTGTTTTGTCGCCGCCATAAATGTTCTGATTAACAACGATTGGTGGCACAGGTTCCGGATTTACCACAACAATAATTCCTTCGCGCGCACGCATTTGCGCAGGCAAAACTCCAACAGGATCCGGATAATAAACAATTTCGGGATCTGCCGCGGGCTTTACAGAGCTTACAGATTTAGATGACACAGATGGTTTAGCTCCGCAGCCTTTCGGACCGCCGCTTCGGAAAACTTCCATCACACTATGGAATCTGGCGCGGCACTCGTTTGCGGTAGAATCCTGTCCGCTTGCCGATGCAGTCAACCAGCAATCAAATTTTGCCTGGGCTTCGGCAGCCTCTACTGGACAATAATCAGACATGTCATTTTTCAGCATATTGACCAGTTCTTGGCAAGCGCTGGATAATTCAAAAACCAGACTTTGATCATTGATTTCCCAACTTCCCAGGGATTCTGGCAGCGGTGTTTCATCCGAAAAAGCAACTATGGCTTTTTGCGCAAACATTTCGCCTATATCTGGATAACCCGACTGACGCGCATTAAAAATTGCATAAGACCGGTAATTCATTGCCAACTGATTCAAGAAAGAATCCGGCTGATCCGCCGAACCCAGGTCCAAACTCTCTACATAATCAACGGTTGGCGTATCGTAATATTCGCCGTTGTTATAGCCGCCACCATTAGTGCACGCAGCAACTGCAATCAATCCCAATAGCGATAGAATTTTTTTCATATTATTTTCCTTCCGACGGATTATACAAAAATTATGAAATTCAATCAAGCATATTTATGATATAATGTCTGATATGAACACGAAACCTGTTGTGCTTTGCATACTTGATGGAATGGGCATCAGCGCCCAGAAAAAACACAATGCAGTTGCAATGGCAAAAATGCCCTTTTTTAGAAAAATGGAACGCAACTGGCCAAATACAACTTTGCGCGCCAGCGGAACCGCGGTTGGTTTGCCAGCTGGAACAATGGGAAACAGCGAGGTCGGACACATAACAATCGGCAGCGGACGGATAGTAAATCAATTTCTGCAAAGATTCCAAATTCAAGATTGGGATAAAAATCGACCTTTGGCTGAATTTATCCGCGACATGAAAAAGCGCGGCGGGGTTGTTCATCTGATGGGACTGATGTCAGATGGAAAAATTCACGCCGATATAAATGAAATTATTTTCATAGCGCGGCGTTTATTGGACGCAAAATTAAAAATCCGTATACATTTTTTTGCAGATGGCCGCGATACGCCGCCGCGCAGTGCTGAAACATACATAAAAAAACTGCAGCGCGGGCTGCCACATGATAATTCTTGGGGCTTTGCAACATTGTCCGGGCGTTATTACGCGATGGACAGAAATCAAAATCTGGACAGAACTAAATCAGCATTTGATGCAATAGCAAATGCGAAATCAGACCTGTCTGCACCTGGGATAGAGGCTGCTTTGCGCGCGGCATACGCCCGCGGCGAATCGGATGAATTTATCCGGCCAACTATAATTGAAAAATGTCCAATTACTAAAAAAGACGGAATACTTTTTTGTAATTATCGTTCCGATCGCGCGCGTCAACTTTTGCGAATGCTGATTGGTACAGGCGCGCAAATGCTGGCTTTTTCGAAATACGGCGAAGGGTTGGATAAAAAAATTCCCGCGCTTTTACAGGATATGCCTATAAAAAACACTTTGGCAGATGTGCTGTCGGCGGCGAAACTCAGCCAGCTAAGAATCGCTGAAACTGAAAAATACAATCATGTTACTTACTTTTTTGACGCAGAAAGAACTATTGATTTTCCGCGTGAAGAAAAGGTTTTAATCCCTTCGCCAAAGGTTGCAACTTTTGATTTGCAGCCAGAAATGTCAGCAAAAAAAATCACCGATGCTTTGCTTCCGCGATTAAAAACATTTGATGTTGTTATTATTAACTATGCGAACGGGGATATGGTTGGACATACAGGAAATGAAGCCGCGGCAATTTGTTCTATGGAATTTTTGGATAAACAATTATCGCGACTGGTGCCTGCGGTTTTGGAACTGGGCGGAACAATTTTAATAACGGCCGATCATGGAAACGCTGAAAAAATGTGGAATGATAAATTGCATACACCCTGGACCGCGCATACAAATAATAAAGTTCCTTTTGTAATCGCAGGGATAAAAAACGTTAAATTAAAAAGCGGTGGTTTGTCAGACGTTGCGCCGACTATGTTAAAGATTTTAGGAATTACCCAGCCCAAAGAAATGACCGGAAAAAGTTTGATTTAACTGCGCAATTTCTTGAAAAAGCTTTTTAATAAATCTGCCGATTCGCCTGACAATTCTGAATCATGAACAACTGCTGGCTTGTACAGGTTTTTTTGATTTTCATAAACCCGTGCGCCATGAATAATTCCACCGCCTTTTTCATCGGTTGCAGCAAAAATCACGCGCCCGATTCGCGCAAAAGAAATTGCAGTCGCGCACATTGCGCAAGGCTCCAGGCTTACATAAATTTCGCAATTATCTAAAAATTTTGCATCCAGTTTTTTACATGCTTTATTTATTGCAACAATTTCCGCATGCAATGTTGGATTTTGCTTTAATTGAACCTGATTTTCACCGCGTGCAATAATTTTTCCATCGCGAACTATCACGGCGCCCACAGGCACATCGCCGTGAGATGCGGCCCGAAGCGCCAGTATTAAAGTTTCTTTGATAAATTTATTCATTTGCTTTATAGTTTATAGCATGGATTCGAATTTGCAAATTATTTCAGGACGTTGGCGTGGCAAAAAATTACATTTGCCCCCCAATGCCAGACCTACCCAAAATAAAGCACGACTGGCTTTGTTTAACATGCTGAATGGCACTTTGCCGGCTGTTGTCTGGGACGCATTCGCAGGCAGCGGTGCCTTTGGTTTAGAATGGTTATCGCGCGCACCAAATGCAAAAATAATTTTTACAGACACTGATGCGGCGTCCATCAAAACAATACGAAAAAATCTGGCAATGCTGGATACAGCAAATGCAACGATTTCCCAGCAAGATGCAATTTCCGGGATTGAAAATTTCGGGGCACATGCAGATTTAATTTTTATCGATCCGCCCTATGCCGGAGCCAAACTGGGGGCCGAGTTTATTAAAAAAATTGCGCAGATTGCAAAGCCTGGCGCAGTTTTGGTTTGGGAAATAGAAAAAGATTTTATTCTGGAACAATTACCGGAAAAATTAAAAATTGTGAAGGATAAAACCTATGGTCGCGCAAGATTTTTAATACTTAGCGCACAATAATAATTATTGATTAAGAAGCGATCCAGTCAGAACATTCATAGTGCCACCCAATGTTCCAAGAGGGCTGGAGCCATTGCTTTGCATAATTGCACCAACCTGACTCATAGTCGTGCCAGTATTTTGATTTTGACCCAATCCACCAACGGTTTTCACCAACATATTACCCCAAAGCTCCCGCTGTTTTGCGCTTAACTTTTCAGGTGCACAATCAATGGCTTTTTCTTTCAGACGGGCAATTTGGGCGACTTCGCCAGGCAAATAATCCGAATCTTCAAAACCCACTGCGCTGAACATCTCGTACATGTCCGACATTATTGCCCTGTTTTTTTCGGTATTTTCGCCAGCCGAATCTTTCAGTTTATATCCCTTGCCCGGATATGGATAATTTACGTAAATTTGTCCGGCATCTTGGAATACATTAAAGCAAGGCTTTATTCCATCAGATGAATAACGAACGCTGTTAGAATAATTATTTCCGGATTCGCACGGGACACGATCAGCAAAATTTGGCGCTGCGCCCCCTGCCCGTGCCCATTCCTGCATCAAGTTTTTAACAAATGCTACTTCGGCATCGGTTGGTTCACATTCTTTGCTTAATGCGGATTGTTGCTGGTTTAATGCCATCACATTCCCAACCAGTCCCAGAGCTGTTGGAATCAGGCTGTTCCCAGACATTAATCCGTTTGATGCTTGCTTTTGTTCTGTTGCTGGTGCGGCCTTTTTAATTTCAATCGCACCACGCGCTTCGGACACAGCGCAAAGGGCAACGAACAATGAACAAAAAAACATTATTGATTTTTTCATATTCTCTCTTTGACTTATTTTAACAGAAAACCAGTTGCAAATCAAACTCTTTTGCAATAGGATTATGGCGATGGAATGGTCAAAGCGAAATTTTCTGATTTCCAGCAATCACAGGCGCGTTCAGCGCTTGTGGCAGTTTGTATTCACCGGCTGGGGGCTGGTGCTGATTGCTGCATTGGTTGCGGGATCTATGATTTCCAAAAATTTTCAATGGATGCCAATTTCTGGAATCAACATGTCGGATGTAATGCGGAATCAATTCAAGATGACAAATCCTTCATTTTCCGGCGTAGATAAGAATGGCAAACCATTTACAATGCATGCCCAAAGTGCGCGCCAGGAATATGAATCACCTGATTTCGTTTTTTTGGATAACATCAGCGCAAAAATGTCCAGGGTCGCAGACGGACAGACAATCACAGATAACATTCGCTCAAACGGCGGCAAATATGATAAAATTAAAAAGAGTATAACATTGACAGGCAACGTGCGTGTTGATTCCAGCAATGGGGATAAACTCTTAACCGAAGAATTGGTGATAAAGTTATGAAGCAAAGTATTTTAAAGATAGAGCATCTTTCCAAAAACTATGGTAAACGCACAGTGCTGCGCGACATTTCTATGGAGGTTCGCCAAGGCGAATCTGTTGGTCTGTTGGGACCTAATGGTGCGGGAAAAACAACTGCGTTCTATTGTATCACCGGTCAGATAAAGGCATCAAACGGACAAATTTTTCTGAACAGCCAAAACATTACTCA
>CAYJAG010000016.1:0-11269 GCA_964368385.1 uncultured Muribaculaceae bacterium
CTGATGTACAAAACCATCTAAATTTGACAGCGAACCTGTCGCTTCCGCGGGGCTCAATCGCAGGCGATTGAAACTCTACTGGGCATGAAAACTGAACGTTCGGGGAATCCTGCATAAACGCAGACCACAGCTGGGTTGCTGCAAATCCGGCATAAACCTCGCGCGATGACCAGATATAAACCGGGCCGTCGGGGCTGCGCCACTTGTACCGCATGACATTTACATCAGGCATTATTTCGTTGCGGGCGCGAATATATTCTTTGATAAAGCTTTCCTTGTAATCAATCATGGTCTTGTCATTTACAGGCAGCTGTTGAATTTCGATTATTTGACCCTCGGCGCGGCGCGCGTTCAGCAGGAAAACCTGGGTCCTGTTCAATGGAAACATGTTGGAAACTGCGAAAATCATGGCCAAAGCAGTTGCGATTGCTGCGGCCAGCACAAAAGACATCATGCGCGCGGTAAAAGCATTGGGTGTGACAAGTGCCATTTTCTTCAGATTTCTCCCTTCTTTGCGCGATTGTAGTAAATTTTCCCACAGCTGCGCAAGTGAAAAATAGTATACGTCATGTAATCTGAAATATGAATCATGAAATCTGAAAACTATTTTCTTCTTGCCTTAAAAAAACTAATAGGGTAGAATACTTTTCGCTTGATTTTGGTAATGAATGTGTTATTGTGCGCGAACGAAAATAAGATAAACTGGGGCAAAGTTCGCACGAGTCCTGCGGCGCATGCGCTGGGGAAACAAGAGTTTTAGGGGCATAGTTCAACGGTAGAATAGAGGTCTCCAAAACCTTTGGTGTGGGTTCGATTCCTACTGCCCCTGCCAAAAAGCTTCTGTGACGGGTGTAAAAGTCCGCCAAAAGCCAAGCGACCAGTTAAAAGTTTGGAACACGTATGAAGAAATTTCTTGATTACATCAAAGCAGTCCGCCAAGAATGGTTCAAAATTGTATGGCCGTCACGTGACGCCGTTGTTCGCGCGACTATAATGATTTTGGTGTTTTCTGGACTTGCAGCGTTGTTCTTTTTTGTCATCGATAGTGTATTAAACACTTTGGTGGAATGGATTTTTTAGAAAAATGTGCAATCTGCACATAGAACAAATTGAGTGGAGCAATTATGAATTGGTATGTCGTGAATGTTCATACAGGATGCGAGGATAAAGTAGCGCGTGAATTGCGCGAGCAAATAAACACGCGAAAGTTAAATCCTTTATTCGGTGAGATACTGGTGCCCACGCGCGAAGTGTCCGAGGTAAAGGGTGGCAAACGTGTCAAAACGGAAAGAAAATTCTTTCCTGGATATATTGTTGTCCAGATGATGATGACGAATGAAACTTTCTCGTTGGTAAAATTGCATCCCCAGGTCGTTATGTTTCTTGGGCAAAAGCAAAAACCCGTTGCAATTAGCGAAGATGAAGCCCGCCGTCTGATGAAACAGATGGAAGATGGTTCGGCAAACTTGGATGAATCTGAATACGAAATTGGGCAAGAAATTCACATTGTTGATGGTCCTTTCATGAACTTTAATGGAGTTGCGGCCGAAGTTGATAATGTAAAACAGAAAATGGTCGTCAATGTTTTGGTGTTTGGCCGTGAAACCAGCGTAAGCTTGGATTTCAACCAAGTAGAAAAAGTTTAAAAAAAGCCAGCAAAGGTGATGATTATGCCAAAATCGGAAAAACAATCATCGGAAATGACAAAGGAATTAGGGGATATTTTTAGCGGTAAAAAAGTTCCAGGTTGTAAAGTTGTTGATTACACCGCGCCTGAAAAAAAGGCAGAATTAAAAAAGGTTCTCGAAGTTCAGAAGCAAATAATGAACAGAACAAGAATTGATTGGGTCAGGTTGAATAGATTTCAAGTCACTATCTAGCCTGGAAAATATAAGATTTTTATGGTTTAGGAGTGTTCTGAAAACCATATCCTGGAAACAGGGAAAAACGCGGAAGCAGTAGCCACTGCGGACCGCAAACTCTAACTAACGGAGAAAAAAATGGCAAAGAAAGAGTTTAAGGGGCTTGTAAAGCTTGTTGCCCCTGCAAAACAGGCGAATCCATCGCCTCCGATTGGCCCAATTTTGGGCGCGAACGGCGTTAATATCGCCGAATTCTGCAAACAATTTAATGATGCAACCAAGGATATGGAAGCAGGCATGCCTGTTCCAGTCATTATTACAGTTTATACTGATCGCAGTTTTGAATTTATTATGAAATTGCCACCAGTATCATACTTTATTAAAAAAGCGTTGAATTTAAAATCTGGTTCTAAAAAGCCGGGTCGTGATTTTGTTGGGACTTTGCCAATGGCCGAAGTTCGCAAAATTGCCGAAGGAAAAATGCCAGACTTGAATTGCTCTACCATTGATGCGGCGGCGAAAATCGTGGCCGGACAATGCCGTTCTATGGGCGTAAAGGTGGAGGAATAAGATATGAAAACGACAAAAAGAATGAAATCTTGGGAAGTATTGGATGACAAAAAAACCTATGGTTTGAACGAAGCCATCGAAGTTTTGCGTGGCTATGTCAGCAAAAAATTCGATGAAAGTCTGGAAGTTGCGGTTCGCTTGGGCATTGATGTGACCAAGGCTGACCAAAACATTCGTATGATGTTGGCTTTGCCAAACGGCACAGGCAAAAAGGTTCGCGTTGCGGTTATCACAAATGATAAACAAGATGAAGCCAAAAAAGCTGGTGCAGATTTGGTTGGTGCGGAAGATTTGATTGATAAAATCGCCGCTGGTGAAATGAACTTTGATCGGGTAATTGCGTCTCCAGATATGATGCCGAAAATGTCAAAGGTTGCACGTGTTTTGGGACCAAAGGGCATGATGCCAAATCCAAAACTGGGAACCGTTACAAACAACATTGCTGAAGCAATCAAAACCGCAAAAGCGGGTCAGGTTGAACTGCGCGCCGAAAAGAAAGGCATAATTCACGCAGGTTGTGGCAAAATGTCTTTCAAGAACGAAGAATTATCCCAGAATGTTCTGGCGGTAATTGACGCCTTGAAAAAGGCAAAGCCCGCCAGCAGCAAAGGCCAATATATTATAGGCGTTTGTGTGTCTACGACACAGGGACCTGGTTTAAAGGTAAACATATAAAGAATTCTTGTCCAAGACTGAGGGCGGTCGAAAGATCTTAAAATTCGCCATCATAGACAAAAGAGATTTATGCTCTTTTGGGACACGAAAGAGCCCCAATCGCATGATTGGAAAAAGAAACGAAAGCAAAAGGATAAAGCGTGAAAAAAGATGAAAAATCCGCGCTAGTATCGTCTTTGCAGGAAAACATCGCATCTGCGAATGGTATTTTCGTTATAGAAAACCATGGTACCAACGTCAAAGATTTCGAGGCACTGCGCCACGAACTTGCGCCGGTCACATCGGTATTCAAAGTCGTAAAAAACCGTTTGTTCAAGCTGGCATTGAAAGATACCAGTTTCGTCGATGTTGAAAAGCTGATGAAGCGTCCAACGGCGGTTGCTATTGCAACTGACGGCTTGGCTGTGACCAAAGTTTTGGCAAAATTTGCTGAAACTCACCCGACAATCACGATTGTCGGTGGCCAAATGGATGCGGGTTTGCTGGATGCAAAAGCGGTAGAGCTATTGTCCAAACTTCCATCCTTGCTTGAAATTCGTGGCACGATTGCACGCATACTGATAGAGCCTGCGTCTCGTATTGCCCGTGTTTCTGCTGAGTATGGAAAAAAGAATTAAAATCAAAAGGAAACTAAAATGGCAGATATTCAGAAAATTGTCGAAGAATTGTCAAAACTGAGTGTTATCGAAGCAGTTGAATTGTCCAAAGCTTTGGAAGAAGCTTGGGGCGTTTCCGCAGCGGCAGCAGTTGCAGTTGCGGCTGGTCCGGTTGCAGCAGCAGAAGAAAAGACCGAGTTTGATGTTGTGTTGGTAGAAGCTGGCGCAAACAAATTGGGTGTTATCAAAGCTGTGAAAGACGCGACTGGTTTGGGGCTGGGCGACGCAAAAGCGTTCGTTGAATCCGCACCAAAAGTCGTGAAAGAAGGCCTGTCCAAGGACGATGCCGAAAAATTGAAAGCAACCCTGGAAGCCGCTGGCGCCAAGGTGGAGCTGAAATAAAAAAAAGTAAACAGCAAAGAGCAAAGTGCAACTATGCGCTTTGCCTTTGCGTTTGCGGATAATTCTGAAATTGTTTCACAATTTCTGAATTATTTTAATTGCACTTTGCACTTTGCAAATTGCACATTTTATGCGATGAAGGAGCGAACATATGGCTGTTATCCAAAAATTCAGAAAGTATTTCGGAAAAAGTTTCTTGAAAACACCCCTGCGTGATTTGGTGGAAATTCAATACGATTCTTATAGAGATTTTCTGCAAGAAAATGTTGCGTCAAATGCGCGTCGCAATGTCGGCTTGCAAAATGTTTTCAAGTCCGCGTTCCCGATAAAAGATTATGCGGGTATTGCCGATTTAGAGTTCGTTGAATATACTTTGGACAAGCCTTTGTATAATGTTAAAGAATGCATGCTGCGTAATATGACGTACAGCGCGCGTTTAAAATTAAAACTGAAATTAATCATTTGGGATGTGGCGGAAAATGGCAAAAAAACACTTCGCGACATCAAAGACCAAGAAATTTTCATGGGCGAAGTTCCATTGATGACAGAACGCGGAACCTTTGTTTCGTCTGGTGTTGAACGTGTTATTGTTTCACAAATGCATCGCGCACAGGGTGTGGTTTTCGGTCTGACCAAAGAAGCAAAAAATGCTGATGCGACGAACGCGACATATACTGCACGTATTATTCCAGAACGCGGATCTTGGATTGATTTCGAAGAAGCCAAAGGCGTTATTTATGTTCGTATAGATCGCAAACGCAAGATCCCAGCATCGGTTTTGCTGCGTGCTTTGCCATCTGCGGCAGACGAAAAAAAGTTTGAATCAGATCCGCGCCGCGCATCGGTTTCCGGCATGACAGATACGGAAATTTTGTCAGAATTTTATAAAAAGATTTCGTTGTCGTTTGACGGAAAATTCTGGATTGGCAAAACAGCAGACTTTATAGAATTGGGTAATTATCGCCTGAATTATGACCTGTTGGATGCTAAATCTAAAAAGCCGATCGCCGAAAAAGGCGAGCGTATGACCGCAAAGAAATGGGAAAAATTGGCCGCATCAGACAAAGAATTCGCAATAGCGAAAGACGGCATAATTGGTGAATATTTATTTGATGCTATTTCCAAAGATGGCGAAGTCTTGTTCCCATCTGCTACCGAAATCACAGAAGAAATTTTTGCAGATTTTGAAAAGCTGGATGTTAAAAACATATCTATCATTTCCATAGACAATATGTTTTACGGCGCACACATACGCAATACTTTGGCAGCAAGCAAAACCACAACGCGCGATGAAGCATTGATTGAAATTTACAATGTCATTCGTCCGGGCGAGCGCCCAACACCCGAAGCCGCAGCAGCATTGTTTGCGCATCAGGGATTTGATTCTGCTTATTATGATTTGTCGGCTGTTGGTCGGTTCAAGATGAACAAACGCTTGAAAATCGATTCTGGAAAAAAACCAGAAGATGAAAGATTGTTAAGCAAGCAAGATTTTATGGCCACATTAAAAACTTTGGCAAATATTATTGATCGCAAAGATGTGATTGATGACATTGACAACTTGTCAAACCGCCGCGTGCGGACGGTTGGCGAATTGTTGGAACAGCAATTCCGTATTGGTATGGCTCGTATCGAAAGATTGGTTCGCGAACATTTGGCATCACCAAACATTGCGACCATGAAGCCCCAGGATGTTATAAATGTAAAGCCATTGACCGCATTGGTTGCCGAGTTCTTTGGAACATCACAGCTGTCGCAGTTTATGGACGCTTATAATCCTTTGGCAGAGTTGGAACACAAACGTTTGATTTCTGCAATGGGTCCTGGTGGATTGAATCGCGATCGCGCTGGAATTGATGTTCGCGACGTGCACCCAACACATTACGGCCGCTTGTGTCCAATACACACACCCGAAGGCGCAAATATTGGTTTGATTAACCACCTTGCATCCTATGCTCGTGTGAATCCGTATGGCTTTATCGAGACACCATACTACATCGTTAAAAACGGAAAAATCACAGAAGAAATGGTTTATCTGACAGCAGACGAAGAAACAGGTCATCGTATTGCCCAGGGTAATACTGCGACAAATTCTGATGGAAAAATTTCCGAAGAAGTCGTGACCGCACGCGTTGATGGCGAATTTGTAAAAATCCCGCGCGAAGAAATTGATATGATTGACGTTGCACCTCGTCAGGTTGTGTCTATTGCGCCAGGCTTGATACCATTTATTGAAAATGACGACGCAAACCGCGCACTTATGGGATCAAACATGCAGCGCCAGGCAATACCACTTATGCGTGTTGATGCACCAACAATCGGAACAGGTATTGAACGCGAAGTTGCGCGCGATTCCAGAACCGGCAAAGTTGCAAAACACAGCGGCGTGGTTGAATCTGTTGATGCAAATCGTATTGTTGTCAGATGTATGAACAGCCGCAATGTGGTTAATGGCGTTGATATTTATAATTTGGAGAAATTCCAAAAATCAAATTCAGAAACAATGATACATCAAAAACCATTGGTAAAGGTTGGCGATCGTATTTCTGCCGGCGACATTATTGCTGATGGTGCCAGCATGAATTATGGCGAACTTGCGCTGGGTAAAAATGTCTTGATCGCATTTGTGCCTTGGCGTGGATATAACTTTGAAGACTCTATCGTAATTTCCGAAAAGATTTCGCGTGACGATGTCTTTACAAGCATAAAGATTGTTGAAAAAGAGTTCAAGGCTCGCGATACTCAACTGGGCCCAGAAAGCTTTACTCGCGACATTCCGAATGTTGGTGAAGAAGCGCTGAAAAATCTGGATGAGTCTGGAATTATCTATATCGGCAGCCATGTGAAGCAGGGCGACATCTTGGTTGGTCGTGTTTCGCCGAAATCCGAAAGCTTGCTGACACCAGAAGAAGCGTTACTGCGCAGCATTTTCGGTGAAAAAGCATTGTCTGTAAAAGATACATCTATGCGCGTTGGTCCAAATGAAGAAGGCGTCGTTATTGGTGTGAACATTTTGACACGTCATGGGGTTAAAAAGGACGAGCGCACTCAGATGATAGAGCTGCAAAAGATCGAACAGATAAACAAAAACCGCGAAGAAGAAATTACAATTTTGGAACGTGGTTTTGCAGCCCAAGCATTTCAGATTGCCGAAGGATTGGTTATCGAAGGCGGCATCGGCAGCGTAAAACCATTTATTGGTAAAAAACTTACAGCCGAAGTATTTGAAGGTATTCGTCCGTCTGACATGAAAAAAATTCAAGTCAAAGGTAAGGATGCCCAGGAAAAGCTGGAAGAATTGCGCGAACAGAACGCAATAACTTTGAAGAACCTGAATGAAAAAGCAGATGGTGAAGTTTCGCGTGTGACCGAAAGCAATTCGCTGAACGCGGGTGTGCTGAAAGAAGTCAAAGTTTATATCGCACACAAGATGAAACTGCAGCCTGGTGATAAAATGGCCGGTCGCCATGGAAACAAAGGTATTGTTTCCAAAGTCGTGCCGATTGAAGATATGCCACACATGGAAGACGGAACGCCGGTTGATATTGTTCTGAATCCATTGGGTGTGCCCAGCCGTATGAACGTCGGTCAGGTATTAGAAGTTCATTTAGGTATGGCCGCTCGTGAGCTGGGTAAGCAAATCGGAGAATTGCTGGACGAAGTGAAAGCAAAGCGCGCCGTGACAGATGACTTGCGTACAATGATTAGCAAAATCTATGGCAAGGATATCAATCAGCAACTGGAAAAGATGACCGATACTGATGTTCGCGCCCAAGCAGCTTTGTTACGCAGCGGCGTGTCCATGGCAACACCGACATTTGACGGCGCTATGCCAGAAGACATCAAAAAAATGCTGAAGATGGCAAAACTTCCGGAAAGCGGACAATTCACTTTGTATGACGGAATGACCGGTGAAAAATTTTCGCGTCCGGTAACGGTTGGTGTTATGCACATGTTGAAGCTGCATCACTTGGTGGATGAAAAAATCCATGCACGTTCGGTCGGCAGCTATTCATTGGTAACTCAACAGCCTTTGTCCGGTAAAGCACATAATGGTGGACAGCGTTTGGGTGAAATGGAAGTCTGGGCGTTGGAAGCGCACGGAGCCGCACATCTGATCAAGGAAATGCTGACCGTAAAATCGGACGACATCATAGGCAAGAACAAGATGTATGAAACCATTATCAGCGGAAGCTATGACATCCAAACCGGCACGCCCGAGGCATTTAATGTCTTGACCCGTGAACTGCGCGGATTGGGATTAGCTATGACACCGCGAAAGCTAGATTAAATGATAAATGACGAAAGGTGAATGTTTGCAGCCAGCCGACATTCATCATTCATCACCTATCATTCATTATTATTCAAGGAGCAAAATAAATGACTAATATGCTGCAAAAGATTTTTGGCCAGATTGAAACGAAGGAACAGTTTGACGCGCTGCAAATAAAAATTGCGTCCCCAGAAGAAATTCTGACGTGGTCTCATGGCGAAGTAAAAAAGCCAGAAACCATAAACTATCATTCGTTAAAGCCAGAATCTGATGGATTGTTCTGCCAGCAAATTTTTGGCCCCAGCAAAGATTACGAATGCGCATGTGGAAAATACAAGCGCGTTAAGTTCCGTGGCGTAGTATGCGAACGTTGTGGCGTCGAGGTCGGTTCATCCAGTGTTCGTCGTGAACGTATGGGTCATATCAAACTGGCAACTCCGGTATCCCACTTTTGGTTCATGCGCGAAGGAAAAATCGCGACTCTTTTGAATAATATGCCGCAAAAAAAATTAGAGCAGGTTATTTATTACGATGCTTACATCGTGACAGAACCAGGTCTGACAAAATTAAAACTTTATGATGTGATTTCCGAAGACGAGTATCAGGAAGCACTGACCGAGTTCAGCGACGGCGCGTTTCATGTTGGAATTGGCGCGGATGGTGTTCGCGGCGTTATTGCAAATTTGGATATGGGTGATGAACGGACTCGTCTGCGTCAAGAGTTGTCGGAAACAAAATCCGAAGCAAAACGCAAAGGAATTATCAAGCATCTGAAATTGGTTGAAGCGTTTATGGATTCTAAAACAGAACCTGCGTGGATGTTGCCGGATGTTTTGCCGGTTATTCCACCAGATATGCGCCCGTTGGTTACACTCGAGGCCGGACATGTCGCGTCATCTGACTTGAACGATTTATATCGTCGTGTGATTATTCGCAACAATCGTTTGAAGAAGTTGATGGACTTGCGCGCACCGGAAATCATCGTGCGTAACGAAAAACGTATGTTGCAAGAAGCAGTTGATGCCTTGTTTGATAACGGACACAAAAGCCGCCCATTGGTTTCACAGAATCGTCAGAAATTAAAATCTTTGTCGGATTCATTGCTGGGAAAGCAGGGCCGCTTCCGTATGAATATGTTGGGCAAACGTGTGGATTACTCTGGACGTAGCGTTATTGTGTCGGGTCCAAGCTTGAAATTACATCAAGTTGGTCTGCCAAAATCTATGGCATTGGAATTATTTAAACCATTTGTTTATTCACGCTTGTTGGCGGGTGATTATGCAAACACCTTGAAAACCGCCAGAAAGATGGTAGAAGCCGGGGAAGACATTGTTTGGGAAATGCTGGAAAAAGTTATTTATCAGCATCCCGTGTTGTTGAACCGCGCGCCTTCTTTGCATCGTCTGTCAATGCTTGCGTTCGAACCCATTTTGATCGAAGGTAAAGCAATCCGTTTGCATCCGTTGGTTACCAAGGGATTCAATGCTGACTTTGACGGCGATCAAATGTCTGTATATGTTCCAATTTCACTGGAAGCGCAGCTGGAAGCACGCACTTTGATGATGTCTACCAACAATGTGTTGTTGCCTGCGAACGGCGAACCAGTAATTGTTCCATCACAAGACATGGTTTTGGGCGTTTATTACATATCGCTGATAAATGGCGAGCATAATGAAAAGTCACCACGTTTCGCATCCATGGATGAAATCTATATGGCGTTGCAGGCCAAGACAATTACCCTGCATACCCCGATTATCACGCGCTATCATGCTGCCGAAGGAACACAGACCGTAAAAACAACCGCTGGTCGTATGATTCTGGGCGAATTGCTGCCGAAAAAACCGGGTATGCCGTTTGACTTGGTAAATCAGGAAATGCCGGTTGGAAAGATAAAGTCTTTGTTGGCCACTACTTATGAACTTTGCGGCGACAAAGATATGATTGCTTTAGCGGATAACCTGAAAAACACAGGTTTCGAGCAAGCTGCGCGCAGTGGAATTTCCATTGGTTTTGACGATATAAAAATTCCAGAAGAAAAACAGGAAATTATCGCCAACGCAACAACCCAAACAGAAGAAATTGAAACTCAGTATCAAAATGGATTGATTTCACGCAAAGAAAAATATAATAAAATCGTTGATATGTGGCATGGGGTTACAAACAGGCTGGCGGACCTTGCGTTTTCGGCCTTGCGTAAATCCGAGGGCGATAACTGGAACAGCATTTCAATGATGCAGGCGTCCGGTGCCCGTGGATCTAAAACCCAGATTCAACAGCTGGCTGGTATGCGCGGAATGATGATGAAGCCCGATGGATCAATTATCGAAGTTCCGATTATTTCGAACTTTAAAGAAGGTCTGTCAATGGCGGAATACTTTACCAGTACCCATGGTGCGCGTAAAGGTATGTCCGATACGGCATTAAAGACTGCGAACGCAGGTTATTTGACACGCAGAATGGTTATCCTTGCGCAGAATACATTTATTACCGAGCACGATTGCGGCACAGAAGAATCCATAACAGCGAAACCCGTGTTTGATGGATCTATGTTGTCTATTTCACTGGGCGATGTAGTTCTGGGTCGGACGGCAGCCCAAGATATTGTAAATCCCGGGACTGGTGAATTGATTGTGCCAAAGGGCGAGCTGATTACAAAAGCCCACACAAAGAAAATCAATGATTCTGGTTTGGGCAGCATTGAAATCCGCAGTGGTCTGACTTGCAAATCTAACGGCCTGTGCGCAAAGTGCTATGGCATGGATTTGTCGCGCGGAACATTGGTTCACGTTGGTGAAGCGGTAGGCGTTATTGCTGGACAATCTATTGGTGAACCTGGAACTCAGCTGACCCTTAGAACCTTCCACGTTGGTGGCATTGCATCTGGCGGCAGC
>CAYJAG010000016.1:11279-13232 GCA_964368385.1 uncultured Muribaculaceae bacterium
GGCAGCGGCAGCAACTTTATCGAAGCGCCAATGAATGGTCGCGTGGAACTGATAGATACCGACTTGGTCACAAACAGCGCAGGCAAGAACATAGTTGTATCGCGCAATTCGAAAATAGCGATAACCGATAACAAGGGTAATCATTTGTTTACCGCAAAACTGCCGTATGCTTCGTGGCTGATTGTAAAAGACGGAGGAACGGTTGAAAAGGGAACAAAGATTGCAGAGTGGGATGCGTACGCTAATTTGATTATTGCTGAAAAAGACGGAAAAGTTCATTTGTCAGATATGATTGAAAACATTTCATTCACGGAAAGTATGGATCCTATGACCGGAATAACCAGCCGCAAAATCTTGAACTGGAAAAATCAGACCAAGAAAGCATTGCAGCCGAAAGTATCGCTTTTGGGTGCAAACGGCGAGGTAATTTCTTTGGGCGGAAAAAAATTGGCGGAATACATGCTGCCGATATATTCGGTTCTGAATGTTGCCGAAAACACATCGGTTCGTGCTGGTGACGTCTTGGCGCGTATCCCAATCGAAAGTAAAAAGGTTCATGACATTACCGGTGGATTGCCGCGAATCAATGAACTGCTGGAAGTTCGTCATCCAAAGAATCCTGCGATACTGGCCGAAATTGACGGCGAGATTGAAATAGAAGACGGCACAAAGAACAAAATTGTCGTGCGTATCGTACCGGTTGACGGAACCCCAGTGGAATATATGATTCCCAAGGGCGAGCCATTATTGGTCCGCAGCGGCGACATTGTGAAAAAGGCCGATATGTTGGTCAGCGGCGATCCAGTTGCGCAAGATATATTGCGTATTTTGGGTCAAAAAGCGTTGACGACATTTATGGTGAATCAAATCCAGCAGGTTTATCGCTTGCAGGGTGTGGTTATCAACAATAAGCACATTGAAATCTTGATACGTGAAATGACCAGACGTGTAGAAGTCTCGGAACCAGGTGATACCCAGTTCTTGATGGGTCAGGTTGTTGATCGTGTTGATTTCGAAGAAGAAAACGAACGCGTAGCCCGTGAAAATGGTCGCCAAGCAGTTGCCAGCCAAATCTTGGTTGGATTGACTCGCGCCAGCTTGACCAGCCGTTCATTTATCTCTAACGCGGCGTTCCAACAGACAACAAAGATTTTGGTGGATGCGGCGATAAATGGTGCGATGGATAAATTGGCAGGCATAAACGAAAACCTTATTGTTGGTCGTTTGATACCAGTTGGAACCGGCGCATATGTTCAACGTGTTCGCGAAATCGCCAAAGAGGAAGAGCGTCAAGAAAAGCTGGCGCACGAAAATTCTGGTGGCGAACAGCAAATGCTGGGAATATAAGTTCCAGAAACACGAAAAAAGAAAGGCGCAAATTGCGCCTTTTTTGTGTGGGATAATTATTACCCATCCGAATCAAACCGCGCCAAAGCGCGGTTTTTTGTATAGACCATTGTATTTAAGAAAATCCAATAAAAATTCATAAAATTTACAATACGAATCATATCCGATTCGAAAAAACCCCAGATTTCTGGCGTAAATAAAGTTTTATAAAAATGTTCTTGACGGGCGATTCGTTTTTGTTCTATGATTCGTGTATAGGCAAGAGTATAGGCGCCAAAAGGCGCAGAAAACAGGGAAAAATAAAAGGAGGGCGATGTGCCAAAAAACATTAAAGAAATAATGATTGCGCTGGACAGTGTTCTCACTACAAGCGTTTGGGTTAATGGCGACCGCCAAATTGTATCGTTGGCTGATGAATTAAATATTGGTGTGGGTGCGGCTCCTCGCAGTATCGAGGATTTACCTCGTGCATCATTAGTTGGGGCGTATGTTTCATTGCAAATTCGCACCGATAATTTTGACATCGCGGCAGAAAGCCTGGAAACCGAAGCATTGGCCTGCAAAGTCAAAGAAATGGTTTTTAGTGAGGCCAAAAAAATTATGGAC
>CAYJAG010000017.1:0-13119 GCA_964368385.1 uncultured Muribaculaceae bacterium
GCCAAATACCTTTTCTATTTTTGAAATATTATATTCCAACGAAGAAAATAACAGCATTTTATTAGATTCTTGTTCTAATGATTCTTTCGAGTCTGGTAATTTATAATCATGAAAAAAATTTGGAATGTTATATCCATCCATACGCAAAGTATTATCCAGATTTAATGCGGAAGAAGACCAAACTTGGGATGCCCCTATAGAATCATAAAAAACTTTCAAAAGATGCTCTTTCGAATTAATTATCATTATAAATTCCTTTCGCTTTTTGGGACTGGGCCGTCATGAGTTATCTTGCCATCGCGAATATGTATTAATCTATTTGTATGTCGGGCTATATCAAACTCGTGCGTAATCATTACGATTGTTATGCCCATTTCTTTATTCAATTTCTTGAACATTTCCAAAATCTCGAACCCCATTTTGGTGTCCAAGTTCCCAGTTGGCTCGTCCGCCAGTATTAACTTTGGCTGACCAACCAGGGCGCGCGCAATAGCAACACGCTGACGCATGCCGCCCGATAATTGCGGTGGCAGATAAGATTCGAATTTTTCTAATCCGACCTCTTTCAGAATTTGACGCGCCCGAATTGCCCGATCTTCCGGCGCTATGCCGCGATACATCAGCGGCATCATAACATTATCCAAAACGCTGCGTTTGGCCAGCAAATTAAAGTTCTGAAAGACAAAACCAATATACTCATTTCTGGCCATGGCCAGCTCATCCGGTGTCATGTGCGTTACATCATTGCCGTAAAGTTTATATGTTCCACTTGTTGGTATATCCAGCGCACCAATTATATTCATGCACGTTGATTTGCCACTTCCCGATGGACCCATTATTGATACTAACTCGCCGGCACGAACATCAAAACCGATGTTAAATAATACCTGCTGTTCCCCGCCGCCTTCCAAACTGAAAGTCTTGTTGATTTTTTCCAAAGAAATTACCAGTGGCTCTTTACTCATATTTATGCCTTACATTCCGGGACCACCTGGACCGCCCGCGCCGTGATTTCCGCCCCTCATCATAGCATTTGATGCGTTGGATTTCTGCCCAAGCCTTCCGATTACAATTTTATCTCCTTTGACAATTTCATCTGAAATAATTTCCGTTTCGGTCGCCGTTATCAGACCCTTTTTATAGGCTATAAACTTCGGCTGTTTTAGTTTTTCACGAATAACTGCCAAATACTCGGTTGGCTTTTTGTCACCAACGTCCTGTATCATTCCATCAAAGCTGCGTAGTAAAAATGCTGCATTGGGGGCTTTCCAGACATCGCTTCTTTCATCCACCAAAATCGTCACAAAGGCCGTCATGCCCGGCATCAAACGCAAATCAGAATTATCAACATCAATAACAACTGTGTAAACCACGACATTGCTGGTGGTAGTTGGGGATAATCTTATTTGACGCACTGCGCCATCAAATGTCTGGGTTGGATACGCATCAACGGTAAATGTAACTTTTTGCTTTTCTTTTATCACGCCGATGTCGGCCTCGGACACACTTGTTTCAATTTGCATCTTGGATAAATCTTCGGCGATTTCGAATAAATCAGGGGCTTGAAAAGATGCAGCGATTGTTTGGCCTTTATCAACTTTTCGGGAAATTATCGTTCCATCAACCGGTGATATAATTTTGGTATATCCCAAATTTGTCTGGGCCCTTTCATACTGAGATTTTGCGCGAAGCACCGATTGCTGCGAAGTTTTATATTTTGTTTCGGCTTGCTCTAACTCTGCACGCGCAATATATCCTTCGTCAAACAAGGATTTATTTCTTTCGTATTCTGCATTGTCAAATTTCAACTGGGCTTCGGCAGAATCAAGTGTTGCCTTGGCTTCTTCTGCACTGGCCTGCATGACACTGGGGTCAATAGTCAGCAAAACATCGCCTTTTTTAACCTTGTCATTGTAATCAACAAAAATGTTTTGAATGTTTCCGCTGACTTGGCTGCCGACCTTGATGGTATTCAATGGTTTTATTTCACCGGTCGCAGTAACAACCTGCTTTAAATTTCCACGAGTAATTTCAATGGTTGCGAATTGGTTTTCGACCGGCTTGCTGCCACCAAAAATCAAGGGCAAAGACAAAATGGCGCAAAGCAAAAGCATAAATCGCCATTTATGTTTTAATAAATAATTGAGAACCCTTTTCCAAAAACTTGATGGTGCTTTGTTATCTATGATTGGTGCTGTAATCATTTAATTTCTCCATACATTTCTTCGGGACTGGGCTCGGTTATTTGCACATCATCTAAATTTTCTTTCAATTCCCCGGCTGCCAGCGCCAGCGCAGCCCGCTGAACATAAAGATCATAGCGCGCAGAAATGTTTTGCATTTTTGCACTGGCCAGTTCCGCCTGTTGCGTCTGCCAGTCCAGCATTGTGGCGCGTCCAACCTTGTACATTCCGGCCGTTACGCGTTCGCTTTCTGTTGCGGATTTCAGCAAAGTATCTGTTTGATCTAAAACTTTTACAGCTGTCTGATAATTTTGATATGCCGCCCAGATGTCTTGCGCGACAGAATCTTCTTTGGATTGCTGTTGCTCTTTGGCGCGCTCGTAATTTGCTTGGCTGGCGCGCATATTGTAAACATTTGCAAAGCCTGCAAAAATCGGCATTGATGCGCGGATGCCTATGCTGCCCCCAACTTTATCATTTGGATTTCCGCCAACTGAATCATAGGTATTCTGAAAATTATATGACATCTGACCAGTTGCAGAAATTGATGGCAGATTTTTCAGAAAAGCCGAATTGCGCCGATGCCATGCCGCATTGGCAGACTCGCCCGCAGAAAGCAGATCGGGACGCTGCTTTTTTGCTTTTTCTATCAGCTGGGTAATTGTTTCCGATTCTGCGGTGCCCCCAAACTTTGATGGCATGTCCGCAATTTTCAGATTCTGTCCCTGTGGAAATGACAACAAATAAAGTATTCGACCCTTGGCAATTTCACGATTTCCCTGGGCCCGCTTTAATTCCAATTCGCGCGCGGCCAGGCTTGTTTCGGCTTTCAGCACATCGGCCTTGGCCACGGCGCCCGCCTTGAATTTTTTGTCCGCAGTGTCCTTGGCGCCCTTGGCCACCTTTACCAAGTCATCCGCCGCGACGACCCCTGCGTCCGCACTTAACATTCCATAATATGCCGCGACGACATCATAAACATAGTTCTGAACCGCGCTGCTGTAATCAAACCCGGTTGCGCGCCACACGGCTGCAAGTTGATTCAGATCAGAAAGTCGCTTGCCAAAGTCAAAAATCAACCAACTGGCCGATAAAGATGCTCCGGATTGAATTTCGCCCCATTCCTTGTTTCTGTATGTTTTTGATCCAGAAACACTTGCGTCTATGGATGGCAGATATGGCGCATAGCCAGCATTTTTGCCCATCCGAGCAGATTCTGCTGATAAATATGCGGCTGCAGTCTGTGGATTGCGGCACAGCCCCAGCTCTACAACTTGCTGCAAGGTCAATGTTTGATCTGGAACAGAATCGCGCGAAGCGCAGGTTTCGTCCGCTGCCTGCGCCGGGCAGGCCAGAAAAAACAGACCAGTTATTGGTAAAATCATTCTCTTCATAAGGTAAATTATATCATAATTTTCTTGCAATTACACGATTCGGTGTATAAAATCCATTTGTTCTTAAATAAATTTTTAGGAGCGGGGTCTTGAAAAACCCCGCTCTTTTAACAAGGGAGTAAGAAATGTCGTTTGTGCCAATGCCGCGTCAAGATTTGCTGTTAGCTATTGAAAGTCTGGCCCAAGAAAAGCAGATTGACCGCGAAATTGTATTTGAATCACTTGAGGCTGCTATTGCAAAAATTGCAAAGCAAAAATATGGCGAGGAATTTAATATAACCGCCACCATAGATCATAAGAATGGTGCCATACGTGTGCACCGCCTGTTTGATGTTATAGAATCACCAGAAACTGTTGAAACTGACGAGATGGGCGAATCACTTTATAACCCAGATACTATGCTGACCGTTGCCCAAGCAAAGAAATACTCGGATAGTCCAAAGGTGGGCGATGTTATAGAAGATCAACTGCCAGAGCCTGAATTTGGTCGCATGGCGTTTCAGACTGCGCGTCAAATCATGACTGCTCGCGTTCGTGATGCAGAAAAGGGTCACCAATTTGAAGAGTTCAAGGATAACATCGGCGACATCGTCAGCGGTGTTGTAAAACGTATAGAATTTGGAAATGTATTTGTTGATATAAATGGCAAAGCCGAAGGATATATCAAAGGAACCGAACTGATTCCGGGCGAGCGTCTGAATGTCGGTGATCGCGTCCGCGCACTGGTTATGGATGTTGTCCGCAGTAATTCGGGTCCGCAGATTTTCTTGACCAGAACTCATCCTATGTTTATGGAAAAATTGTTTGTCCAAGAAGTTCCCGAAATTTACGAAGGCATTATCAAAATCAAGTCTGTGGCGCGCGCGCCCGGCAGCCATGCAAAAATTGCTGTTCAGACTGAAGAACCATCCATAGACGCAGTTGGTATGACCGTTGGTATGAAGGGAACGCGAATCCAGCCAGTAATAAACGAATGCCATGGCGAAAAGATTGACGTTATTCTGTACAGCGAAGATCCAGCGGTATTCATAGTGAATGCAATGCAACCGGCCAAGGTTGCAAAAATCATCGTTGATGAAGACACTCACACTGCTGTTGTTGTTGTGAACGAGGACCAGCAAAGTCTGGCCATTGGGCGTCGCGGTCAAAATGTCCGCCTTGCGTCGCAACTGACCGGTTGGAACATTGATGTCATGAACGAAGCCCAAGAGCAAGAGCGCCGCGCAAAAGAGTTCAAAGAAAAGACTGATTTATTTATCCGTGGTCTGGACGTTGATGAAATGATTGCGCATCTGCTGATAACCGAAGGATTCCGCACCATCGAAGAAATTGCATTTGTAGAGCTGCATGAATTAGAAACCATCGAAGGCTTTAACGCAGAACTGGCGTCTGAATTACAAACCCGCGCCAAGGTTTATCTGGAAAAGTTGGAACAAGATTATATTGACGAAGGCCACAAACTTGGCATGAAAGACAACCTGTTACACTTTGACTTTGTAAAGCGTCCGCTTATAATGAAACTGGGTGCGGCTGGAATTCGCAGTTTGGAAGACTTGGCGGACCTTGCGTCTGACGAGTTGATTGAGATTCTAGGTGAAGACAATATGTCGCCGCGACTGGCCGAGCGTATCGTAATGAAAGCACGCGAAGTAGCATTCGGAATAACGATGGATGATGAATAATTTGAGGTGCAGTTAAAAACTTGCACCAATGGAGCAAAATAGTATGGCCACACTTACACTAGGCAAATCTGTAACGACCGATCAGGTAGCAAGCAAAAAAGGCGATGCCGTTTTTGTAGAGCGCCGTCGACGCGTCATGGCGCCTGGAAGCCACGAACTGCGGGAAGAACCAAAAAACCCCAGCTCGGCACGCAACGCAGCAGATGAAAAACTGCGCGCAGTGTTAGAGGCCGCCAAAGCGCGCGATGAAGATCGCCGCAAACGCGAGGCCGATGAATCTGCCGCACGCGCGGCACGTGATGCTGAAATAATTCGCGAGGCCGATGAATACGAAGCCGTCAAAGAAAAACTTTCCGCCAAAGAATTGGCCAAAGAAGAAGAGACCCCGGTGCAAAATGGACCGCGCATTGGAATAGTTGCGCCGCGCATCAGTACACGCGAAGCTGATGATGATGTGCGTCGTCCGGGAAATGTTCGCAAAGAAAAGCAAAAAGATTTTTCCAAGGGTAAAATTTCCATTCACGACATTGTTATTGGTGGCGAAGGCGAGGGCGAAATTGAAATCCGTGGATCAAACCGCCGCCGGTCCGAGGCTTCGCTTAAACGTTTTCGCGATAAAGCGCGCTCGATGTTCGCAGTGCCTCAGAAAATTGCACGCGAAGTTGTGCTGGGCGATTCAATCGTTGTCAAAGATTTAGCTGCTGCATTGGCTGAAAAAGTCGGAAACGTGGTTAAAAGGCTGATGGAAATGGGAATGATTGTGTCATTAAATCAATCCATCGACGCCGACACGGCCGAGTTAGTCGCCCAAGAATTTGGCGCATCGGTGAAACGCGTTTCTGCACTGCCACACGAAGAATTGTTAAATCGTCAACCGGACGCAAAGAAATTAAAATCGCGTGCGCCAGTCGTCACCGTTGTCGGACACGTTGATCATGGAAAGACCTCTTTATTGGATGCATTCCGCAACGCCAATGTTGTAGCTGGCGAGGCAGGTGGAATTACCCAACATGTGTCTGCGTATGAAGTAAAATCAAAATCCGGAAAAATGATAACTTTCTTGGATACACCCGGACACGAAACATTTACTGCCATGCGTGCGCGCGGCGCAAACATGGCCGACATTGTTGTTTTGGTGGTTGCAGCAAATGATTCAATAATGCCTCAAACTATCGAGGCAATAAATCATATTCACGCAGCCCATGTTCCTTTTATCGTTGCGATAAACAAAATTGATTTGCCCGACGCCAACGCGCAAAAGGTCAAGACCGACCTGTTGCAGCAGGAAGTCCAAGTCGAAGAAATGGGCGGCGAAGTTCAGGCCGTTGAAATTTCTGCAACCAAAAAAATCGGGCTGGATAAATTAGAAGACGCTATTTTGCTGCAGGCCGAAATGATGGACTTGCAGGCCGACCCAGAAATGCCGGCCGTGGGAATCGTTGTCGAGGCAAAAATAGAAAAAGGATTGGGCGCAGTTGCAACCACTCTTATCCGTCAGGGAACACTCTCTATTGGCGATGCTTTTGTCGTTGGGGAAACTTTTGGGCGCATTCGCGGTTTAATAAATTCGGCGGGTGTGCGTGTCAAATCCGTGGGCCCAGGCCAACCAGTTGTTATATTGGGATTGGAATCAGTTCCAAATGCGGGCGATATATTGAATGTATTGGAAAACGAGGCACAAACCCGCGATGTTGCCGAGTACCGCACGCGTCAAGGAAAAGACAAGGCCAGCATTGTAAAACACAGCAGCCTGGAAGAATTGTTTGCAAAACGCGATGATACAAAAAAAATGATGTTGCCGATTATTCTGCGCGCGGATGTCCAGGGCAGCGTAGAAGCAATTCGCGACATGTTAAAAGGCGTTGTATCTGACAAGGCCGGAATAGATTTATTATCCAGCGGCGTTGGTCAAATTACCGAGGGCGACATTCGTTTGGCAAATGCCAGCAATGCAATAATTATTGCATTTAATGTTCGTGCAGATTCTGCGGTTCGGGAACTGGCCCGTCAAAATAATATAGACATTCGTTATCATTCGGTTGTCTATCGTATTACAGATGAACTGAAAGAAATCTTGTCGGGCAAACTGGCCCCAGAACGTCGCGAAACCTTTATTGGATATGCGGATGTTATTGCTTTATTCACGGTTGGCAAGGGAACAAAAGTTGCGGGCTGCCGCGTTACCGAAGGCGTTATCAAAAAAGACGCGTTTGTTCGATTGTTGCGCGACAATGTCGTTGTTTACGATGGAAAAATCGGAATGCTGAAACGCGAAAAGAACGAAGCCAAAGAAGTCAATGTTGGAACAGAGTTCGGCATGAGCTTTGATAAATACAACGATCTGAAAGAGGGTGATCGCGTTGAATGTTATGAAGTGGAAAATGTAAAAGCAACATTATAAAAAATGCGCCAACGGCGCATTTTTTTACATCACAATCCATTCAGACATATTCTTTCCTGAGCTTTTTGTGTCTTCGGGTTCGCCACCGCTCCATCTGCGGGGCGCAACCACTATCTTTTTGGGATTCTTATTCAACCATGCGCACCACCATGCAAAAGTGCTGTTTGTGATTATATGATTCTTGGCCAAAGATGATGTCATCATATCTAAACTGGCGGACGTGTTGTCCATAAAAACAACTTTACCAAACTTGTTCAGATTAATGTTTTTTTTGACCCAATCTATATCATCTGAAAATATGAAAAACACCGGATTTTTCAACTGCTTTTTCATATATTTTGCAGCGCGAATAAAATAATCCATATCAATAACATCATATTTTTTGTTTCCAACATAATCACCGCGGCGGATATGAACTGCCACGCTGTTTTTTTCTTGGCGAATTTGTTTGGAAATTGGGGACAGGGTGGCCTTTAATGAAAACTCTTTTAATAATTGGGGACGAATTTTGCGAAATTCTCCATGTGGATAACCGGAATAATACATTCTGAACAATCTGAAAAACATCGCACCAACAATAGAAATAGACGGCAACCGAACATTAAAATCTGCCAGATACAGATGTAAGTGCGCCACTTTTTTTAATTTTCTTTTTCGCTGACTGGACTGAAAAAAATGCAAATCATAGAAAAATTTTTCGCCATACAATAACTCGCGCTCGCGCGCATAGGCGTATTGAAACATTTGATTTCCCAATCCTGATTTTATTTTTACAACACGGGTCTTCATTGTTTTTCCTTGTGTTTTAATCCGGACAATTTTTTTCCAATTCTATTGCCGATGGATATAAATCTTTTTTCTATTAGCAACCATGACAAACTACCCATTATTATTGCAATTATTATTGATGATATTTGATTAAAAATCACCCCATATTGTGAAAAGTAATAATCCATAACTTGCTGAACCGGCCATCCCCACAAATAAATTCCAAAAGATGCATCAAATGGCAATTTGATGTTTTTTATAGATTTCCGACTGGCAATAAATAAAATAGAATAAAAAATTGCTGGATAAAACAAGTAATAATTGAACTGGGCCTGTCTGAACACAAAATACATTACCCAAAGCCCCGCAGCAATCCAAAGATTTATATCAATTTTGTCTTTATACAATGCAAAAATTGCGCCTGTGGCAAAACACGGACCTAGCATTGCTATTTCTAAATTATTGGCTGAATTTGTAAATAAAACAGCGCTTCCAAAAATCTGATTTATTATTATAAATATGCAGCCCACAAGAATAACAGGACGCGGATTTTTTAATCCTTTACCAATAATAAAAACACCCGCCAATAAAACATACGCAAAAACTTCCAGTGGTATTGTCCATAAAGAGCCATTTAATGCCTGGACCGCGCTATTTTGGAAAACACCCGGGGGCGATGAATCATATTGCATGAAAATATGGTGTAAAACATACTTGTATGTATCTGGGTTGGAAAAGTAATCCCCAGCAGATAATGTAGTGACGAGCGGCCCTAAAATGAATGTGGTTATGGCCAAAACTGCTATCAAAGCCGGCCATATCCTGAAAAATCTGGCAGAAATATATTCCGGTATGCTTTGTTTTTGCAAAAGACTGCTTGTTACCAGCATTCCACTTATGAAAAAGAAAATCTTTACTGCCAGTGATCCTGAATAATCAAAACCCAAAAAATTCCCAATCACATCGCTACCGCCGCTGCCCGGCAATAGAGCATACGCATGACCTAGTATAACCATACATGCAGCAATCAGACGAAATAAATCTAGATTATTGTTTCCTCGTTTAAGAATTTCTCCCAGTAGCATTTTTTACCTCGAATAAAAAAACAGCCCCCGGTCAGAGGAAAATAATGGAGGCCTGAGTCGGACTCGAACCGGCATAAACGGATTTGCAGTCCGGTGCATAACCCTTCTGCCATCAGGCCTGAGTTCCAATCATACTGGATGCTTTGTCCGTTTTCAACCGAAATTTATTCTGTTGAAGAAAAAACCTATTTTTTGTATGCTTTCCTTGAAATGCTTAATGTTTTGACCCTTGCAAATTTCCGAAATCATGAATCTGCCCGCATAAATTCCGCGGGCTTTAAGAATATTATTATATCGGGTCCAAATGGCAGCGGGAAAACCGCCATTTTAGAGGCCCTGTCTATGCTTTCCGTCAACGGCGGCCTGCGCGGCGCGTCCATGCCCGAAATCGCAAGAATTTCTGGCGATGGCAGATTTGCGGTTCACGCCCTGATTTCTGATGACACAACGCTTTCGGTTTCTTTTTCTGCTGGCGATGCTGGACGAAAACTTCGTATTGATAATCAGCCGAAGCCCCTGTCAGCTGCATCCAGCGCGATTCGTATAATCTGGCTGACACCAAAAGAAGATAGATTATTTGCAGAATCCGCCTCTGATCGACGCGCATTTCTGGATCGCTTGGTATCTGGATTTGACCCGGTTCATTCGGGCCGCGTCGCAAGGTTGACCAAGCTTTTATCCGAGCGAGCATTTGCAATTAAAAGCAATGGTGGTGAAAAATGGCTTGATGCGATTGAATCTCAGCTGGCCGCTGTGGCCGCATCGGTTTCTGCGGCGCGCGCCCTTTATGCGTCGCAGTTGAATCATTTTTTGGAATCGGAAACAACTGCGCAAATTATTTTAAGCGGTTGGTTTGAATCGCGCTTTGCCGCATGCTGCAACTGCCTTGACACGGAAAAAGAATACCGCGATTATCTTTCTGCCAATCGCACACTGACAGCCGGAAATATGGTAATAGATGGTGCGCACAAGTCCGACTTTTCAATGATTCGCAATGATTTAAACATGAACGCTAACATGCTGTCCGCAGGCCAACAGAAAAAATTATTGATGCTGATGATTATTGCAAATGCAAAACTTTTGGATGCAAGAATTGCTACGCCTGTTCTGATTTTGCTGGACGAGGCTCTTTCTCACTTTGACAGGGAAAGTTGCGCGGATTTGCTGGCACGACTGGATACAACGTCAGCCCAAGTTTGGATAACTGGGGCCCAGATTGATGTTTTTCCGAATGCGGAAAATTCTTTATTTGTTTCTTGCGCCGATGGCAGCGTTAGTTGTAAAATGTTGGCATGAAAAGTATAAATTACCCTCATTTGTTGGAAAAGGCATTGAAAATTGTTGTGCGCGATGCATTGCGGCATGCACAAATCAATGGTCTGGGTGATAATGCAAATTTTTATATAACTTTTCGCACTCGCGATCCGGGCGTTGTTATTCCAGACTTTTTGCGTATGCGTTATCCTGAATTGATGACTATTGTTTTGCAATACTCGTTTTCTAACTTGAATGTTTCAGACGATGAATTTGGCGTAACACTTACATTTGATGGGCGACCTTTTTATATCCGCATACCTTTTGATTCTATGCTGGAATTTAAAGATACCAGTGTGGATTTTATCCTGACCTTTCAGCCCAAGGCTTCACCTGATGCCGGTAATGATTTAGAACTTCCGCTTCCGGGCACGACCGCGCCCGCCGAAGAAAGCGACGGCCGTGTGATTTCCCTGGACGCTTACAGACGACGTCTGAAATCTTGATTTCCCTAATTTTTATTGTAAAGTTCCGTTTATGAATAATTATGATGTTATTGTTATAGGCGGTGGACATGCCGGCGTCGAGGCTGCCGCAGCCGCGGCGCGGCGCGGCGCAAAAACACTGCTGCTGACCAAATCTGAATCAGATTTGGGCGCGCTGTCTTGCAACCCCAGCATTGGCGGACCAGGTAAATCCCAGATAGTCGCAGAAATTGACGCAATGGGCGGGATAATGTCAGCGGCGGCTGACGCATCGGGAATTCATTGGCGATTGCTGAACGCAACGCATGGCGCGGCGACCAGGGCTTTGCGCGCACAAATTGATCGTGGGCTTTATCATAACGCGATTAAAAATTTACTTAACCAGCATGATCTTGAAATAGTTTATGAATCTGTTGAAAATTTAGATCTGGAAAACAAAATCGTAAATAAAAAGTATCAAGCCAAAGCAATAGTTTTAACAACAGGAACTTTCCTTCGCGGATTGGTTCATCGCGGAAATGAAAAGATAGAATCTGGTCGGTTGCAAGATGATGGAATATACCAAGAGCCCGATAAAAATATATCAAAAACACTTGAGGCGGCCGGCTTTTCGTTGTTGCGTCTGAAAACCGGAACGCCCGCCAGAATCTATCGCGACTCCATTGGTTTTAGTGTTTGCGAAGAACAGCCCAGTGATGAAAATAATGAATGGTTTTCATCTGGTGATAATGGGTGTAAATCTCGCGCCTGTTGTTTTATCACTCATACTTCGGAAAAAACTCATCAAATTATTCGTGATAATATAAAAAATGCGCCAATGTATAACGGCGACATTACAGGAACTGGCCCGCGCTATTGTCCATCTTTGGAAGATAAAGTAATGCGTTTTGCCCAGCATAAATCACATCATGTTTTTTTAGAGCCCGAAGGGTTAAATAGTGATTTGGTTTACCCAAATGGTATTTCAACCAGCTTTGGTGCAGATGTGCAAGAGCAATGGATGCGCACTATCCCAGGCCTGGAAAACGTGCGTATAGCGCGATATGGATACGCCATAGAATACGATGCGATTGACGCCAGGACGCTTAAATCAACACTGGAATCCAAAGACCGACCGGGCATATTTTTTGCTGGCCAAATAAATGGCACAAGTGGATATGAAGAGGCCGCCGCCCAGGGTTTGGTCGCAGGCGCAAACGCTGCGGGCGCAAATTTACAACTGGACAGAACCAATTCAATGATAGGTGTTTTGATAGATGATATAACAACGCTGGGCATCGATGAACCATATCGTATGTTTACATCCCGCGCTGAATTTCGGCTGTCTTTGCGCAGTGATAATGCTATTGCCAGATTGGGTGAAATTGCTGTGAATGCTGGGCTGATTACTGAAGACCAGCGCATACAAAAATACAACCAAAAAGCAGAAAAAATTGCAGAAATAGACAGGCTTTATTCTGGATACATTGCCAGAAACCAGCGTGAAATAGAAAGTTATAAACGCGATGCAAACCTGAAAATTCCGAATGATTTTGATTATAAATCGTTATCTGGACTGACCAATGAACTAATCCAAAAACTATCACTGACGCGACCGGAAAACATTGCGGATTTATCACGAATTTCCGGAATTACGCCGGCTGGGATTATGGTTGTTTTGCGGAAAATTAAAACTGGAAATTCACAAAACGCTGTATTAAACTGAAATTCGCGCCGGCCTAGCTCAGTTGGTAGAGCACCTCATTCGTAATGAGGGGGTCGCAGGTTCGAATCCTGTGGCCGGCACCAGTTAAATCTTGATTTTTTGATAAATCGATTGTATAAATACGCACATGCAAATAAAGAACATAATTATTATAGAATAAAC
>CAYJAG010000018.1:0-11773 GCA_964368385.1 uncultured Muribaculaceae bacterium
GTATCAAATCAAACAAACATTTTACACGCCAAACATCTTCCAGTCTTTGATGTGCTGGCTTTATCTGGTCCAGCGCGCGCACCAACAAAACGGTTTTATTGTTTGTATTATTACCAATAATACTCAGAACGACTTCCGATGTATTAGAAACATATTTTTCAGAAAACTTTTTTTGTATTTTGGAAATAATGTCTTCGCAATTTTCACCCATAATTTTACGAACTTCATCCAAAACATCTTCCACATAAAACTGATAATATTTTCCCGTAATTTTTTCCAACGAACGGGCTATATTTTTCTGTGAAGCAACCAAAACACTTACGATACTGGATGCAGCCAATTCTACTTTGTGCCCTTCACCGATTGTAAAAAACTGATTTCTCATCGGATCTTCATCCAAACGATGATGCACAACATACGCAGACATTGGATTTATGTCTATAATTTTAACTGGATTTTCGGACTCTTTGTCATTCGCCACATCATAAGAAAAAATTGCAGTTTTAGGCGCGCCAAAGCATTTTCCCAGGACATAAAAAACCTCGGCAAACCAACGCATTCCATCAGCATAAAGGCTTTTCAGATATTCTGCTGCAGCCGCATCAATACACCCAGAATCTAAAGCATTTTGTATTTCTGTCAGATTCTTTTTATCATGCTGGGCTATCTGGAATAATATATTTTCTTCTTTATCCATGCCGGCTTACTTCATCATTGGGAATAAAATTACATCACGCAGGGTCGGCTGGTCTGCCAGCATCGCCATCCAACGTTCAAAACCAAATCCCAGTCCGGAAATCGGCGGCATGCCGTGCTCCATCGCCAGCATAAATCCTTCGTCCAAATCAATAGATTCGTCGTCGCCGGCGGCTTTGTTCGCCATTTGCTCGTTGAATGATTTTCTTTGCTCTATCGGATCGACCAATTCTGAATAGGCATTGATAAGCTCGGCCCCAAACGCAATCAACTGGAAATTATCCACGCGCCGCGGGTCCGCGTCATTGCGTCGTGCAAGCGGTCGGGTATATGTCGGATAATTAAAGGTTATCGTTGGCTGGACTATGTTTTTACGAATCTTATTCTTGAACACATAATCTATGACCGCAAACAATGACTTCATATCCGCAATTTCTGCGGCTGGGAACAATCCGCGCGCGACTATCGCCGCCTTTAACTTTTCAACATCGTCAAATTGTAAAACATCCGCGCCAATCAGCTCGGTCATCTTTTCAGTATAATCCAGCTTTTCATATTTGGAAAAGTCCAGTTTAACGCCCTGGTATTCTATTTCCAGTGTTCCGCGCAGTTCCATTATCAAAGCCTGGACAAACTTCCACGAAAAATCAATGTTGGCATTGTAATCCCAATATGCGCAGTACCATTCCATCATTGTGAATTCTTGCAAGTGCATGGCATCCATGCCTTCGTTACGAAAGTTTTTTGCAATTTCATAAACGCGGTCAAAGCCGGCCGCAATGCATTCCTTTAACGGCAATTCCGGCGCAATACGCAAAAATAAATCTGTATCCAATGCGTTGTGATGAGTGATAAAAGGTTTCGCCGCCGCGCCGGATGAAACGGTTTTCAGTATTGGAGTTTCAACCTCGGTAAATCCGTTTTTATTCAAGAATTCTCGGATAAAGCGAATTGCGCGAAACCGCATCAGCATTGTGCGGCGCGTACCCTCATTTGAAATAATGTCCAAATAGCGCTGACGATAGCGGGTTTCGGTATCGGATAAACCATGAAATTTTTCAGGCAATGGACGTAAAGCCTTGGCCAGAATTTCATACTTTGAAACCTTTATAGTCAGTTCCCCAGCGGTGGTTTGATACAATTCTCCGGTCAAGCCAACAAAGTCGCCCATATCAACATTAGATTTGAAAAATTTGTATTGTTCTTCGCCCAGTTCTTCGCGCGACATGGAAAATTGTATTTCACCCTCTATATCATAAATGCGACCAAACATCAGTTTCCCCAACCAACGAAGCGCAGTAATGCGACCCGGAACACGAACGGCCGTTCCATCTGCCATACCGCGAATTTCTGCGATAGTCGCGGTTCGCTGGAATTTATCTTTCCAAACAACTCCGTCACGTTCGCGAATGTTTTTGGCTTTTTGCAGGCGTGCTTCCAGTTCGTTTGTAGATAAAGCGTTCGTCTGATCTGACATTTTGGTTCCTTTTTTTACTAAAAACGGGCACTAAAAGCGCCCGCGAAATTCTATTTCGTGACGCAATTTAGATAAATTTTTTTATCTGTTTTGACACATCGCAGATTATTGCAACTTTTTTCCTAAAAGTCCAGATTTTTTTATGCAAACCGGTGCATTGCATCAAACCCCAACCCCAGGCCTACACTGCCCAGTTTGTCGTCAGATGAAATTTTGGCATTTGGGAAAATCCCACATAAACTTTCACAAACAAATGGTATTTCAGTGCTGCCGCCCGTTAAAACAACTAATCCTATATCACTGGCGCAAATCCCCGACTGCTTTACACACTCTTGTAATGATATTGTGATTTTTTTTACTTCTTCGGCTATTGCTTCTTCAAAAGATTTGCGAAATAACTGGATTTCAAATGGGTTTTTAAAGAACTCTAATTCTGCCTGGGCCATATCATTTGTTGATAATTTTATTTTTGTATCCTCAATAGATGCAAGAACCTTGTGTCCTAATTGCCGTTCCATAACCTCTAACAAGCGCCCCACTCTTTCCGGCTGGGAAGCATTTAATAACAAGGTTTTTATTTCATTTATATTTTTGTATTCATATAGAGCATTTATTCGACTCCATTCTGAAAAATCAAAGTAAAACGAATTTGGAACAGGCAACATTTTTGTGCCAGAATTATATCCCGTCCCCATTCCAAAATATGGCATAAAATTCGCCAACGAAAGTTGTTTATCAAAATCGTTTCCACCTATTCTTATCCCAGAATTTGCCAATATATCATCATGCCTGTCTGTTTTTTTTATTAATTCGCCACCCAGACGAATTATTGAAAAATCGCTGGTTCCACCACCAATATCTATTACTGCTGCGATTGTTTCTTTGTCTAAATTTTGTTCGTGGGCGAATGCCGCTGCAATCGGTTCGTATTGAAATGAAATATTACGAAAACCTGCATCGTAAGCAATTTCGGCTAATTCTCTTTCTGCATTTTTATCGCTGGCATTATCACCGCCTTGGAAATGCACTGGCCGCCCCATCACTACGGATTCTATATTTTCACCAGCGACCGCATCCAGTTTAGATTTTATATTTGCTATAAACTTCCCTATGATTTTCTGAAAGCTTTCATTGTGTTTTCCAATGGTTGTCCCACTAGACATCAGGGGGGTTCCAAGGGCACGTTTTAACGACCGCATTAATCTGCCATCTTCAACATTTAAGTATTTATCAATAGCCGCGCGACCAAATGTAAAATGATGATTTTTCTCGTTGATAAAAATTGCGGATGGAATTTCTGTGTGTGAATTTTCCAATGGCACAAGTTCAGGCAAACCGCCAATGCGTGAAATCGCGGCGGTTGTATTTGTTGTTCCGAAATCAATTCCGGCAAAATTTTTCATTAAAATCCCCCTTCAAACTTTCATAACGGAAAGCCCGAATAAATTCTATTTGTTTGGAAAAATCAAAGGCCTTCCGCCTTTCTTTGTTAATAAATTGGTGCGAGCAAAGGGGCTCGAACCCTCGACCTCAACCTTGGCAAGGTTGCGCTCTAGCCAACTGAGCTACGCTCGCACGCGGGGCAATTCTGCCATAGAATAATTCTTATTGCAAGAATTTTTTACATAAACCATTTCCAAGGCTGAAATACCTTTAATAAACCCAGTGCCAGACGCTTTTTATCCGTAAATGTGTGTCCGCATCTGGGGCAAACAATAAACGGCGCAGTCAGCATCTTTACATAGCTCATCATCTTGAACCATATCAGCAGACCTGCCGCCCAAACCGCTATCATAATTCCCCACATTACATACCCAAAATACCTGTCTACCAATCCCGTCAAGGCCTGGATAACTGACAAATTAGACTTTTCCAAATCATTGTATATCTTGGTTGTGGTTGGCCAAGTGCTGGGCTTCCAAGGCATTACATGCTTTATCCCGTAATTCGTCAGTAATGTTGTTCCGAGACCTCCGCTTTGTTTATCCAGAAATGATTTAATCTGTTTATCCATTTCTTTATCTATTTCCATTTGTGCGGTTTTTTCCAACTCAGATTTTACTTTATCCAACCTGTCATTCACCATTTTGGTTGTATCATCAACCCGTGCCACCGCATTATTTGTCGTCCCAATTACTTTATCCGCCGCGCTGGTATCAACGCCGAAACGACCAGCAATCGATGAAAGTTTGGAAACCTTACCCGTGGCCTGTTTTGCCGCGACTGATGCGCTTTCAACTTTTGCGATTGGCTTTTCGGCTATTTTTACTTTTTCAATCGCATAACCGATTGGTTTCTTCAGGTCTATCTGTCCCGCGATACCCTTTAACAAATGCGCGTATTCTTCCTGCATATATCTTTGCAAGTCAAAGAACATTGAAACCACGATTGATTTTTTAATCGGCTGGCCATAATGAGTGCGAACATAGAAAGGTGCCCACGCAATAAAAGACAACCACAGCACTGAAACAATCGCAAAAATCATCCAAACGCGTTTTACCCATGATGTTTTGCGTTCGACGCTCTTTGCGCCATGCATATCAATAACTTCTACTTCTTTTGATTTTTTTGGCATTTTATCCCCCCGTATAAGTTTCTGTGAACCTTTGTTTAAATTCTACAAAATTTCCATTTTCTATTGCAAGACGAATGTTATTCATTAAATCTTGATAAAATTTCAAGTTATTTTGCGTCAGCAGCATCGCACCCAAAATCTCATTTGACTTAGTAAGATGATGAATATAGGCCAATGTTAATCCAGTATCGCCCAAAATTGTTTGATCATCACGGAACTTTGCATTGCGCAGGTTTATTGTGCCGTGTGCTGTGAATGCCTGGGCAGTGCGACCCGCACGGGTCGGCATAACACAATCAAACATGTCAATTCCACGCTCTACAGCACCCAAAATGTCCAGTGGGGTACCAACCCCCATTAAATACCGCGGCTTGTCTGTTGGCAGCAATGGGGTCGTTTTTCCCAGCATATCAAACATTACTGATTGTGGTTCGCCTACTGCCAGACCGCCGACCGCATAACCATCAAAACCAATGTCTGTTAATTGCGCTGCAGAACGTGCGCGCAAATCTGGAAAATCTGCACCCTGCACTATTCCAAAAATTCCATAACCATCACGATTTACAAATGCTGCTTTACTGCGCGCCGCCCAGCGAGCAACCATTTCTATATTCTTTTCTACACGTTCGCGCGGCGCGGGCAGATGCAAGCACTCGTCCAGAACCATTGTTATGTTGGAATCCAGTTGATGTTGAATCTGAACGGATTTTTCAGGTGTTAAAAAATGCTTAATCCCGCCATCAATGTGCGAAGTAAATTGAACACCCTCTTCTGACATTTTGGTCAGACCCGATAAAGACATTACCTGGAATCCGCCGCTGTCGGTTAAAATCGGACCATGCCAGCCGGAAAATTTATGCAGCCCGCCCATTTTTTCAACCAAGTCGCCACCCGGACGCAACATCAGATGATAAGTGTTCCCCAGAATAACCTGGGTTCCAGTGTCGCGAACCATATCCATGGTCAGTGCCTTGACCGTTGCGGCCGTTCCAACCGCCATAAACGCGGGGGTCTGAAAAGTCCCATGAGCAGTTTCAACACTGCCGCGCCGCGCGCCGCCATTGGTTGCAATAAGATTAAATTTTAATGACATGTTTACAGCCTTGCTGCCCTGCTTTGATAAATATATTCTTGTATTTTATTCCAGTTTTTCGGACGTTTTTTATCCCCATCTTGCCCGTTAAATTTATCGGCAATGTTTGGCAAAATACCAACTTCGCTTTCACACTTTATACCATATGAATTAAAAATATAATTGCCTGAATCCAAAGTTACCAGATATCTGGATTGAAGTCTATATGGCGCAACATCTTGATAAATTTCTTGGTATAAATAATTTGGACCAATGGCTTCGTATTCGGATAATTGTTTTGTAAATGGATTATATTTTTTAACTTTGGAAATATCTTGTTTTGGATTGGACCAAACTTCAAGAAATAATTCATACGTATCACTTTTATCACCAATTCTTTCAACACAAGTTCCATCTTTATAAATGGTTAAAAACATTGTATTTTTAGGAATTATTGAACACTTTACGAAAACTTTCTTGTAAACCTCGACATTCAGCATGTCGTATTCGTTATCGAATGGCAACAGACCTTCGGGGTTATAATCATTCAGTATTTTTCGTTCAACTTTATATTTTCCAAAAGGCAATTCATCACGAACATATTTTATATGCTCTTTTAAAACAGGATTGTAAAAATTCTGCCTTTCACCAAACATTAATTTTCCTTTCTGAACAGCAGGCAACAATCGCCATAGCTGAAGAATCTATATTTTTCTGCGACTGCGTGTGCGTATGCGGCCTGCATTTCGGGCAAGCCTGCAAATGCCGACACAAGCATAAACAATGTTGATTTTGGTAAATGGAAATTGGTCAGCAATACATCAACAATCTGAAATTTATATCCCGGCGTAATAAAGATATTTGTCGTTCCACAAAATGGTTTGCCTGCGGCGGATTCCAATAATCTTAAACTGGTTGTTCCGACCGCAATAATACGGCCGCCACGCTGTTTTGCATTATTGATTATATCTGCTTGCGGTTGTGTAATTACGCCCCATTCGCTGTGCATTTTGTGATTATCGGTGTCTTCGGTTTTTATCGGCGCCCATGTGCCCGCGCCAACATGCAATGTTATATTTACCATGTTTGCGCCCGCGCCGCGCACCGCATCCAGCAATTCATTTGTAAAGTGCAATCCCGCGGTTGGCGCGGCCATGCTGCCCAATGGATTTGCATAAATTGTTTGATAGCGCTCGCGATCTTCACTTTCTTCTTCGCGTTTCATATATGGCGGCAGCGGCATTTTGCCGACCGCGTCCAATACACAAAAAACATCGTCCGCGTAAAATTTTATGCCCAGACCGCTTTCATCTGACTTTCCTAAAATTTCTATTTCAGTACCATCATTCAATTTTAACTTTTCGCCGATTTGTAATTTCTGGAATTTCTTCGCAAAGCCCAACCATCCATCATCTGTTTTTGTATGCAGTGTAATTTCGTATTTTGTTCCGTCATTTGCCATCGCGTCAAAGCGCGCGGGAATAACCCGCGAATTATTAAAAACAACGACATCCCCCGGACGCAGAAAAGAAACAAAATCGGTAATATGTTTGTCTGAAATTTTTGATTCAAGAACCAACATGCGGCTGGCATCACGACACGACAGCGGATGCGACGCAATCAACTCATTCGGCAATTCAAAATCAAAATCTGAAACTTTCATCTGCTTTTTAATGCTGAATTTATTATAAATCGTTTTGAACAATCATTGTTTGTAGAAAACGTTGATATTATGTGTATCTTTTCTGTTGAAATTTTATTTAATTTTGCAAAATCTTCGGAAAATTCAATTTTTGATATATCTTTTTTGGCCGATTTTATCGCTTCGACTTCTGTTCTATATCCATAACTTATTGTAATAAAAGGTATGTAATGAACGACACCCGATGGCTTTACATGCGGCAAATCTATGCATAAATGCCATTTATTATCCCACATAGATTTTCTAATATATGCCAAATAATTTTCAAGCATAATTTTTTTAAGCTCGGGGAGTTCTTTTTTTCTAACTTTCAAATATCCGATCCATTGTGCATCAGTCCAATTAGATTTATTTGTTCTTTTTTCTTTTTTCATTATTTCTGGCATTTTTGTCCTCTTGGATTTTATATTCTCTCTACCAAAAGTTTTTAATTTTTAAACTCTAAACCCTGCTCTTCGTAATTTTCGCGTTTGTTTTCCCAATTTGGTTCAACACGCACAAAGATATGTAATCTGGCATTTACGCCCCATTCGTCTTGGATTTCATGGCGCGCGGCCATTCCAATTTGTTTTAATTGCGCGCCGCCCTTGCCCACTACGATTTTTTTGTGTCCTTCGGTCGCGACGACTATTTTTTGATGAATGTCTAAAACTCCGTCATCAGCCGTTTCAACTTTTTCTGTCGCAACATAAATATGATAAGGCAATTCTTGATGCACAAATTTATAAACTTTTTCACGCGTGATTTCCGCCAACCATAAAGTATCTGGAACATCTGTTTGATCACGCGGTTCAAATAAATATGGCGATTCCGGCATTACCGCGGCCAGTGATTTCAGCATTGGCTTTGTCCCGTCACCATTCAGTGCACTGCCTATAAAAATTTCGCGAAACTGGGCCATTTCAGACAGGTCGGCTATCATTGGCAACAAAATGTCTTTTTTGACCGCATCAGACTTGTTTATAAACGCAAACAGGGGGATATTGTTTATCTTTATGACTATATCTTTGGTCGTCTGGGTAATGCCATGCTTGGCATCAATCATCAATAATACCGCATCGGCATCAGACAAAGCGTCCATCGCCGCGCCAACCATTGCGCGATCCAGTCGTCTTGAAGGCCTGAATACACCCGGAGTATCAACAAAAATCAGCTGCACATCGTCAACCATTTTAACGGCACGCAAGCGTGAACGGGTTGTTTGAACCTTGTGCGATACAGCCGACACCTTTCGCCCCATGATTTGGTTAATAAGGGTGCTTTTCCCGGCGTTCGTAGGCCCAATAATGGCGATAAATCCAGATTTTGTCTTATTCATGACCGCCAGAATACCATACCTGAACCAAAATGCAATATACGAAAAAGATAATTTGACAAAATTACTTTGCGTGTTATTCTTCGATGAGATTTTTTCACAAGGATACATAATGCAACTTTCCGGACCAGAAATAAAAAAATACATGCAAATGCCGCCTTTGAAACGGCTTTTGAATCGCTTTGGTGCGAATTATACCCCACAGATTGTAATAACCCCCTTTGATGAAAATTGCCTTGGTTCTAACAGCTACGACTTGCATTTGGACAAAATTCTGAAAGTTTATAAGCAAACTATCCCTTGGGGCATGTTGCCTGCCATCGAATTTGATAAACAAAAATATGAAGCGGGCAAATATTCCATGCAAGATTGGTTTGACCCGAAAACATCAGGTTATTCTGACTATATTAACGGACATGAACGATATGATGTTAGAAATCCCAATAATCTAATTGACCCAACAGAAACAGATAAAAAAACTTTGGAAATAGAAATTCCTGAAACCGGATTAATACTGAATCCAGAGGTTGGCTATCTAGGATGTACCACAGAATGGACCGAGACTTACAAGTTATTTCCATATATTGATGGAAGATCTACTATCGGAAGAAATTTCATTATTACTCACCATACTGCTGGGCGCGGAGACGATGGTTTCTGCGGGCAATGGACCTTGGAAATTAAAGTTTTGCATCCAGCGGTAGTATATCCGAATATGCGCATAGGACAGATTTATTATGAAAAATTCTGCGGTAAAAGAAATCCGTATAACGAAAATCCAAACAGCCACTATAATAATCAAAGAGGCGCGACTGGCGCGGCCATGTTGTCCATTGACAACAAGCTTTCCCATGTAAAATAAAAAAAATCGCGCCATCGGCGCGATTTTTATTTCTTTGACCTTATTAAATGCTATCAGCATTTACCCATTTGCCATCTTTCAGCAAACCTGGGGCCATGCCTTCGGTGCTGCGCAAAGTGTCAATGGTTTGACGCGCCGCCGGAGCATCCAGACCCAAAACGCGAACTTTATACATTCCGCCTTCATTTACTGTCTGGACATTACCCATATTGGTAATACGTTGGGCCAACATTTTTGCATTGTCTTCCGAATAGAACGCTGCAACTTGAACGGTGTATGCACCATTTCCACCCATCACAGGCTGTGCCGCAGGTGCTTCTTGGGGTGTACTTGATCCCAATGTAGCATTCTTTACAGCCGTGCTTTGATCCGCCAAAACTTGAACCTGGACCTTGGTCTGACCAGTCATTCCCAATTTTTTAGCCGCAGCTGCAGAAACATCAACCAATCTGGAATTTACAAATGGGCCGCGCTCGTTCACACGCAATGTGGCCGAATTTCCGTTTTCCAAATTTGTAACCCGAACGATTGATGGCAAAGGCAGAACCTTGCTGGCCGCAACCAACTGGTCGGAACTGAACACTTCCCCATTTTTCGTCTTTCTACCATTCAGGTCGCTGGGGACAATTCCCGCAACACCAGTTTGGTTATATGCCAAATCTTCCACAGGAGAATACTGAACATCCCCAACCTTAAACGGAGTACCGACATGATACTCTGGCGCCGCAGCCATCAGATATGAATCTTCTGCTTCGGTTGCAACTGCTGTGCTTAAACTTTCTTCGGTCATTTCCCCATAGCCGCCCGAGCCATCGCCATTACCAAGATTCGCGCATGCAGTCAAAGCAAACGGCAAAACCAGAAAAGGCACATAATATAATTTCATGGATTTCCTCCTTCCATTCTTGTTGGTATTTTACCACAAAAAAAGGATGCGTTCAACTTTTTTTATTTATAATCCACGCTAATGGCAAATATAAAATTCCAAATGCCGTAATCGCACCAAATAAAACCCATATATTACTGATCGGTGCAAACCATAAAGCGCCCGCAAGTATAATTGATAATAATGCAAAACCCGCTATTGCACGCTTGGTTCCTGGCAAGGCTTGAAATAAATTCTGACGGCGGCACTCTTTCAGTAGCAGATAATTTTTTACATAACCACCCACAACCGCGCCAACCGGAATCGCAAGATAGCCGATAAACACAAACAACCCCAGGTAAAGCACACTGGATACCGCCAAACCAATCACAGAACTTCTGACTGGCGTTCTGACATCTTGTGCTGCGTATAAAGTTTTAGAATAAATCTGACTGGTCGTCATGGCCGGCAGAACCAAAGCTTGGATCATCAATGCCGCCGATACAGCCATGGTGCTTTCGGGTGTCCATGCGCCATGTTGAAACAAAAACTGAATTATTGGTGTGGCCAATGCAATTAATCCCGCCATGCACGGCAGCGTCAGCATCATGCTTTGGCGCAATGCGGCATTTTGTTGTGCATAGACCCGTGTCATATTTTTTTCAGCCAAAGCATTTGAAATACTGGTCAGCAGAACCGTTCCAACCGACAGACCAATAATTGCGAACGGCAGCTGCACCATTCGGTCAGAATAATAAAGCCATGAAACCGCGCCCGCTTGGTAAGAAGCTATCAATGTCCCAATAACTATATTTATTTGATAAAATCCGCTGCCCAGTAATCCTACACCCAGTCTTCTGAATGCAGTTCTCATATGTCCATTCCAACGCGGGCGCACAATGCATAATCCGAATTTTCTCGCACGCAGACGTCCCCACAAAATAGCCATCTGAACAATACCGGACGCAACCACTGCTGCCGACAAAAAATACAAAGCTGTCGTTCCTGCACCCAGATGCATTGCCGCCAGCAGCGCACCTATGGAAAATATATTCAGAATCACCGGCATTGATGCAACCAAGGCAAATTCTGAAAATGCATTCAGGATACTGCCCAGAAAAGCCGAACCGCAAATAAAAATAAGATACAAAAATAACCACCGCGAAACAACTATCGTCATCTGCATCTTTTCAGGATCAGACGCAAATC
>CAYJAG010000019.1:0-10421 GCA_964368385.1 uncultured Muribaculaceae bacterium
CAATTTGTGTTTGCTTTTTTGGTGTGGCACAAGCTGCACCGAATGAGCTGGCGGCAGTTAAAAAACAAATTACCCAGGTTGAACAACAAAATAAAAAAATTGAACAACAGGTTAAAACATCCAATCGTGAAGTTGAAAAAACAAAAAAACAACTGGTCGGCGCGGCATCAAAGTTAGATAAAATTGAAAATGAACGTGGTGCTATCAAAGATAAAATCAAAACCTTGGATACGCGTCGCGACGCTTTGACAGCATCCATTATTGCTAATAAAGATCGTCTGGCCGAGGCTGCTGCAGGTCTGGTAGTAATTTCCAGCAACCCCTCATTTTCTGTCGGAGATACACGCGAATATATTTTGACCTCTGCTTTGCTGACCGGTGTTTCCGATCAGTTTGATACCGAGATGAAATCTGCCGAAAAAAAGATTGAAGAGCTGGAAAAAATTCTGGATGCACGCAAAGATCAACAGCAAAAACTGGATAAAACAGCAAAAAAATATGCCGAAGATAAAACCTATCTAGATAAATTGATGCGTACACGTGCCCAGCAGAATGAGAAATTAAAATCCCAGCAGTACGAGTTACAAAAGAAATTACACGACCTTTCGGCGCGTGCGAAAAACCTGTCAGAATTGACCGCAGGCTTGTCCCGTACCGAGGTTTCGTCTGATGATTCATTCAGCTGGCGCAAAATGCGCGCACCAGTTTCCGGAATTATGCTGCGCAGATTTGGTGAAAAATCCCCATTGGGGCTGGTCTCGGACGGATGGCTGATAAAAACACGTACAGGCGCATTGGTGTCTGCGCCCGCAGATGGTAGTGTAGAGTTTGCCGATGATTTTCGTAAAAACGGCCGCGTTATAATACTTTCACATAAAAATTCTTATTATTCGGTTTTGACGGGATTGGCGGGTTCGGATGTATTAGTGGGCCAGGAAGTGCTGGCCGGTGAACCAATAGGCCGCATGCCCGAAGATCGCGCAGAAATGTATCTGGAGCTGCGTCGCGGGACCAAAGCGGTTAATCCAGCAAAATTATTCAACGAACCATAATCATAATTTTTCCCTCTTGCACGGGGGATTTTTTTTTGCTACTTTTCTGTGGGTGTAAAGGGGAATTTTATGAAAAAGATTTTAATCTCATTTTTGGTTGTTATATCGGTTGTATTTGGGGCTGTCGCCGCAGAAAAAAAAGAGCCGGTAAAACACCTGACTGACGAGGAGATTTACGAACAGCTAAAAAAATTCGCGTTGGTATTCGAATCTGCGCGCGAAAATTTTGTTGAAGAAGTAGATGAAAAAAAGATGTTAGAGGCCGCCATGAACGGAATGTTGATGGAGCTGGATCCTCATTCATCATATCTGAACGCGGATGATCTGAAAGACTTTGATGATAAATCATCGGGCAGCTTTGGCGGAATTGGAATCCAAATCACGTCAGATAAAGGCGCGGTAAAGGTTATTTCCCCCATAGATGACACCCCTGCATATCGCGCTGGGATAAAGGCTGGCGATTATATTACCCATATTGATGGACAACAGGTTTTTGATATGTCTTTAAATCAAGCTGTCAAAAAAATGAAGGGGCATCCCGGAACCAAGGTTAAACTGACCATCGTGCCAGAAGAACGTGGAGAGCCACGGACAATCACTTTGACCCGCGCCATTATCAAGGTTCAATCCATCAAATCTGATGTAAAGGGTGATGATAAAAAAATTGGCTATATTCGTGTTTCGGATTTTGGTGCAAAAACTGCAAAAGACCTGGCCACCGCGATCGAAAAGTTGGAAAAGAAAAAAGTCATAGGCTATGTCTTGGACGTTCGCAACAATCCGGGTGGGTATCTGGCCGCAGCCGTTGATGTGTCGGACGCTTTTTTGGAAAGTGGTGAAATTGTTTCTACCCGCGGTCGTGGCCCAGATGAAATTGATCGCAGTATGGCTAAACCTGGTGACCTGACGCATGGCAAGCCAATCGTTGTCTTGATAAACCATGGATCTGCATCTGCATCTGAAATTGTTGCGGGCGCATTACAGGACAACAAACGTGGATTGATTATGGGCAGCCAATCTTTTGGCAAGGGCAGCGTTCAACAGCAAAAGCCTTTTGGTGATGGAACAGCAATTCATTTGACTATCGCGCGGTATTACACTCCGTCTGGGAAATCAATCCAGGGCGAGGGCATTACCCCAGATGTCGAGGTTTTACAATCCAAGGTAGAAGTAATCGAAAAGAAAAATGACATTTTTTCCGAAGCCAGCTTTAAAAACGCATTGAAAAATGAAGATGGACAAAAAAATAAAAAGGCAGATGAACAAAAAGAAGATGAAGATTTTTCCAAACTGACAGATGCGGAAAAAGAAGCCCGTGATTATCAACTGCATCGCGCAATCGATATGGTTCGCGCCATGGCAAAGATGAATGCGGAAGAAAATAAAAAATAAATCCTGTTTTTTTGATGTCGTTTCAATTTATTTTTCCAAACAGCCCGAAAGGGCTGTTTGTCAAGTTTGCTTATAAATCTTGTTTTAGATATGCCAAAAGAGTATAATCGCGTTTGCGACTTAAACAAAAGGAAGAGATAATGACAAAGATGATAGTTGATGGAAATTGGGCTGCGGCCGATGTAGCCTATCGATGTACAGAATTTTCGGCGATTTATCCAATTACCCCCAGCAGCACTATGGGCGAATTAGCAGACGAGTGGGCATATCAGCATAAAAAGAATATTTGGGGCGCAGTGCCTGGAATAATTGAAATGCAATCCGAAGGTGGCGCAGCGGGCGCAGTTCATGGCGCGTTGCAGATGGGGGCGATGGCAACGACTTTTACAGCGTCCCAGGGTTTGCTGTTGATGATTCCGAATATGTATAAAATTGCAGGGGAACAAACACCATTTGTTATGCATGTTGCGGCGCGTGCTTTGGCGACACATGCTTTGTCTATATTTGGTGATCATTCGGACGTTATGTCGGTTCGCGGAACTGGTTTTGCTTTATTGTCTTCGCATAATGTTCAACAGGCTCATGATATGGCCGCGATTGCGCACGCATCAACATTACTTGCCCGTGTTCCATTTTTACATTTCTTTGATGGATTTCGTACCAGTCATGAAGAATCAAGAATTGAATACATTCCTGATGAGGTATTACAGGATTTAATACCAACAGATTTAATGCTGGGTGCACGTAATCGCGGAATGAGCCCAGATTCCCCAACTATTCGTGGCACTGCGCAAAACCCAGATGTATTTTTCCAGGGACGCGAAGCCGCAAATAAATTCTATGACGCCGTTCCAGGAATTGTCCAAGATGTTATGAATCAGTTTGGAAAAGTGACTGGACGCAAATATGGACTGGTTGAATACACAGGCGATAAAAAAGCCGAAAATGTTATCGTTGTAATGGGCAGTGCGGCGGAAACAATTACTGAAACTTTGGCTCATTTGCCAAGTGGTGTTGGAATGCTGGCAGTACATTTGTATCGTCCATTTCCAACATTAGCATTTTTAGAATCCCTACCAAAAAGCGTTAAAAACATTGCAGTGCTTGATCGGTCAAAAGAACCAGGTTCAATCGGCGAGCCATTGTATCAAGATGTTGTTACAGCGTTGCAAAATCGTGGAATAAAAATCTTTGGCGGGCGTTATGGTTTGGGATCCAAAGAATTCAAGCCGCGTGATGTAAAGGCAATCGTTGAAAATATGATGTTGGGGACACTACATCATAACTTTACTGTCGGTATTACGGACGATGTAACAAATCTGTCGCTTAAGACCGACCCTGCATTTGCCAATGATGATGCAGGATATAATTCCGCAATACTTTATGGAATTGGTTCTGACGGGACGGTTGGTGCGGTTAAAAATATAGTTAAAATTGTCGGTGAAAATTCTGATTTGTATCCGCAATCTTATGCAGTTTATGATTCCAAGAAATCTGGTGGCTTGACGGCTTCGCATTTGCGATTCGCACCGAATCACATTCGGTCGCAATACTTGGTCGAATACGCGGATTTCATTTCTGTTTCTAACTTTACAATTGCGCAAAGATTTGATGTTTTCCGCGGATTAAAACCGGGCGGTGTTGTCATGATAAATACTGGACGCGTACCCGACGAGGCTTTTGCGAATTTACCACTTGATGTGCAAGAGCATTTGATTCGTATGCGTGCCCGGGTTTATTTCTTGGACGCGAATCGCGCAGCGCGTGAATTGGGTTTGGGCAACAGAATTAACACATTTATAATGTTGAACTTTTTCAATCTGACAAAAATTATTAATCCGTCTGTGGCTGCGGCTTCTGCAAAAGATGCGATTGAAAAAACTTATCGGAAAAAAGGCGCTGATGTAGTCGCAGCAAACTGGGCGGCGGTTGATCGCGCGGCCGAATTTTTGCATGAATACACTTTGCCGTCTGGCCCATCAAATTTTGCGCCAGATTGGTTGCCTGCGATGACGGCGGATGCGCCGGCGTGCATTGCTGGAACATTGGGTGAAATGGCCGCAATGCGTGGTGATGATTTGCCGGTATCTGCAATGGCGAATTCGGGTCAGTTTCCAGTTGGAACATCAAAATATGAAAAACGCGGAATCAGTGAAAATGTCGCCACCTGCGATTTAAGCAAGTGTATCCAGTGTGGAAAATGTTCAATGCTGTGTCCGCATGCTGCGATTCGCATGAACGCCGGTAAGGGCATTGGTGGCGTTTCTATGAAGACACCCGAGCTGGGCGCGGATATGGAATTCTTGCTGACAATTTCCCCGGCAGATTGCACGGGATGCCAGGTTTGCGTAAAGAATTGTCCGGTCAAGGCGCTCAGCATGACATCCAGTGAGCAAGCAAATGGTGCACAGAAAGCATTTGACGCGGCGGCTAAATTGCCCCCAATGCCACGTGAAAAATTAAACACAAACATTCCAAAGCATATAGAACTTTGCGAGCATATGTTTGAGTTCCCGGGCGCCTGTGCGGGTTGTGGTGAAACACCTTATCTTAAACTGGTAACCCAGTTGTTTGGTGATCGCATGGTTGTTGCAAATGCAACGGGATGCTCATCAATTTATGGTGCGAACTTGCCAACGACCCCGTATGCGACTGATTCACATGGCCGCGGACCGGCATGGTCTAATTCATTGTTTGAAGACAATGCAGAATACGGACTGGGGATGCGTCTGGCATTAAATCAACGTCGTGAAATGTTAAAGGGTTTATTGTTTAAATTATTTGGCGATCAAGATGATAAATTGATTGAATCTTTGTTTGCAGAAAAGGACATTGCAAAGCAACGCAAAAATGTCGAATCGGTGCGTGCCAAAGTCAAAGGCGACAAGCAAATCGAATCGCTATTGGACGCGTTGGTTGATAAATCCGTTTGGATAATTGGTGGTGATGGATGGGCGTATGACATTGGATACGGCGGACTGGACCATGTTTTACACAGCGGACACAATGTTAATATCTTGGTTATGGATACCGAGGGCTATTCCAATACTGGTGGTCAGCAGTCCAAGGCTACGCCTTTTGGCGCTTCGATGAAATTTGCCGTTAGCGGCAAAGAAATTGCAAAGAAAGATTTGGGACTGATTGCAATGATGACGGGCGCGTATGTTGCGCAAATCGCAATGGGCGCGGACCAAGTTCAGGCCATCCGAGCAATTAAAGAAGCCGAAGCATTTAATGGTCCATCAATAATCTTGGCATACAGCCCATGTATTGCACATGGTTATGATTTATCAAATGGACCAGCGCATCAGAAAATGCTGGTTGATTCAGGGGCATGGCCATTATACCGCTTTAATCCGGAATTGATAGAGCAGGGCCTGAACCCATTGATAATGGATTCAGGCGCCAGCGCAGCAGCAAGCTTGGAAGATTTCTTGAAGACCGAGGGTCGTTTTAACACTGCCCGCGCAATGAATCCATCAAAGTTTGCAGGTTTATTGGAAAGCGCAATAAATGATAATGAATATCGGCGAGAGCTGAAAAAACATATCGCTTCGTTTGCACTTTTGCGCAACACCACAAAAAACAATGAGGGCTAGTGGCTATGGAAATTTATACAAGTTATTTCGGATTAGTAAAAAATCTTAATCCTGAAAGATTGGTATCCGTTGCTGGTAAAAGCCCCGATGGTTTTTCTGGACTTGAATACAGAAAACTTTGCCCAAAATGGACATGGTGGAAAGAGTGGCACGATAAAGGATTATCAGAAGAATGGTATACCCAAAAATACAATGCCACCGTTCTGAAATTCTTGGATGCGAAAGAAGTTCTGAAAGAAATCGGAGATAATAAAATTTTATTATGCTGGGAAACACCACAGAAATTCTGCCATAGACACTTAATTGCCGACTGGATTGAGAAAAATACAGGGGTCAAGGTCAAAGAATTATCTACCGAAAAATGTTTAGAATTTTTGGCTAAAGATATAAATAATTTTCCATCTGTTGGCTCTGAAAAGGGTAAAGGGAAAGTTAAAATCAATGGTCGTGATTTTAATAAAATCGTCATGGATTATTCTAAAAACAGAGTAAAGTAAAAAATACGCGCTATTGGCGCGTTTTTTTTATTTGCTTGCAAGTTGTTCCCCAAAAAAAGTTCTAGCATAATGAGTGAAAAATTGTTTATCATAGCGGCATGAAAAAAATATATTTACTTTTTACGTTATTACCATTGATTTTGGCGGGATGCACTTTCCAGACCAAGCATCGTGGATATATATTCCCGGATGATTTGGATGCCCAGGCGACTGGAATAAAAACTACCGCGGTGTTACAGGAAAAATTTGGCAGCCCCCAGGCTAAGACTATCAATGGTGATTCTGTTTGGATTTACTATGGCGCGGACGAAAATTATCATGGACCTTTGCCTTTGACTTATGACAACAAAATTATTCTGCTGGCATGGGTTAATGATGGCGCAGTTGTTCGGACAAAGGTTTTGCGTGACACGGATATGCCCGATGTTTTGCTGGCCAAAGGCGAAACCAAAATCCCGGCCGCGATCGAGCTGAACGCACTGGAAGAACTCTTTAACAATGTCGGCAGGTTCAAGCCAGCCGGATTGGGGCAATAATCCAAACCACATTTTTTCTTGCATTGGAATGTGATTTTTTTCTACACTTGATTCATTCAGGGAGAATTGGGCATGAAATTTAATTTTTTCGCGTTATTTCTGATTTTATCAACTGCAGTTTTTGCGCCGGCTCGCGCAACTGATAAATTTGCAGATTGTGGTCCAGGATGGGTAATGGCAGATAATGGAAAACTGGAAGGCGTCACATCTGTAAAGTGTGAAAAATTATGGTGTCGTGATTTGGAAAACGGCAAGTCAATGGGCAGCGGAAATACGGCAGCCAGCGGCTATGTTGCGACTGCAAATCCAGTTTTGTTGGAAGCTGCCGGTGGTAAATCAATAGAATGTTTTGGTGAACGCAAATGGTGTGCTGGTGATACTCCGGGTAGTTGGAACCCAGAATATGGCGCATATACCAAAAGGGGCGAGGACAGCGCCCAGTTTGTATCAACTCAACGCGGCGACTGCTTTTCCTGGGGTGCGGGTGCGTCCAGCAACGCAAGTTGTGCAAATGGTCAAATTCCTGTCTTGGTCAATGGAAAATGGGGATGTTCCAGCCAAAAGACGGGCAGCTCGATCAATATTGGTCAAAAGAGTATGAATCAGGGCTCGTCGCGTCGCGGGGCTACACTGAAAAAGATGTGATTTGGGGCTGGTTTATTACGGATCGGCATTTTTATGCGCCTGGGTATTTGAAATTACTATTTTTTTATGATATAATGTTTCTTATGAGAGAGTGCCAACACAAAGGGCGTGGCTGATGGCAGCAAAAAAATTAGATTTCAAAAGCGGACAATTCGTTGTTTATCCGACCCAAGGCGTCGGTAAGGTTGTTCGTGTGGAAGAACAATCAATAGGCGGACAAAAAATCTCGCTGTTGGTGATTGATTTTGAACGAAGCAAGATGACCTTGCGCGTGCCATTGGATCGTGCAGAAATTTCGGGATTGCGCCCACTTGTTACACAAAAAAGAATGAACGAGGCGATTGAAAGCGCCAAGGGTAGGGCCGGCGTAAAGCGAATGATTTGGGCGCGTCGTGCGGCGGTTTACGAAGAAAACATAAATTCTGGCGATGTTATGAAAGTGGCCGAGGTTGTACGTGACTTACAGCGTCGTGTTTCAACTGATCCTATGACTTTTTCGGCCCGTGGGCTTTATCTGCGTGCATTGGAAAGAATGGCCCAGGAATACTCGGTTTTGCATAAATTAAATATGGACGAGGCATCAGAAAAAATAGAAGAAATTATTGGTGTACCGAAAGAGATAGATTTGAATGTTGCGGAATACGATGACAGCGATGTCATAGAAGATTCAGAATAAAAAACGCGCCCAAGGCGCGTTTTTTTTATTATAATTTCATTCCAGATTTTAGAATGGTATATCGTCGCCGATTTGCGTGACATTGATTTCATCACGTGGGGCCGGGGCAGAGTGTTGGGCTGGAGTGTTGTATTCCCCGCCAGCGCCGCCATCTACTGATTTTGAGCCGCTCAAGATTATCAGCTGTCCGGAAAACTGGTTCAGTACGATTTCGGTAGTGTAAACATCTTGACCTTGCTGATTCTGCCATTTGCGGGTTTTCAGTTGGCCTTCGACATAAAGCTTTGTGCCTTTTTGCAGCATGCGTTCAGCTACTTCCGCCAAGTTAGGATTAAAAATAACGACGCGGTGCCATTCAGTTTGTTCTTTCTGTTCGCCAGTTTGGCGGTCTTTCCAGCGCTCGGATGTGGCCAGCGAGAAATTTACAATTTTCTGTCCACCAGCGGTCGTGCGAACCTGGGGGTCGCTGCCAATATTCCCAAGCAAGGTTACTTTATTTATGCTGCCTGCCATTGCGTTTTCCTTTTTTAGTATAGATTGATTTGACTATATTTTTTATAGAAAATCAACATTAAACTTAATACCAGAACTTTCCTATTTTTTCACAGCCCACCAAAGCGCGAAAATCCAGCCAACCCCAGTCCATCCCAACAGCCAGCTGGAATAGCGCACAATACCCTGGTCCAATTTGTCTTTTTTTGTCTGCCGCGCGAACCACGCAGGTGTCATGATTATCACCAGAATCAGCAAACCAGCAAAGATGTACTTTAATGTAATCAAATTCCGTATTTTGCTTTATTGCCTAATTCTTCTTCTATTCTCAGCAGCTGGTTATATTTTGCCATTCGGTCGGTTCGCGACATGCTGCCTGTCTTTATTTGCCCGGCATTTATGGCCACGGCCAAGTCCGCGATTGTTGTGTCCTCGGTTTCGCCGCTGCGATGTGAAATTACAACGCCGTAATCAGCATCCTGGGCAATTTTAATTGTTTCCAAGGTTTCCGTCAAAGTTCCGATTTGATTAAGTTTTATCAAAATTGCATTAGCAACTTTTGATTCAATTCCCATCTTTAATCTTTCTGGATTTGTTACGAATAAATCATCCCCGACCAGTTGGACTTTTTGGCCCAAACGCTGGGTTAATTTTTTCCATCCGTCCCAATCGTCTTCGGCCAATCCGTCTTCTATTGAAATAATCGGATAATCCGAAATTAAATTTTCGTAAAACTCTATCATTTTTTCAGATGATAATTTTTGCCCTTCGAATTCATAGAACTCATTGCGGTAAAATTCAGATGCAGCAACATCCATTCCAAATGCAACATCTTTGCCGGGTTCGTATCCGGCGGCTTTTATAGCGGCAACTATTGTATCCAATGCTTCGCGTGTGGTTTTTATATTCGGTGCAAATCCGCCTTCGTCCCCAACATTTGTCGAGTATCCGGATTTTTTTAGAATTGTTTTCAGATTATGAAAAACCTCGGAACCTATTTTGATTGATTGGGTTATGCTTTTTGCCAATGGAATAATCATAAACTCTTGCGCGTCCAATCCATTGTCGGCATGCGCGCCGCCATTTATTACATTCATCATAGGACGTGGCAAAATAAAGGATGAAGGATGAGGGATGAAGGATGATAATGAACGCATGTATTCATATAATGATACCCCGTTTTGCTTTGCCGCGGCATGCGCCATTGCCATAGAAACTGCCAAGATTGCATTTGCACCCAGTTTTGATTTGTTTGGCGTTCCGTCCATTGCAATCATTTTTTCATCAATGATTTTTTGCTGGCTTGCGTCCATATCAATCAGCGCGGGCGCGATTATTTCATTAACATTTTTGACCGCGTTTAATACGCCTTTGCCCATATAGTCCGCGCCGCCGTCCCGCAATTCCAATGCCTCGTGCGATCCTGTTGATGCACCTGACGGCACCGATGAGCGTCCAATAGCGCCGCCCGAAAGCATAACATCACACTCAAGAGTTGGGTTTCCGCGGCTGTCCATAATTTGTCGCGCATG
>CAYJAG010000020.1:0-7076 GCA_964368385.1 uncultured Muribaculaceae bacterium
GGGTTATTACTGGGAAGTTGTAGAAAGATAAAAAAATCCGCCCGATGGGCGGATTTTTTAACATCGAAGTTTTAATTATTTAACGATTTCTTTTACTTCGGTTTTGGTGGTTTTGTACGTATTTGATACGGCGGTTTTGGTGTTTGCAACAGATGTTTTAACAGCTTCTTTTGCCTTTACAGCGTCAGCTTTGACAACTGCTTTGGTTTCTTTTACCTCGGTCTTAACCTGTTGAACAGTTTCTGCAGTTTGTTCAGGTAATGTTTTTGGTTCTTCTTTTTTTGCTTCACAAGCTGCCAATCCAACAATCGCGGCAACGATTAAAAGTTTTTTCATATTTTTTCTCCTTTTTGTGCTTTGCACTGGCGCCATTATAATTATTATTTATTAAAAAAGCGATTGTTTTCTTTTAACCAACCAATCGTTGTTTCAGGCCCGTGTCCATGAATCACAATCGTATCATCTGGGAAATTCATATTGTATATTTTTGCAACCGATTCGTTTAATTGTTGCATATTTGCGCCCGGTAAATCATATCGGCCAATGCTGTCTTGGAACAAAGTGTCCCCAATCAATAAAGTATTTTCATTCCCAAAATAAAAAGCCATACCGCCCCGGCTGTGTCCAGGGCAGTGTATTGCCGTCATATAAACATCTGGCAGAATTTTAATTTCGCCAACGGAAATCGGTTGTGGTGGAAAACTTTTTATATCTATTTTTTGGGCATCATATTGCTGCAAAATCTGATTGCTCCATTCTAATAGACTGACATCTTCTGGATGCAAGTGCCATGGAACATTTGGCAGGCCCGCCACCGCCGAGATGTGATCAAAATGTCCATGAGTGCAATAAATTGAATGCAGTTTTAATCCGCGTTCGTTCAGCAAATTTAACCAATCTTCGCCGCGTCCCCATGGGTCAAAAATCACTGCCAAACCATCTTTGGTCATCAAGACGGAATTTGTAAATTCCGGCATCATTTTGATGATTTCGATTTTTGCGGTCATTTCTTTATTTTCTGAATATTCGTCCTGGTGTTCACCTCTTGTGGAGGGGTGGCAATTTTGCGTCAGCAAAATTGACGGGGTGGTTGGTTTAATTAGCAAGCATTACAAGAACCACCCCGCCTCGCTTTGCTCAGCATCCCTCCACAGGAGGGGAATCGCAAGCCGGGCATACTGCCACAAGATGGGAACACCGCGCGAACTATTTTTTATTTTTTTCGGCTTTCTTGCCCAGCACGATTTTTTCAATTTCTTCACGGGTCAGCGTTTCGCGCTTTAATAATTCTTCGGCCAACTTTTTAACCAAGGTTTTATTTTTATTTAAAATTCTGGATGCATCTTTATGTGCGTCATCCAACCAAGATTTAACTTCGGCGTCAACGGCCTCGGCCGTTTTTTCGGATGCATTTTCCAACGCTGTTTTGGAACCAAACGGCATTACTTGATTAATCGCAGGCAGACCGATTTTTTTGGACAGGCCGGCAATAGTAATTGAATGGCGCGCCATTCTGGTTGCGGCGGCAATGTCGCTTTCGGCGCCGGTTGTAATTTTATCCGCGCCAAAGAAAATTTCTTCGGCCGCGCGTCCAGCCAAAAAGATTGAAATGTTCGCACGGATTTCTGCCAAGGTTAATGAAACCTTGTCATCAATCGGCAAATGCTGAACCATGCCCAATGCCCGACCGCGCGGGATGATTGTCGCCTTGTGAATTGGATCGGTCAGATCGCGGTAATGCATGGAAACAAATGCATGTCCGGCTTCGTGATATGCGGTCAGCTTTATATCCTGGGCGCGCATTTTCCGATTTTTACGCGGACCCATCAGGGTTTTATCGCGGGCTTCTTCCAAATCTTGTTTTTCAATTTCTTTGCGATTCGCATTTGCTGCGTGCAGGGCGGCCTCGTTCAGCAGGTTTTCTAAATCTGCGCCAGAAAAACCGGTCGTGCCGCGGGCCAGGTCTTGCAAATCAACATTTGCGGAAATTTTGATTTTCTTTGCGTATAAATCCAAAATTTCTTTGCGGCCGGACAGGTCTGGCAGCTCGATATAAACTTGGCGGTCAAAGCGGCCAGGGCGCAGCAGGGCAGCATCCAGCATGTCCGGGCGATTAGTTGCACCGATGACAATAATTCCATTTTCGTTTTGGAATCCATCCATTTCTATCAGCAGTTGATTCAGCGTTTGTTCGCGGTCTTGGTCATTGAATCCGTGTTGGCTGCGGCGTTGTCCGATTGCGTCAATTTCGTCAATGAACAAAATGCATGGCGCGCTGCGTTTTGCCATCTCGAAAAATTCTTTGATTTTTGCAACGCCCAATCCAACAATGATTCCGGAAAAGTCAGATCCAGACGCCGCAAAGAACGGTACATTCGCTTCGCCTGCAATCGCGCGCGCCAGCAATGTTTTACCAGTTCCGGGTTCCCCCGACAGCAAAATTCCGCGCGGCACCCTTGCGCCCAAGTCTTGGAATTTTTTTGGATTTTTTAAAAAATCCACAATTTCCATAACTTCCTTTTTTTCCGATTCGATTCCGGCGACATCTGCAAAACTTGTTTTCGTTTTGCCCATTGTAATTTTAGTAGGATTAAATTGTGATACTTTTGGCATGCCGCCGCGGAATCCGCGGACAATCCACCAGATGAAAATTACACCCATTAAAATCGGAACCCATGTTCCCAGAATGTCGGTCCAAGATTTAGAATCATCTATCTGAACAACCGCGCCTTTTTCAGAAATTTTTGCCAATAATTGGGGATCATAGGCAATCGTAGCCTTGTACTTTGTCCCGTCTTTCAACTGACCCGTTGCATTGTTATCGCGAATTTTCATCGTTGCAATATCGCTTTTTATTATGTCGGAAAACGAAAGCTCTATTACCGGGGGCTTTTGTCCGCCTGGAACAGCATCAGGATTACGCGTCATAAATGCGCGCCCGATTATCAGCGCCAGCAGGGTTGCAAAAATCAGCAGATACACGACCGACCCATCGCGATTTTTTTTCTGAACAGCGGTTTTGGTCTGATTTAATTTTTCTTTAAATAATTCTTTTTTCATTTTTTATTCCTGAAACTAATAGATTTACCCATTTGCGCAACAAGGATTTTATCCCCAAAACGTCTGATCACGCAATTCGAAAGCGTTGCAATGGTATCATCCGAAAGCGCATCGCGCAAGCGCTCAATTTTTACCAATCGCGGAGAATATTCCGCACCAGCCACGCGCTTTATCAATTCCCCCAGGAATTTCAGTTGCAATTCATCAGGTAAAGAAAATAACATACCCGCAGAAAAAAATGCACGTCCGTCATCAAATCTGACATTAGATAATTGATAATCAATAATTGATTCCAAAGCTGCACGTGCGCGCGATAGATTTTCGGTCGCAAGTAAAATTCGCTGATCCGAAATCCCCAGCTTGTCCCGCAACAGATGACGATTTTTTCTGATTTTTACGCGAGTATAATTTTCGTCTTCATTCATCTGGTCTTTGAAATACTTGATGTTATTCGAATCGCACCAATCTTGTAATTCATTTCTGAATACATTCAGCAATGGCCGCGCGATAATAATGCCATCTTGCTGGGATTCTGGTCGAATTCCGGCCATTCCATAAACACCGCTGCCGCGTCCCAGGTTCATCAGAAAGGTTTCAATCTGGTCGTCTGCCTGATGTGCGGTCATCAAAACCCCGATGTTATTCGTGCGGCACCAATCCAGCATCATCCCGTACCTTGCACTGCGTGCTGCAGCCTCTAGTCCGGCGGTCGGTTTTTCGCCCGTCCATTCAAAAATATGGCAAGGCATACCCAGCTTTTCCGCGGTGGCTTTGACATATTCTGCTTCGACCTCGCTTTCCTTGCGCAGTTTGTGATTTACATGCAGCACGACGGCGGGCAGGCCGGACGCCGCATACCAATACAGCAGGGATACAGAATCAACGCCGCCGCTGACAGCCAACGCCACCGGTGTGGATTTATACTTTTGGATAAAATCAAGAAACTTGCAGTTCATAATTTTTGTATTTTATGGTATAATTGGCGAAAATAAAGGAAAAAAATGAAATCAGTAGCAGTTTATTGTGGCCATCAATTTGGAACAGATCCGGAATTTGCAGTTGATGCAAAAAAACTGGGCGGACTTTTGGCGCGTAATAAAGTCCGAATGGTGTTCGGGGGCGGAAATGTGGGCCTGATGGGGACGGTTGCCAGTGCGGCACTTGAAAATGGCGGCGATGTTATTGGCGTTTCAACCCGTCACGTGATTGCAAAGCAAGAGCCGGCACACATTGGTGTGAAGATTGAAATTGTTGATGGCGTCAATGACCGCAAGCAAAGAATGTTCGAATTGTCAGACGCTTTTTGCATTTTGCCGGGCGGAATGGGGACCTTGAACGAGCTGACCGACATTTTAACCATGCAGCAAATAGGCGAATCCAAAAAACCAGTTTATTTCTTGAATACATCAGGTTATTGGAATTTTTTTGGACAGATTTTTACAAATATGCAAAATGCTGGATTCATAGTCAATATGGATGACTATAATATGGTTGTTTGTAATACCCCCGAAGAGCTGATTAAATTGATTGTGGCAGATGAACAATGACATTGATTCTTTTATAAATTATCTTTTGAATACCAAAAAGTATTCCCCGTATACTGCGGCCGCATACCATTCAGACCTGTCAGATTTTATAAAATTTTATAGCGTATACTGCGGCAATTCGTGCCAACGCCAAGACCTTGAGCGTATAGATTCACTGACGTTGCGGGCATGGCTGGCGGATCGCGCGCGCCGAAAGCTGGGTGCAAAGTCAACGTCCAGGGCGCTGTCTTCGTTGCGAAGTTTTTACAAATTCTTGGGGCGAGAGTTTGGGGTCAAAAATACTGCCATAGGATTGATTTCGTCACCAAAAGTTCCACGCAAACTTTCCAAAGCAATCGAGGCGACCGATGTAAGTAGCATGTCGGACGCAATTCATGACATGGATGAAGAGCCATGGCTTGCTGCGCGCGACTGGGCATTGGTCGTTTTGATTTTTGGCTCTGGGCTTCGTATTTCCGAGGCTTTATCTCTGACAATAAATGACATCGATGGGCGACCCGAAGTTTTACGAATTTTTGGAAAAGGTGCCAAAGAGCGTCTGGTTCCTGTTCTGCCGGTTGTATGGAATGCGATTGACAAGTATTTGGAACTTTGTCCGTTCCACAAGCAAGGTAATTTGTTCAAAAGTGTTCGTGGTTTGCCCATGACACCGCGCATGGCGCAAAAACAGGTTGAAAAAATTCGCAACATTTTGCAGCTGCCAGATTATGTAACACCGCACGCATTGCGACATACTTTTGCGACTGCGCTTTTGGCCCAAGGTGTTGATTTGCGGTCGCTCCAAGAATTGCTGGGGCATGCGTCGCTTTCCACCACACAGCTTTATACAAAAGTTGATATGTCGCAAATCTCTGCGATTTATAACAGCGCACACCCACGTGCGAAAAAATAATATAAAAAAACGCGCCATTGGCGCGATTTTTATTTTTTGATATCAACAATTTTTACTTTAAAGACAACATCCTTGCCTTCCAGGCCAGGGACATAAGGTTTCGGGAATTGGATTTTTACTTCGCGTTCCTCGCCCTTTTTTGCGCCAATCAGTTGTTCTTCAAACCCTGGAACAAACTGGCCGCTGCCCAATTTTAATGGAAAGTTTTCAGCGGTGCCGCCTGGGAATTGCTCGCCATTTAAAAATCCAGCAAAGTTTATCACGACCGTGTCGCCTTTCTTTGCCCCGCTGTCGCAAGCGCCGACAAACAATGCACTGGCAACTGCAAATACACTTAATAATTTTTTCATTTTTTTTGTCCTTTGTTATTTGTTAGTTGTTATAAATGCACTTGAATCCATATTCACGCATTGTTACGCCATCGTCTTTTATTTGAAAATCAAAGTATGGCGTCGGGCGCAGAACATCAAATGATGATTTATCATAAACAATCATGAAAGATTTTGTATTCCGACCACAGACACGTTTCATTTCGAATTCAGCAACTTTATCCAATACATTGCGCATGTCGCTGTCAACATCCATTCCGTTAGCGTTCTGGGCCAGACGCAGCCGCATCTCGCGCAGGTCGCTTGATCCCAGCAAAACTTCTATCTTGACCATGGTTCCACGATATTCCTGCCAAGTGGTTTCCTTGCGCGAGGTATTCCATTTCGAATCCATCTCGGCTTTTTCTTGTTCCATCTTTGGACGGCGAGAATCTATATTGGAATATGGATTGCCAGATTGTATGGTCTGGGCTGATTGCTCGTTATAATACGGGGCATTGTCGCCGCCCTGTGAAAAGTCATTGGTATCATAAGGAGTGTCAGGCGATTGCGTGCAAGCACCAAGTAAAAACATAAGGCATAAAGCATAAGGCATAGATTTTTTCATAGCGAACTCTCTTTGTTTAAAGTTTAACAAATTATGCTTTTTGATTCAAGAGCTGATTTGTGATAAAATCAAACCATGGCAGATGTAGTTTTGGAATCTTTAATAAAACCACTCGAGGAATTTTTCACTCCTTCCTTTGTCGAAGAAATCGCAATCAATCACGAAGGCGAGGTTTGGATGCGTCTGCATGACGCACGGGTTCCATGGGTTGCGTATCAATCTGAAAAACTGACCAAGCAATACTTGTTGGATTTGATTCATACGGTTGCGAATGTTTACGAGCGTCCATTTGATCCAATTCTGGGCATTCCAGTGGTTTATGCAACTTTGCCGGGCAATCATCGTTTTTCCGCAATCGCCGGACCCAACGTGATGTATGACGATCGCGATTTGACCGGTGGCATCGCGTTGAACATTCGTGGCGGTGGTGTTCCGGATGCAAGCTTTGAAAATTATCATTTGAAACGTGGGCAAAAGCTGATGGTTGTAAAGCCCCGCGGAAAAACAAAACCCGAAGACCCGTATGAGCGAGTGATGGCCGCAATCAACGACGGCAGTCCGATTTTGATTTCGGGCGCAACCAGCACGGGAAAAACTACTTTCTTAAATCATATTTTGACTTTGATAGACCAGAACGCGCG
>CAYJAG010000020.1:7176-10232 GCA_964368385.1 uncultured Muribaculaceae bacterium
CGGGAAAAACTACTTTCTTAAATCATATTTTGACTTTGATAGACCAGAACGCGCGCGTGATAACCGTTGAAGATGCGCGTGAGATCGAGGTCCCGCAGAAAAATCGTGTGCATTTTGTTCTCAGCCGGACCGAGCAAAGTAATAAATTTAACTATGCGCGTCTGTTGGATTTGGTGGTTCGTATGACGCCCGATGTAATTATTGGTGGTGAAATTTCGACCGATAATGCATCCGTGCTGTGGGAAATGATGGGCACCGGACACGATCATTTTTATACAACCATTCACGCCGAATCGGCCGAGGCCGCATACGCCGCATTTGCGGACAGAATTTTGCATACTCAACCAGCGTATGATCGGGCCGAGCTGATTGCAGAAATGAAACATAAACTGCGTGTAGTTCAACTGACCCGTGATGGATCATTGCGTGCAGTTACGGAAGTCGTATAAAAAATAATCATCAATATAACAGCGCATCCAGAGTTCGGTTCTTACTTTAAGAGAGCGAGGATTGCATATTAACAAATTTTTCCCGTGACAGGGAATTTTTTCTTTGATTGATATGCGAAAATTTGATAATATGTCAGGTGAATAGGAAGGGGGTAAAATGATTAAAAGCCTTGGGAATCCGCGACTTTTACGTTATCATAAATTATTTAATACGTCATTGAACTTACGTATGCCACTTTTTATAATTGTTTCTTCGTTTTTTATATTTCTTTTCAATGTACCGGCAAACGCTGCACTGACATCTAAATCATATGTTGATACAAAAACTGCGATCGCTGGCACGAATATGGCGACGGCTGGTCAGATAGCAAAGTATGTTGCAGACGGCGCAACGGGTGAGATGAAATTAGAGGGAACAACCCTTGGCGATATGGCCGGCGCATTAAGCGTCAGCGACATTTTAACCGGAACCGATACCACAAATAAATTGGCCAGTGCGCAGACGATAAACGTCGCCACCGGTGGATATGCAACGACCGCCGGAACGGGCAGCGCATTTACCGCAACAATTCCGGGATTTGTATTACAAGACGGCGCCCGTGTCAGATTAAAAATGCATACGAATAATCAGATCAACGCCACATTAAATATAAATGGCACCGGCGCCAAGAATATAGCACTCCAAATTGGAACCAATAATATGCCATTCGCCTATTTAGCTACGAATAGTATGGCGGATTTTATCTATGATTCCGCCAGTGATAAATGGATGGTTGTGGGATCTGCTATGGATGTTGGAGCAGGTGATAATATTAGAAATTATGATACTGGGGCTTACCGTCGCTATTCCGGCATCGCATTAAAATCCGCGATGCTTACCTATGGTGGCGCTGTGGCTTTAACTGGTGGAACCGCCGCGGCATATACAATAAATAATTTCACAGACTATACATCCAACGCTGCTTATTTGAATGTTGGAACCAAGATTATTGTAAATCTGCATACGGCTAATGCCGCCGGTGCTACATTGAATCTGAATGGTATTGGTGCAAAGGCGATTTATTTTAATAATGCACCGATTGCGGCGGGGTTATTACAGGTTGGCGGAACATATTCTTTTGTTTATGACGGAGTGAAGTGGGATATAATTATGTCACCGAATGCTGGGACGATACCTTTGCCTACGGCAGAATGCGCCAGTCCTGGAAACAAGTGTGGATTGACGTATGGTTCAACCAATTCCGATGGTTCCGGCGAAATGATTTATACTTGGGAAGTGGTTTCAAGATAAAATAACATTGGTATATGCATACACACCCGATGGTTGGTGGTGGGGTTGTGTTCCCCTCCTGTGGAGGGGTGGCGCGAAGCGCCGGGGTGGTTCTTGTAATCTTTGAACATCCCAGATAGCTTTAGAAAAACGCACATTCCCCGAACCACCCCGTCTTGCTTCGCGTTGCTCGCAATCCACCCCTCCAGGGGAGGGGAACACCAGAGTGAATACACTGCCACATGATGTGGAAACCGAACGTTGAATACGCCCCGATAAAAAAACGCGGACATTGGTCCGCATTTTTTTATCCATTAAAAAATAATCTGTCCGGTGACCCTCGCATTACGCGGAATTGGTCCGAACGAAGAATCTGATGCAACATAAATATCGCCATTTACTGCAAAGTTGCCGCAGAAATTTAATGTGCGGACATTGCGAATAATCAAATTACCATTGATTTTGATTCCGCAGGGCAGGGTGAATCCACGCATATTTTGCAGAATTAAATTGCCGTTGATTTTTGTTTGACCGCTCAGACGTTTGCCAATCATTTCGCCGTCAATTATGACATCACCATCGATTCTGGTAATGGTTGTTGTTTCAGAAACCTTTCTGAAGGATAGCGATTTTGGTCTGACTTTTAACGGCAGAATAATTGTGGTCTTTTTTTCCGGCACAATGATTTGTTTTGGTTGGGCAACATTGATTGCCTTGGCATCGATAATTTCTACATTATCTTTTGGCATGGTCGATGTAATTTGAGGGGTGCGTGTTGCAGTCGCCTGATTGACGCGTTTGTCGCAACGTGGTCCCAGTGTTTGTCCAATAAGGATAGAGAATAAAACAATAATCAACAACAGCATGGCCAGATTAGAAAGTCCGGCAATTTCAATGTTGCAAATCCAATTCCATACTGCGCGGGGCATGCGGATAAACAGCCAACGCAAAGCGCGGACAGCCCAGCATGGACGATCATTGATAGTCTTGATTTCGGCATTGCGAGCCGCAACGGAAAATCCTGTGGTTTTAGTTGCGATTTTATTCTTTTTTACCATGGCAATTCCTCTTTTGACAAAAAGTATAGTTGTAAAATATATTTTGTCAAGCATTTTTATAATTTTTTTCGCACTTTTTTTGAAAAACATTGGAATGTTAGTTTCTATCAAAGAAATAATATTGATACTGACGAAACATACCATCTAAATAGAACTAAAGCTATGACTGATATATTATCACTATCATTTATAAATGATGGAAGAAATATTCCAGATTTATTTGAAATTATTCCAGTTGAAGAAATAGATGTTTATTCTAGTTACGGCTCGAAAATTGAC
>CAYJAG010000021.1:0-10189 GCA_964368385.1 uncultured Muribaculaceae bacterium
GAAGAAAGTTGATACTTCGTCTTGGGGTGCTTGCAATTGCTGGGAAAATGGTGGTCGACGCAGTCTGGACGGAACATCACTGAAATGCGTTCCAGGGCCATATACATGGTATGAAACCTCGCCAACAAATGGTGTAAATTGCAGTGGTAGCAGTTGTGATCGCGCAATTTTGCTGAACCCCGGAAATTCAGACAACAAAAACAAAATTTGCCCATTTGGCAAAACAACTTCTGGATCAAATGAAATTTGCCAAACTAGCGGCACAACAACCACCTCTACGTCATTTGATGTATCGCTTATTCCTGAAGCTATTAAATGATCGCCCCACACAACATCTATATTCATGTTCCGTTTTGCGCCAGTAAATGTAACTATTGCGCATTTTATTCACATGCTTGTGCTGTGCCCGATTGGAACGATTATAAAAATAAAATTATTTCTGAGATTGATTATTGGGCCGCGCAGCTGGGACACACGGAAATCCCAACTATATTCTTTGGTGGCGGCACGCCCAGTTTGATGCCGACAAAAGTTTTTTCAGAAATTATGGATAAATTACGCGTTGCTTTTTCCATTGCGCAAAATGCCGAAGTCACGATAGAGGCAAATCCCGGAACACTGGACACCGCACGTCTTGCAGAATTCATCGCGGCGGGAATAAACAGAATTTCAATCGGGGTTCAATCCTTGCGCGATGAAGAGTTAAAATTCTTGGGGCGAATTCACGATGCGGCGACGGCGCGAAAATTGATAAACACTGCGTTGAATCATGACTTACGAGTTTCGGCTGATTTTATTTATGGTTTGCCTAATCATACAGCAAAAGATGTAAAAGAATTATGTGAAAATATAAATTCGCTGGGTTTGGAACATGCATCGCTTTACGAATTATCCATAGAGCCCGGAACCCCGCTTGCGCAAAAAAAATTACATATGCCAGACAATGAATCTATGGCGCAAATGTATGAACAAATTGAAGAAACGCTGACCCTGCCCCGTTATGAAGTTTCCAATTATGGCGTGCCTTGTCGTCACAATTCTAATGTCTGGGATGGACAACCCTATCTGGGGATTGGTGATGGCGCAGCTGGTCGTGTTCTAATTGAAAACAAGTGGTATGAAACCGCAAATGAAAAGCAAACTTTTTTATCTGATAGTACTCGCGCAGTTGAAATTTTAATGACGGGTCTGCGCACCACACATGGGGTTTTATTGACCCCGCAAATCCGGAAAATTATTGATACGGATTTTGCAGGCGAAAATGAATTTTTAATAAAAGATAATCGCTTGATAGCCAAAAGCTTTTTGACTTTGGACAATTTAATAGTAAAGTTATTAAAGTGAAAAATAAAACTTTGAACATTGTCGGAATACTGGCGGTGATTATCGCCGCTTTTTTCGCAGTGCATAAATACAAGGAAAGAATGATGAATATCGGAATTGATAAAAGTAATATGGATTTATCCTTTCGCCCGGGGGATGATTTTTACAGCTTTGCTGGCGCAGGATGGCGGCGAAACAATCCGCTGACTGGCGAGTATGCACGATATGGTGTTTTTGATAAACTGCGTGAAGAAAACCTTGAAAAACTGAATAAAATTGTAAAGGATGCGGACGACAAAAAAATTACTACGCTTTACAATCAAGCAATGGATGCGGACAAATTAAATACTGATGGTATCGCGCCAGTTATGCCCCATCTGGACGCTATAGATAAAATTCCAACTCGCACCGCTTTGTTTGAATTTCTTGGTAAAGAGCATCGCCATGAAAGTTTTTTCTGGTCAGATGGTGTTGAAGAAGATATAAAAGACAGCGAGCATTATCTTTACTCAATCGGTCAAGGCGGAACCAGTCTGCCAGAGCGCGAATACTATTTTGATGACGACGCACGCGGCCGCGAAATCCGCGAAAAATACAAAAAATACATGTCTGATGTTTTTGTAATGTTCGGGATAAAAGGCAATCCAGAAAGTGTTTATAAAATAGAAGAAGCATTGGCGCGCGCGCATTACAAAAAAGAAAAACTTCGCGAACCTGCACTGAATTATCACAAGATGACGATGCAAGAATTTCAGAAGAAATTCGCTGGACTGCCATGGGAAAAATACTTTGAATTACGCGGGGTCAATCCTAAAAATATAAATGTATCCCAACCAGAGGCATTTGAAGCTGCACTTGAAATTATTAAAAATGCCCCATTGGAAGATTTGAAAGCCTATCTAAAATGGCAGACCGCAAATGGCGCGATGACGACACTTGGCGATGCCGAATACGAGTTGCAATTTGATTTTTACAGCAAGACTTTATCCGGTAAAACCGAAAGACGCCCCCGTTGGAAAGATGCCGTTGCTATCGCCGAAGGTGTATTGGGTGAATCCGTGGGACAAGAATACGTAAAAAAATACTTCCCGCCAGAAGCAAAAGAAAAAATGCTGAAACTGGTTGATAATCTGAAACTGGCGTATGCCAAACGCATAAATGATTTAGATTGGATGTCAGATGAAACAAAGAAAAAAGCTCTTGAAAAACTTGGGACTTTCCGCGTTAAAATCGGCTATCCAGACAAATGGCGTGATTATTCTAAATTAGAAATTTCAGAAAAGGTTTCTTTGTTTGAAAATTTGAGCGCAGCAGAAGAATTTGAAGATGCATTTTGGATGGAAAAAGCAGATAAAAATGTTGATAAAGATCATTGGTATATGAATCCGCAAACCGTTAATGCTTATTATAATCCACCAACGAACGAAATCTGTTTTCCGGCTGGAATTTTGCAGCCTCCGTTTTTTGATATGTCCGCCAGCGACGCATTTAATTACGGCGCTATCGGCAGTGTCATTGGACACGAGATGACGCATGGCTTTGATGACCAGGGTCGTCAATTTGACAAGGATGGAAATTTGAAAGACTGGTGGACCCCATCAGACGCCAAAGCATTTGAAGCCCGCACAAAAGTTATGGAAGATTTCTTTGACGAAATAGAAGTTGCGCCAGGATTACATGCTAACGGAAAATTTACCTTGGGTGAAAACTTGGCTGACCAAGGCGGGGTAACTATTTCCTTTACTGCTTATAAAATGGCGAACCCAGATGAGAAAATTCCAGGCGACTGGACGGCTGACCAAGTATTTTTCTTGGGCTATGCCGGGACAGAAATCCAAAACATTCGCCCCGAACAAACAACACGTTTAACCAAAACTGATCCGCACTCGCTTAGCCAGTGGCGCGTTAATGGTATTTTGCCCCATATCGAGGCATGGTATCAGGCATTTGGTATAACACCCACAGACAAGCTTTATATTGCCCCTGAAAACCGCGTAAAGATTTGGTAATCCAGCGCTTGCAATCTGAAAACTTTTGATTTATAATTGCCTGGCTTTCCCGGGGCGGAGGGTTTGCAATCAGAATAATCCGCCAAGACCTCGCATCTGATGCGATGGCAAGTCTTAATATGATTTTTCATGAAAGATTTATCCAAAGAATTATTTAATCCCATTGCTAATGAAAATTTTACCGAAATGTTTGACGCAAATTACGGCAAACAGGAAACCTTGCAGGGCTATGCCACCAAGGGAACGGTTAAAGACATTCGCACCGACTTCGTTTTGGTTGATGTCGGACTGAAATCCGAAGGCCGCGTTGCATTAAAAGAATTCGGCGCAAACCCACCAAAAGTTGGCGACATCATTGATGTCTTTGTCGAACGCTATGAATCCCGCGAAGGTACTGCGATTCTTTCCTATACCAAGGCACGCGCAGAAAAAGCCTGGAAAGAGCTGGAAAAGGCCGTTTCCGAAGGTATTGATCCACTTGGCACAATTATGGAAGCCGTCCGCGGTGGATATACCGTTGATTTGGGCGGAGTGTTCGCATTCATGCCATCATCCCAGGCAGATTCCAGACCAATACGCGACGCAAGATCTTTGGTTGGTGTAACCGACAAATTCCGCGTTCTGAAAATGGATGCTTTGCGTACAAACGCGATTGTTTCGCGTCGTGCAATTCAGTCTGATTCTATCGCGGCCGCACAGAAAGAAGCGATGAAAAACATCAGCTTGGGCGCGATCTTGGACGGCGTTGTTAAAAATATCACTGATTACGGCGTCTTTGTTGATTTGGGCGGAATTGATGGATTGTTGCACGTTACCGATTTGTCTTGGAAGCGTGTCAATCACCCGCGCGAGCTGGTTCACACCGGTCAGAAAATCCGGGTCAAAGTTATTCAGTTCGACCAAGAATCGCATCGCGTTTCCTTGGGCATGAAGCAGCTGGAAGAAGATCCATGGCACAATGCATCCCGCGCTTTCAACCTGGGCGACAATGTGACTGGCAAAGTTTCTTCACTGACCGACTATGGCGCATTCGTTGATTTGGGCAATGGAATCGAAGGATTGGTTCATATGTCCGAATTGTCTTGGACAAACAAAAACATTCACCCCAGCAAAGTCTTGCAAAATGGCCAAGAAATCAACGTCATTGTTTTGGGAATTGACCAGGACAAGCGTCGTATTTCCTTGGGCTATAAACAGCTGCAAGGCAACCCATGGCGTCAGTTTGCTGAAACCCACAATGTTGGCGATGTTGTAACTGGTCCAATTAAAAACACAACTGAATTTGGCTTGTTCATAGCGCTGACACCAGAACTGGACGGAATGGTTCACATTTCAGACCTGTCTTGGGACAAGCTGGACGAAGAAGAGCTGAAAAAATTCGTTCGTGGCCAGGAAGTAACCGCAAAAATTTTGGACATCAATCCAGAAAAAGAGCGCATCACCCTGGGCATCAAACAGATGACCGAAGGCAGCAGCGATGGCAAAGTATCCTTGAAAAAGGGCGCTGTTGTTTCTGGTACAATTTCAGAAATCACACCTGACGAACTGATTGTCTCATTGCCGGGCGATGCACGTGGCGTTATCCGCAAGACCGACCTGTCCCGCGAAAAGGAAGGTCAGAGCACATCTAAGTTCAAAGTTGGCGATACAATAGAAGCATCTGTTGTAATAATTGAAGGAAGCGAAGTCAAATTGTCTGTCCGCGCATTGCAGGTTGCAATGGAAAAGCAGGCGGTCAAAGATTACGCAAACCAAACCGACAGTGGCAGCGTTCTGGGCGACATCTTGGGTGCCGCAATAGAAAGCAGCAAAAAATAAAAAAAACGCGGGTTTAACCCGCGTTTTTATTTTTCTTTCTTTTCTGATAAAATAATCCCTATGCAAAACATTGTTATCATCATTGGTGGACCAGGAAGTGGTAAAGGCACTATTGCAGAATTATTGATGGATGGTCGCCGATTTAATTATATTGAAACTGGCGCCCTGTTCCGCAGTCTAGGGCCGGATTCCGATATAGCAAAAATTATGCGGGGCGGTGGATTGATTCCGGATGAAAAAATTTTCCCATTGATAAAATCTTGCTGTGCAGCATATGAAAAATCCGATATTATTTTTGATGGTTTTCCGCGAAATATAGATCAAGCTAAATGGTTGCTTGAAAATTTCCATGGCGCCGTCAGCGCCGTTTATCTAAAGATTCCGCAGTCTGTTATGATTGATCGGATAAAGAAAAGATTATCAGGCGGCTCGGCCCGGGCAGATGATATGAATCTTGAAACCATTCGCTGCCGATTGGACGCCTTTGCGAATCAGACTTTGCCAGCCATAGAATTTTTACGGGCCGCCCCCAGCGTTCAATTTTTGGAGGTTGATGGTACTGCCACACCACAAAAAATCGCTGATAAAGTAAAGACTTACTTAGATTTATTTAACCAGGCATAAATCCAATAGCCGCCAAGCAGTGCAAAAATCATAAGGAAAATTACTATCGCTGTGCCGCGGTAATCCGCAAAAGGCAAATCTACATTCATTCCGTAATAACCAACAACTATTGTTGGCGCAATCAAAATAATGTTCCACATGGTCAATCGATTAATGTATTTATTCGAATCCATGTTAATGACGCTTTCGAATGTTTCTTTGATAGATACCAACATTTTACGATAACTGGTTATGACCTCGATCGCTTGATTTAATTCAATTTTTGTATCTTCCAGCAATTCGTCCGTATCTTCGTCCCGCGTAAAAGAGCGCATTTTTTCCAGCTTTTCAATAACCGACATATTGCCCTTTAATCCGGCCATATAAAGCGTATAGCTGTTTTCAACATCCAGTAGAGTCAGCAATTCTTTTTTTGTAACTTTCTTTTGCAAATTCTTTTTTGAAGCAAAGACTTTCTTATTCAATTCTTTCAAAGATTTCAAATACACATCTGCAATCCGAAACATGATGTTCAGGATAAACATCTCGCGCGAAATTTTTTCAGAATCCTTTATCTTGTCCAACAAATCGCAGCGTTTTCGGCAGACGGTTATAACATGCTTGTCTGAATAAATAATTGATAAAGGCTCGGTATGCCAAGTAGGTCCCATTTCACGATTGACGATTGGGAATCGGACGATTATGTTTTTATAATCGTCTTCTGTTTCTATACGCGATTGTTCATCCGGATCAAGAATGTCCAGAATGGTATCTTCATCAACCTTGTAATTTAATTGCAGGTTTTCAAAATCCTCGTGATCAGGATTTCCCACATTAATCCAAGAGAATGATTTTAACTTTTCTGTATCAAACATTTTCATTCTCCTTTTATAAATAGAATTGATCGGATGACAGGAATAAACCTGCCATAAAATTTATTCTGGTCGGGGTGACAAGAATCGAACTTGCGACCCCTTGCACCCCATGCAAGTACTCTACCAGGCTGAGCTACACCCCGACGCCGTCTCAATCAGAGACGCAGGTTTGATTATATTATCAAGCGCTGCAAATGCAAGTCAAAAAACTTCTTGCACGAATCGGTTTATTTTGCCTAGCATTGCGACATAACAAATCGGAGCTTTATCAATGATTGTAGGTATCGGTTTAGACATAGTAGAATGCGACAGATTCTTGGATTGGTCGCCTTTCAAGAAATCCCGCATCTTTACAAAAAAAGAATTGGAATTCGCCGAGGATGATTCCGCCAACAGCGAACGCCATTTGGCTAACTTTTGGGCCGCGCGCGAGGCTTTCTTAAAAGCGCTGGGGGTTGGATTCGGCGATAGCATAAATTTTTCCGATGTTTCGGTCAGCCATAACGAAAATGGAAAACCCGAGCTGGTTATAACCGGTGGCGCCAAGGCCGCATTAAAATCAACCGCCGGCCCAGATGCTTGTGTATTTGTTTCAATTACTGACCAAGGCGATTATTCCGCCGCCGTCGTAATTATTGAAAAATAAAACCGCGTTCGCGCGGTTTTTTTCTTGCGTTATTTTTCCCATTTCGTTATATTTTCTAGTCTTGAATCAAGGAGAAAATTTATGACGAAATGGGTTTATACTTTTGGAAATGGCGCCGCCGAAGGCACCGCAAAAGATAAAAATTTACTGGGTGGCAAGGGCGCAAATCTGGCCGAAATGAATCTGATAGGACTTCCTGTGCCTGCTGGATTTTCCGTTACTACCGAAGTTTGCACTTACTATTACGAAAACAATAATTCTTATCCCACCGATTTGGATGATCAGGTTCGCGCTGGTATTTCACATATTGAAAAAGTTATGGGTAAAAAATTTGCCGATAAAACCAATCCTTTGCTGGTTTCCGTCCGCAGCGGCGCGCGCGTTTCTATGCCGGGTATGATGGATACTGTTCTGAACTTGGGATTAAACGATGAAACGGTTTTGGCATTGGCCGCGGCGGCCAATGATGAACGCTTTGCTTACGATTCTTACCGCCGTTTTATCATGATGTTTTCTGATGTTGTTTTGGGTGCAGACATTAATTTGTTTGAACATGCAATGGAACAAATGAAAGAATCCAAAGGCTATCATTTTGATAATGAATTAACCGCCGCAGACTTGAAAGAGCTGGTTGAAAAATTCAAACAGATTGGCAAAAATATTGATAAAGAATTTCCACAAGACCCATGGGCTCAATTAAAAGCTGGTATCGGCGCCGTATTTGGCAGCTGGATGTCAAAGAAAGCCATCACCTATCGCAAATTAAATAATATCCCTGGTGATTGGGGAACCGCCGTTAATGTCCAGGCCATGGTATTCGGAAACGCCGGCGATGATTGTGCGACTGGCGTTTGTTTTTCACGCGATCCAGCAACTGGCGAAAACTTATTCTATGGCGAATATCTTATTAACGCCCAAGGCGAAGATGTTGTTGCTGGAATCCGCACGCCACAACCAATGGCAAAAGATAACAGCGGACGCTTGTCCTTGGAAGAAGCCATGCCCGCCGTTTATGGCGAACTGGTCGCGGCACGCAACAAGCTTGAACAACACTATAAAGACATGCAAGATATGGAATTTACCATAGAGCATGGAAAACTTTGGATGCTGCAAACCCGCAATGGAAAACGCACTGCGGCCGCCGCAATTAGAATTGCAGTGGAAATGGTTACCGAGGGTTTATTAAATAAAGAAGAAGCGATTCTGCGCGTTGGTGCTGATCAACTGAATCACTTACTGCATCCAATGTTGGATCCGAAAGCGGTTAAAAATGTTATTGCAACTGGCCTGCCCGCATCCCCTGGGGCGGCCGTTGGACGGGCAGTTTTCAATGCAGACGATGCAGTTGAATGGGCTGGTCGCGGTGAAAAAGTCGTTCTGATTCGTATCGAAACTTCGCCCGAAGACATCGCCGGAATGGACGCCGCCCAAGGCGTAATCACTGCACGTGGCGGAATGACATCGCACGCGGCTGTTGTTGCACGCGGGATGGGAACACCTTGCGTTTCAGGCAGCGCAGATATCAAAATTGATTACGCTGCAAAAACTATGAAGACAACCAAGGGCGCAATTATTAACGAGGGTGATTGGATTTCTATTGATGGCGCAAAAGGTGAAATTATTGCCGGTCAGGTTCCAACCGTTTCTGTGGAAATGACCGGAAACTTTGGCAAATTGATGGAATGGGTTGATTCAATCAAAACATTGGAAGTTCGCGCAAACGCTGAAACTCCACGTGATGCAAAGCAAGCACTTGAATTCGGCGCCGAAGGAATTGGTTTGGCACGTACCGAACACATGTTCTTTGATGCGTCAAGAATCATGGATATGCGCGAAATGATTCTGGCAGAAACAACCGAAGGCCGCCGCAATGCACTGAACAAGTTGTTGCCTTATCAACGTGCAGACTTTGTTGAATTGTTCAACATTATGGATGGATTGCCAGTTGTTATTCGCCTGATTGATCCACCATTGCATGAGTTTTTGCCACACACAGAAGAGGACATCAAGCTGTTGGCTGATCATATCGGAAAGCCAGCCCAGTTTGTAAAAGAACGCACTGCCGCCTTGCATGAACAAAATCCAATGTTGGGGCATCGTGGTTGCCGCTTGGCAATAACTTATCCAGAAATTTGCGAAATGCAAACTCGCGCTATTTTGGGCGCAGCCATTGAATGCGCAAAATCTGGCATCAAAGTTTTGCCAGAAATCGAGGTTCCTTTGATAGGTTCCAAAAAAGAGCAAGACATTGTAAAAGCAATCATCGATTCAACCGCTGCACAGATTTTTGCCGAATCCGGCGAAAAGGTTGAATACAAGGTCGGATGCATGATTGAATTGCCGCGTGCCGCTTTGCTGGCGAATGAAATTGCGCAAAGCGCCGAATTTTTTGGTTTTGGCACGAACGACCTGACCCAGACGACACTGGGGATGTCGCGCGATGATACTGGCGCCATTCTGGACGAGTATCGCGCACGTGGCGTCTATGTTGCCGATCCTTTCGCCAGCATTGACCAGGCAGGCGTTGGACAACTGGTTGCCGGCGCAGTTAAAATGGCGCGCGATGCCAAAGGCCACAATATACACTTGGGTGTTTGCGGCGAACATGGCGGAGACCCGGAATCTGTGGAGTTCTTCCACCAGGTCGGCCTGGACTATGTTTCATGCAGCCCATTCCGTGTGCCAATCGCCAGACTGGCCGCCGCCCAGGCAGCCGTCAAATATGGCAAAAAATAAAAATCGCCCGTTGGGGCGATTTTTATTTGCAGCAGCGCGATTTTTTCGTCTATAATCCAATCAGTGTTGAATGGAATTACAATTTGGACAGATGATATGGTTTGGCGCGGGATCCTGACCGACCTGGGCGCCCAGTTTTCATCGCGTGAATCTGCCGATGTGGTTTTTTCCGCTGACAG
>CAYJAG010000022.1:0-10004 GCA_964368385.1 uncultured Muribaculaceae bacterium
GGTGGCCTTGGTCGGAATCGAACCGACACTCCTTGCAGAACTTGATTTTGAGTCAAGCGCGTCTACCAATTCCGCCACAAGGCCAATATAGGTCGCAATTATTACATCGCAGCGCACCCAAGTCAAGAAAAACCGAAATTATACTATTTATTACTTGACAAAACAATTTGTCAATATAAAATACACCTGTAAAAAACGAAAGAATAGGATTATTAAAATGGGAAGAACAATTAAACATTTACCGAAAACAGAATTATCAGCGGATATGCCTTTGCTGAATGGCGAAAAAAGGGTCGCCACAGGCGTTGTTCAAGATAGAAATAGCGTAATTTGGACCATCGTTGATGAAAATTTTTATGCCTATAATAAAATAACGTTGCAAATTGAACACGATGGAAAAATCGTTGATCAGCCTGTTTATAATAAATATAACAAATTTGCCTCTGCAGCGAAAAAAATAGAAACGTGTTTCATTCAAGAATACTGCAAGGAAATTAAAGTTATAGCATTTATGGCAGCGGGTGGTTGCGTAAACAAGTTCACACATGTCTATAAAAACGATGAAAATCCAGGATTTGATAATTTGAATGGTAGAAATTTAGTATACAAAGTTCGAGTTATTATTAATGATAAAGTCCAAGACTCTGACGTGGTAGCTTTTGCAGATTGCTATAATAGTACAAACCTTCGTGCACAATTTTGTGCGCATGGTCTTATTGATGGAGTATTAGACCGCGCTTTACATCGTAATCTTATAACTCAAGCACTAAAGAATGTACTTCCAGTGAAAAATCGCTAATGTATAAAAGTGATAATAACCACAAGGAATATAAAAATGTCAGAAACTATTTATAACTTAAAACAAAAATCATCGATTTTTCCATTGCAAGGTGGCGAAAGAGAAATTCGTCAGTGTGTGATAAAAGATGAAAATGACATCAATTGGATCGCCGTTTATGATGGATTTCATGGCATGAACATAAAAGTTTTGGTTAGATCTGGTAAAAAAGTGGTTATGGAGAAAGTTCATACAAAATATGATCAGTTAAAAATCGCGAAAATAATGTTAAAAGAAGGGTTAAAAGAGGAATATAACATCGATAACATTGATATTCTTGGACTTTTGGTGACTGGCAGTTCAGATAATAATTCCACATACATCTTTAAAGATAACAAAAGCCCAAAGTTTGATAATATAGATGGCAAAAATGTGGTTTATAAAATTCGTTTCCGTCTTGATGGTAAAGTCCAAGACTCTGCAATTGTTTTATTATACAATTGTTATAGCAACCCAATGGCGCGCGCGCAGTTTGGTGCATGTGGTGTAACTAATTGTATAGTTGGGTACAAGACTCATAAAGAACGGACAATAGACGCAATTATGCAAACCATTGGTCAAAAAGTTTTTTAATGTTTAGATTATAATCAAAGTTAAAAAAATCGCCCAAACGGGCGATTTTTTGTATTTTCAGTAATTCTTATTTTGCTTTTGCAGCAACTTTTTTAGCCAAGCGCGCAGATATATTTGGTTTGTGTGCTGGCTTTTTGACGATTGGTGCTTCTGATATACCCATTTTCTTTTCGACTGCTTTCTTTACTGCAGCCATATCTTCAGACAGGCGCGAAACAGGTTTCGCAATCACATATGCGTCCAATCCGCCATGTTTGGTCAGTGTCCGCAGACCCGCAGTTGAAATACGCAATGCAAAATCGCGGCCCAGAATCTCGCTGTGAAAGTTCATTTTCTGCAAATTAGGCAGAAAAGTCCGCTTTGTTCTGCGGTGCGAATGCGATACGTTCATTCCGACTTGTGTTTTTTTTCCTGTAACCTGACATACTCTTGGCATGATAAAATCCTTTATTGACTGCGGAGTAATTTATACCAAGCAGGCTTGAAAGTCAAGATAAAATAACTATATTTTTGACAAAAGGAGTTCAGCATGAATCCAGAAGAATTAAATGAAACGCCAGACCAGGCGATAAAAAAATACACGACGGATTTTACCCAGCTGGCCGCCAACGGCAAATTAGACCCGGTTATCGGCCGTGATGAAGAGATTCGTCGCGCTATCCAGGTTCTGTCCCGCCGCACAAAAAACAATCCCGTTTTAATCGGAAATGCCGGTGTTGGTAAGACTGCAATAGTCGAAGGCCTGGCGAATCGTATCATTGCCGGCGATGTGCCTGAAAATCTGTTGCGCAAAAAATTATTGTCTTTGGATATGGGTGCGCTGATGGCGGGGGCATCGTTCCGCGGTCAATTTGAAGAGCGGTTAAAGGCCGTTCTGAAAGCCGTCAAAGATGCAAACGGCGGAATTATATTGTTTATTGATGAATTGCACACAATGGTTGGCGCAGGCAAGGGCGAGGGCAGCATGGACGCCGGGAATCTGATGAAACCGATGCTGGCGCGCGGTGAATTGCACGCAATGGGCGCAACCACTTTGGATGAATACCGGCAATATATTGAAAAAGATCCCGCTCTGGCGCGGCGCTTTCAACCTGTGTTCGTTGACGAACCATCTGTTGATGACACAATTTCAATCTTGCGTGGGCTGAAAGAAAAATACGAGGCTCACCACGGCGTGCGCATCAGCGATGGCGCGATTGTTTCAGCGGTCCGTTTGTCCGACCGCTATATCACTGACAGATTTTTGCCGGATAAAGCGATTGATTTAATGGACGAAGCCGCTGCGCGCGTTCGGATAGAGGTTTCCAGCAAACCGGAAAAACTGGATGAAGTTGATCGTCGCTTGATGCAATTAAAAATAGAACAACAAGCATTGAAAAAAGAAAAAGATCCAGACAGCAAAAAACGCCTGGGCGATTTGGAAAAACTGATTGCTGACGTCAGTGCGGAATCTGAATCATTGACCAGCGAATGGCAATCCGAGCAGAAAAAAATGCGCGGTCTGTCGGACGCTATGGCGGCATTGGACACCGCCAAGGCCCAGGTTGCATCCGCAACTCGCGCCGGTGACTTTGAAAAAGCATCTGCATTACAATACGGCAAAATCCCAGAGCTGGAAAAACAAATTGAATCCGTTCGCGCTGAAAAAGAATATAAAACCGTTTTGCCCGAACACATTGCCGCAGTAGTTGGTCGTTGGACTGGTGTTCCGGCCGAAAAATTAACTGGTGATGAACAATCAAAATTATTAAACCTGGAAAGCGATTTACAAAAACGAGTTGTCGGTCAAGATGCCGCGATTGGTTCAGTTGCGCGTGCAATTCGTCGTTCGCGTGCGGGGCTGTCTGATCCGCATCGTCCCGCGGGAAGTTTTATGTTTTTGGGACCGACTGGTGTTGGAAAAACAGAACTGGTCAAGGCAATCGCCGAACAATTATTTAATGACGAAACTGCAATGACGCGGATAGACATGAGCGAATATATGGAACCGCACAGCGTTTCACGCTTAATCGGCAGCCCTCCGGGATATGTGGGTTACGAGCAGGGCGGAGCATTAACGGAATCTATTCGCCGTCGTCCTTATCAGGTTATTTTGTTTGATGAAATTGAAAAGGCTCATCCAGATGTATTCAATGTATTTTTGCAAATACTAGATGATGGTCGTCTGACAGATGGTCAGGGTCATGTTGTAAATTTCACAAACACGATAATCATCATGACCAGCAATCTGAAAGATGACGCGGCTGTAAAGAAACATTTCAGACCAGAATTTATAAATCGTATAGATGAAATAATCTGGTTTAATTCACTGGGCAAAAATGTAATGCCGGAAATTGTTAAAATACAACTGCGTGGTTTGGAACAACGTCTGGCACAGCGCAGAATAACACTGCATGTTTCAGACAAAGCGATTCAGTGGCTGGGCGAAAATGGATATGATCCGACCTATGGAGCGCGCCCGTTAAAGCGTTTGATTACCAGCAGCGTCGAAGACCTGATTGCCGATAAAATTCTGGCGGGTCAAATTACTGATGGCGGTGCAGTCAATGTTGATGTAAAAGGTAAAGAGTTAGTAATCCAATAAAAAATCCCGCGTTTGCGGGATTTTTATTTTGGTGCCAATGTAAATCTGGCGTTTAGGGGATCAGTTTCTACAATCTCTATGCGCAGGATGCTGCCGTCGCGGGTGAAAATCTGCATTTTTCTTTCGTCGGTGATGTTTTTCCATCCCAGTTCGTCCAATGCATCGCGATAAAAGCGCTGAAATTGACGTCTGGAAACTTCATCGCTTGCGACCGTAGTCTGGGCAATTTTCCCATCTGGTTGAGAATAAACAAACCCGTCATCTTCGACGACATAGGTTTTTTCCATTTTTGGAATGTCTTCAAAATTAGGCAACCATTCGTCCGCGCGCGCATCAGCAATGCACAGAACAGAAAATAAAGAGCATAAAGCGATAAGTTTTTTCATTTGTCTGTATTCTATCACAAATAAAAAAGCCGTGCAATCTGATTTGTAAAATGTTATAATAAAATAGCAATATTGGAGAGTGCAAATGAGAATTAGGACAAGTCTAGCAATAATTTCAGTGCTTTTTGCGACGGATGCTTTGGCAGCTGGCATGGCGCCAAACAGCCGCACACGACCGGGTTCGGTTACGGGCGCGCTTTTGCAGAGTGCCCAAACCGCGGCGCGTATGCCTGGATTGGATGTGAATAATTGCCCAGGTTGCCAACCTGCATCAACCCCAACGCCAACTCCGACCCCGACCCCCGATCCATGTGGTGAAGTAATTCCCCAACTGGGCGTTGATATATGCGTGGCGCGTTCCGCATGCGCTGGGATCCAGGCCGATGGCCACGGCGGTGTTTTTGACGAAGCCTCGCTTACTTGTAAAATTCCTGTATGTGCGCATAACTGGTCTGGCATAATAAAGAAAGACGGCGCAGATGTGTGCGGTTTGGTGAATATGAACACTGCATTGCGGTGTGATGCGAATTTATTTGATCAAATTGATGTAATGCGACGAACCAGCCAATGGGTTGTACCACTTACCGTTGCCGGCGGCGCGGGCATTGGCGCAGGTGTTGGCGCGATTATCGATAATCAAAATGAAAAACGCGAAAAGGCTGCGTTCGAGGCCGGACGCCAGGGAGTAGAGCCTGGATCGCTCAATGCCAGTGTCGCGGCAGAAATACAGATAGACGGCCAGCCAGCATCGCCGGAACTTTTGGCCGCGGCCTTAACAAAGGCCGAGGATAACATAAAAAAATGCGCAGCCGAGGCATTTACAGAACTTGTTTCGCCGAATTACGGCGTATGCAAACTGGGGCGTATAAAAATCACCAGCGGCGCAAATTGCGATGTAAACAGTAACGATGCTGCGGAACCAAAAACATCCACGGGCGGATTCCCGTATTGTTCTTATAACTATGTCCATAAAACCGATAGTGCAGGGAACGCTTCCAGTTTGGTAAAGGGAAATTGCAACGGAACAGAGGATGCGTATGTGCAGTGTCCCAGCGTTGGTTTTTCAACAATTTCCAGTGGCACCTGCTATTATCGTGACGAAGTTACTGGTACCAATGCCGATCGCGGATACCAAGGTTCCAACCGGCCAAATATATTTGCGCTGGATGAAGATTCTACCGCCGCATATGACAAGCACCGTGCAGAGATGCTGAAAAATCTGGGTAATGCGATTGACGCGAATGATACTGCCTTTGGCGAACTGAAGAAAGCCATTGATAAGGTAACTATAACCGCAGGAGCTGCGACGCAAGAGCTTGAGGCTGGCGGCGTCAGAAATTCGAATTCTATGGATTATGTAAAAATTACAACCAGTGATACTTTCGGAAATATCCTAAGCCAGATGACTGGCGGGTCAGGCGTGACCAGCGGGGCTTGCAAAGCTGCAACCGATGATTTGTTCGGCGGTGAAACGCTGGCGAAAGCGTCCGCTGGAAATACCATAGAGCGCATGAATCAGGCGGTCGGATATTTTGAAGGATTGGGTTATTCGCAAGACCTTATAAAAAGATTAAAGGTCGTTGCCAGCGCGCGTGCAGAAATATCATTCACCTATGATTCGTATGATGATTGGGACAACAGCTCAGATGGCAAAAAAGGCTTTTTCCAGAAAGCAGTTGGTCGTGGCCTGTTGATTGGTACGGGCGCTGGTGCAGCTGCTGGTCTGGGGTATTGGTTTGCCGAAGGCGCCAGCACTTTCTGTAATGTTGGTGGTATGCAACAGGTTAAACTTGGCAAAAGCTATTCAATACAATCGTTCAGGGATTACTTGTACAGCAAAGGCTTTATAAAATAAAAATCCCCCCGAAGGGGGGTATTTTTTTATCAGATTTGTGGTTTATTCCAAAGTTTGCTTTTGCAATTCTATCAGTTTGGCACAGCCTTCTGCCGCCATCGCCATCATTTCCGATATTTTTAATGCTTCGAACGGGTGCTCTTCGCCAGTTGCTTGAACTTCTATAAATTTCCCATCACCCGAAACTACAAAGTTAGCGTCCAATTCTGCACCGCAATCTTCCTCAAAGTCCAAATCCAGAATTATTTCGCCACCACGGACACCAACGCTGACCGCCGCGACAAAGTCCGAAATAGGATTTTCACGAATACGCCCTTGGTCCATCAACCAGCGCACTGCCTGCATCAATGCGATAAAGCCCCCGGTTATGGATGCGCAACGCGTTCCGCCGTCTGCCTGGATAACATCGCAATCGATGGTTATTGTGTGCTTGCCCAGTTTTTCCATATCGCAAACACTGCGAAATGCGCGTCCAACCAAGCGGGATATTTCAGAAGAGCGATGATCTTTTGCCAGTGCGTCCCGGGTTTTGCGATTGTTAACTGCGCGTGGCAGCATGCTGTATTCCGCCGAAACCCAACCACCGGTTTTATTTTGTTGACGCTTCCACAGGGGTTGATTTGTATCAACAGAAGCAGTGCAGATAACATGTGTTCCGCCTATTTTGATAAGACAGCTGCCTTCGGCCCACTTATTAATACCGGTTTCAATAGAAACAGGGCGCATTTGGTTATTTTTTCGCAGGCTTGGTCGCATACAGAATCCTTTTATTGTTGTTTGGGATTATAAGTTAGTCATAATAAATTGCAATTGCTTTTTTTTATTAAGCGAGTTATGCTTTAGGTTTGTAAAAAGGATAAGAATTGTCAGCGAAAGCCAAAAGACTTTTGAAAAAGCTAATTTCTTGGTCGGGCATTTTATTTTTTCTTGTTGCGATTGGAATGCTTTATTGGCAACTGCGGCATTATTCCTTATATGACATTGCGCGCTCGGTTTTAAGTATTCCTTTTATCAATTTGGTATGGGCATGCCTTGCATGTTTTACCGGTTATATTGCGCTCAGCTTTTATGATTATTTGGCACTGCGTTATATTGGTAAAATGGTCAGCTGGTGGAAATGGATGCTGGCCGGGGTTTTGGGCTTTGCCATCAGCAATAACGCTGGACATGCGGTTGTGTCGGGCGGTGCAATACGATACAGACTTTATACCCGTTGGCGGATTCGTGCGGGCGATATAGTCAAAATGCTGACCTATAACGGATTTACTTATTTCTTGGGATGTGCGGCAATTATGGTTTTGGGATATTTTCTGGTTCCACATTCATTATTTGCTGACTCGGTTGGCGCCAACATAGGAATTCATGGATTGCTGATTTTTTGTGTGGCCGTATTGGGTGCATATTTTGCGATGACGCAATTATTTCGTAATAAAACGATAAAAATAGGCGAATTGTCATTTCAAATTCCTAAAACCAGCGCAGCATTTTTTCAGGTCTTGCTGGGAATGTTGGATAATGTTTTGGCCGGAATGGTTCTTTATTTTTGCTTGATTCCATTTGTTGAAATTCCATTTACTACATTCGTAGGTCTGTTTGTTATTGCACAAGTCGCAGGTGTTTTCAGCCAAGTTCCGGGCGGAATCGGCGTGTTTGAGAGTATTTTCTTGCTTGCGCTGCCAGGGGACGTTGATCGCGCCAGTATATTTGGGGCTTTGCTGGCATACAGAATAATTTATTATGTCTTGCCACTTATTGGGGCGGGTGGATTGTTCTTGATTTACGAGAATTGGCTGCGCGCGCGAATGAAAAGATGGCTGGCCGAGGCGACCGCATTGGCGCAAAAACTTCCCATGCCAAAAATTCCGCATCTTCCGCGAAAAAAATAATTCCCTTGCCTGCCTGTGTTTTCCGTGATAAAGTTCACGTGCAACTTAAAACTGGGTGGATTGGTGTTATTTTTAACTCTAATTTTTTCAATTTGCATCGCGCTTTGCGTTGTTTTGTTTATGCGCTCTCCTGGAATGGCCACAGGCCCATGGGGACAGGTTGAAACCATATTTATGTTTGCCCCAAACGAAAAAGGATTTATAAATGAGCAAGAAAATATTCGTGGATGCGGCCCACCCGGAAGAAACTCGGGTTGTGGTTGTGGATTCCGCAAACGGGCGAGTTTCTGATTTTGATGTAGAAACAACCACTAAACCTCAGATCAAAGGCAACATTTATCTGGCAAAAGTAATTCGGGTCGAGCCGTCATTACAGGCGGCTTTCGTGGATTACGGCACGGGCAAGAACGGATTTTTGCCTTTTTCTGAAATCCATCCGGATTATTATCAGGTAACGAACGAGCAGAAAAAAAAGCTGCTGGAAATGGCGCATGCCGCCATCGTGGATGATGACGAAGATCCAGATGATAATGCCGAGGTCGCGGAATTTGATGATTTCGAAGCAGGCGAGGATAATAAAGAATTCCAAAAGCGCGCGCGCGAATTCAGAATTCAAGATGTAATAAAGCCAAAACAGATTATTTTGATTCAGGGTGTCAAGGAAGAGCGCGGTCAAAAAGGCGCGTCCATGACGACCTATTTGTCATTGGCGGGGCGTTTTGCCGTTCTGATGCCAAACAGCCGCAAACGTAATTCCTATGGTATTTCCAAGAAAATCAGTGATCGCCCAGAAAGGGCGCGCCTGCGCGACATCCTGCACGGACTTAAAATTCCACGTGGAATGACCGTAGTTCTGCGGACGGCGGCATTTGGGACAGCTGGCGAAGACATTGCAAAAGACTATGATTATTTGGTGAATTTGTGGAATGAAATCCGGAAAAACACATTTGAGTCTGTAGCGCCGGCGGTTATTCATACCGAAGATTCTCTGCTGCGCCGCGTCGTTCGTGATTTTATCAGCGAACCCGAAGATACTCTGATAGTGCAGGGCACGGAAGCGTATGAATCTGCAATGGCTTATTTCAAGCAAATGCATGCAACCGCGCCCAAAAAGCAAGTCGCCGAGTACAAAGATTCAGCAGTACCTTTGTTTGTAAAAGCCGGGGTCGAACAACAACTAGAAGGTCTGCATGGACCCTATGTCCAGTTAAAATCTGGTGGCTCGTTGGTAATTAACTCTACCGAGGCAATGGTTACGATTGACGTTAATTCGTCCCGTGCGATAAAAGAAAAAGACATCGAGGCAACTGCGCTGAACACGAATATGGAAGCGGCCGATGAAATCGCATTACAGCTGCGTCTGCGGGATTTGGCTGGAATTGTTGCGATTGACTTTATTGATATGGAAGAAGATCGTAATAACCGCAAGCTGGAAACTAAAATGCGCGAAGTTATGAAGAAAGATCGCGCACGCATTCAGGTTGCAAAAATCAATAACTTCGGGGTGCTGATGTTGTCACGTCAGCGTTTGCGCAGCAGCTTTATCGAAAGCAGCTATGTTCAGTGCCCGCATTGCATGGGCGCCGGCGTTGTGCCAAGTATTCAGACTGCGGCGATTATTTTGTTCCGGCATCTCCAGGAAAAATTACTGGCAAAAGCTGCCCAGAAAATCATAATGACCGTTCCAACTGATGTTGCGATTTACTTGTTGAACGCGAAAAAATCAGATTTTGCGGCAATGGAGAAAGAGTTTGAAACCGAGATTGTGATACTCGGCGATGACAGCCTGATGAGCATTGACCAGTATTCTATCCAACGTGTCCAGCCCGAGTTGATAAAGACAGACGAAATGCCAGACAGCTTCTTATTGTATCAAGAGCAA
>CAYJAG010000023.1:0-9839 GCA_964368385.1 uncultured Muribaculaceae bacterium
AATGATGTTTTAATAATTGATACTGCGGGTCGTTTGCAAATTGACGATGCGTTGATGGAAGAGTTGGCACAGCTGAAAAAAATTCTGAATCCATCAGAGATTTTGCTGACTGCGGACGCGATGGCGGGTCAGGAATCATTGAATGTTGCGCGGACTTTTAATGCCCGGATTGGTATTACTGGATTGGTTATGACGCGTGCGGATGGTGATGCGCGTGGTGGGGCGGTTTTATCAATGAAGGCAGAAACTGGCGCACCGGTTCTGTGGGTTGGCACAGGCGAAAAATTAGAAGCCTTGTCCCAGTTCCATGCCGACCGCATTGCTTCGCAAATTTTGGGTATGGGTGACGTGGTGTCACTGGTTGAAAAAGCCAGCGAACACATCAGTGAAAAAGACGCTGAAAATATGATGACCAAGATGTTCAGCGGTGATTTTAATCTGAACGATATGATGAATCAAATAAAGCAGATAAAAAAGATGGGCAGCATCGGTGGTTTGCTGAAAATGATTCCGGGCATGTCGCAAATTGGAACAATGCTAAAGGATAAAGACGCGGATGCCGCAATGAAAAAACAACTGGCAATTTTGCAATCAATGACAGCGGCCGAGCGTTTAAGACCAGAAATAATTTTTGCAGCACGGAAACAGCGGATTGCATCGGGCAGTGGAAGCAGTGTCCGTGATGTAGAAGCCTTGCTGAAAAATTATGAAAAAATGAAAACTCAAATGCGTGCTATATCTAAACTTGGTTCGCCACAGCAAATTATGGAAATGATGAAAAATGCGGATAACAAATAAAAAAATTGCATCGAAAAAATCAAGTGTCGCGTGGCTGCAACGCCAGGCGAATGATCCCTATGTGGCACGTGCCCAGAAAGATGGCTGGCGCGCACGCGCTGTTTACAAACTGATTGAAATAAATGAAAGAATCAAGTTTTTGCATGACGGACAAGTGGTCGTTGATTTGGGCGCTGCGCCGGGTTCTTGGTCGCAATATATTGCAATGACTTTTCCCCGGTCACGTGTTATCGCAATGGATTTATTGCCAATTAAACCAATATCCGGTGTAGAATTTTACGAGGGCGATTTCACAACAGACGAAGCACTGGAATGGTTGGAATCTAAAATAGAAAAAAAACATGTAGATATTATTTTATCTGACATGGCGCCGAATACCACGGGACACCAAAAAACGGATCACTTGCGGCAAATGACTTTGCTGGAATATGCATGGGATTTTGCAAAGCAAACATTAAAACCGGGTGGCGTATTTATCGCAAAAAGTTTTACTGGTGGGACAACTGACGAATTGTTGAAAGACATAAAAAAATCTTTTGCCAGTGTTCATCATATAAAACCACCAGCATCCCGAAAAGATTCAGTTGAAATGTTTATTGTTGGATTGGGATTTAAAAATTAAATGCAAACGCTGCCCGCCGCGGCGCGCGCCAGTTCATCACAGCGTTCATTCATTTCTTCGCCGTCATGCCCACGAACCCAAACCCAGCCCAGCTCTTTTTCGGCCGCAATGGCATCCAATGCCTGCCATAAATCTTGATTTTTTACAGGCTTTTTATCCGCGGTTTTCCAGCCGTTTTTCTTCCAACTGGCAACCCATTTTTGCATACCATTTTTTACATATTGGCTGTCGGTATGAATTTCTATTTTTGGATTTTTTATCGACTTCAGCGCAGTCAAGACGGCCATCAACTCCATCCGATTATTAGTCGTGTCTTTTTCCCCGCCACTGCGCTGTGCCGTCTGTTTTCCGTCTGTTGCTATAAACGCCCAACCCCCTGGTCCGGGGTTTCCAAGGCAGCTACCATCAGTCCATATTTTTATCATTGATTTGCCGTTTTCTTTTACCCTATAATACCACAAGAGAATGAAATTCACAAACGAACAACTTACCCAAATGGCAAATGCGGCACGCGCCAGTGCCTTGCGCGCTATGCGTGCTGGGCGCAGCGGACATCTGGGAATCGCAATGGGTGCGGCCGATGTTATGACCGCGATTTATGCATGTCACTTGGACTTGAACGCAGACAAATTTATTCTTTCTGCCGGTCATGGCAGCGCCTTGCTGTATTCAATTTTAAGTTTGCGTGGCTATGACTTGCCGCCAATGGAAACATTTCGCCAGTTGGGTGGATTGCCAGGCCATCCAGAGCCTTGGGTTCCAGGCGTCACGGCGGCGACTGGTCCACTGGGGCAGGGTGTTGCAAATGCTGTCGGGTTGGCATTTGCCGGCAAAATAAAAAAACAAATAAAGAATGTCTATTGCCTTTGCAGCGACGGGGATTTGATGGAAGGCATTGCCCAAGAAGCCGTTGCGATTGCGGGGCTGTATAAATTAAACAACTTGATTATGTTGTGGGATGACAACGGCACCAGCATTGATGGCGTGGCATTGACCGATCCAGATGTGCCAATGCGGATGCGTGCAGCCGGTTGGGAAGTGGTAAAGGCGAATGGACATAAATTTTCAGAAATAAACGCAGCGATTGAGCGGGCAAAAAAATCGGTCAAACCAACATTTATTCAATGCAAGACAACGATAGGTCTGGGCACAAATTTGGAAGGCAAAGCGGCCGCACATGGGTTGATTCTGAATGATTCGCAATTAGCGCAGCTGGAAAAAAAGTTTACAAACGGGCAGGGGGATAATCTTTGGAAAAACTTTGCACAAAGTAATGGTATCTCCAGTGCTAAAAACTCGGACAATAATTATCAACCAAATAAACATTCGTTTCCAGCGGTTCATCTTGATAATGCATCAACGCGGGAATTATCTGGAAAATATTTGGAAAAATTGTTGGTTCGTGAAACGGACTTGATTGGCGGCAGCGCGGATTTGTCAGAAAGCACAAACACATTGGTTGCAGGCAGTCGTGAAATAACTGCGCGCGATTTCAGCGGTAATTTTATTCACTTTGGCGTGCGCGAACATTCAATGGCTGGGATCATGAATGGCTTGGCTTTGGGTGGTTTGCGGCCTTATGGTGGGACTTTTCTTATATTCACTGATTATATGCGCGCAGCGATGCGATTGTCGGCATTAATGGGTTTACCGGTGATTTATATCCTGACGCATGACAGCATTGCATTGGGCGAGGATGGCCCAACTCATCAACCGATAGAGCAACTGGCATCTTTGCGTTTAATACCAAATATGAATGTTTTTCGTCCATGTAACGCGGCCGAGGTTACAGCCAGTTGGGAAACATCATTGGCGGAAAAGACTCGTCCGTCATGCATAGTTTTATCACGTCAGAAATTCGGACAGATAGAAACGCCTGCAAATACAGATATTTCGCGTGGCGCATACATAATTCATGAAAACGAAAAAGCGAAAATCACCCTGATTGCCACGGGCAGCGAAGTCCCCTTGGCGGTCGCGGTTGCGGATAAAATTGATGCACGCGTCGTCAGCATGCCGTGCGTTGAAAAATTTCGCTTGCAAGATGGCGAATATAAACATAAAATTTTGTCCGGACATGTGATAGCAATAGAAGCGGGCGTCACGAGCGGCTGGTATGAATTTGCAGATGCGGTTGTCGGACTGGACTCTTTTGGTGCATCGGGCAGCGGCGCACAGGTCTATAAACATTTTGGCTTTGACGCAGACGCAATAGCAAAAGAAATCATGAAGAATTTTTAATGACTTCGCAGACTTTCACTCTTTCAGATGGTGAAGAAATTCCGCTGTTATTTGAAACACGGCGCGGGCTGTGTAATATAACTTTGCGACCCAAAGTCAGCCCCAAACGCGAAATCCATATTTCAATGCCACGCTGGACACCCGTTTCCCAAGCAATGAAATTTTTAGAGCAAAAGCGAAAGTGGATTGAAAAAATCTTTATGCGCGCACCGCAAAAAATCAAATTGAAAGATGGCGATATAATAGTGGTTTTTGGACACGAGGTGGTCGTCAGCCAGGCAAGGTTAGGGGGCAAACCGGAATTTTTTGAACGCCGGTTGCGCGATAAAATCAAAGAAATGTTTCTGGTGCGCGCCAAAGAAATCATTCGCCAGGCACCAATGGAATGCCGTCCCGCGCGCATAGCAGTTCGCGATACATCCAGCCGATGGGGCAGTTGCTCTAGCACTGGGACAATTTCGCTTTCGTGGCGTTTGGCATTTGCCCCACCAGAAGTTATGCGCTATGTAATAATACACGAGCTGGCACACCGCAAGCACATGGATCATTCACCAGCCTTTTGGGACGAAGTGCGAAAGCTGAACGGCCCAGGGGTCGAGCAAGCAAAGCGCTGGCTTTCTAAAAACGGCTCTGAATTACACAAGTATTTTTGATTTTTATTGCAAAGCGCTTGTTTTCCGCTATCATAAAAGTATGAAGTTCTTAGATAAAGCAAAAATTAACTTAAAAGCAGGCGATGGCGGCAACGGCAGCGCTTCGTTTCGTCGTGAAAAATACATAGAGTTTGGTGGTCCAAACGGCGGCGATGGCGGTCGTGGTGGCGACATAATTTTTCGCGCAGTGCCTAATGTAAACACCTTGATAGATTATCGCTATAAAACAAATTTTATCGCGCAACGCGGTGAAAATGGTCGCGGTCGTATGGAAACGGGTAAGTCTGGTGAAACCATGGTTTTGCCTGTGCCGACCGGAACGGTTATACTTTCTGAAAATGGTGAAATTGAATACGCGGACTTGACTGCCGACGGGATGGAATACCGCGCGGCGCGTGGTGGTAACGGGGGCTGGGGAAATCTGCATTTCAAAAGCCCGACAAACCGAACGCCAAAGCAGGCCAACGATGGGCTGCTTGGGGAAGAACGCAAATTAATCTTGCAATTAAAATTGATTGCAGATATTGGATTGGTTGGATTCCCGAATGCTGGCAAATCAACATTGCTGGCATCTGTTACGGCGGCGCGTCCAAAAATCGCAAATTATCCATTTACAACGCTGAATCCTCAACTGGGTGTTATGTATGCCCACAATCGTGAATTCGTTCTGGTGGATTTACCTGGATTGATTGAAGGTGCACATGAAGGTGTTGGTCTGGGGGATAGATTCTTGGGACATGCCGAGCGGACAGAAATGATTTTGCATGTTATTGATGGTACTGAAGAGGACTGGAATGCCAGGTACAAGGCTATTCGTCATGAAATGGATTCGTATGGCGGTGGATTAACCAATAAGCCAGAAATAATCGTAATAAATAAAATGGACGCCGTTGAACCAGATGTTTGGAATGAACGAATGAAAAAGTTCAAGCGTGGCAAAAAATCTGAAATACTTCCAATCTCTGCAGCGGGTCGATTGGGAATAACGGAACTTATATCCGTGGTGGAAAAAGCTTTTAAATAAAATATCCGTATTATAATTGACAAAATTTTAATTTTAATATACTATTAACATAGTTATAAAGGAGTTAGGTATGATGCCTCATAAAGCCAAAAATCACTATAATCAAGATAATAAATATACTTTCAGTACCCAAGATATGGAAAAAGCGGTCGCTGAATATAATAAATATATGGATTCTTTTAATAGGATTGATGCCTATCTGAAAGGCGATGCATTAAAAACATCTTCAAAAAAGGAACTCCCATTTCATAAAGTTATCGATATAGTCGCAACTGCGATAGCAGATAGCAAACAAGATAAAAAAGATGGCTTTACTACTTACTATGCGGGCCAGATTAGTAAAGGTTTTGCAGAGTATGAAAATTATTTTAATGAAATTGGAAACGATCTTGAAAAAATGCGAAGGGAATACAATGTAAACATTTGGAAAGCTGCTGTAAAATTAAGTGAAGAGTTTGAAAAAATTGCTGCCAAAATAAATATTTTACCATTGAAGCACGATGTCCTTAAAAAAGGTTTTGAATTGGGTGAAATAGCTAAAACAACTAAAAAAGGGTTGAGCACAGCGTATAATAAAATTCCAACAATTTCCGAAATAGATTGGAATTGGTTGTCTTCTCATTCGGACGTTTCATTTGACGCGATAAAAATAGCAGATGCAATCGAATCCATTGCGCAATTAAAGCAAATTCACGAAAATGAAGTTAATCGCATAAAAGAAGAAAAGAAAAAAGAAGAACATGAAAAAAGCTTGAACAAGAAATTTGCGGAAGAATACAAGTTTCATAAACAAGAAGTTTCTGAATTGCAGGCAAAGAATAAAGATTTGCAGGCAGAGATCAACAAGTTGAAGAAGCTTGTTGATTCACCACATAAGCTGGCCGCGAAAGATTTGTCTGAAAAATTAAAGGCTGGAATTGGGAAAATAAAATCAAGAAATAAAGGATTTACATCCGGCAAGGAACGTTAAAAAATAATCAAAATAAGAAATCGCCCAAACGGGCGATTTCTTTTTAATTGATTTTGTTATTTTTATTTTGCAGTGCAACTGGCCAGCTGCTGTGAAACTAATGCTTGTTCAGAGCTGTTCAATGTCTGCACCGGAATCGTCCAGCATCTTGCGGAATCACGCAGAACAAATACCTTGGTTCCTTTTTTGTATGCCGCCTGCATATCGCTCATTTGGCTGCTGGTAAGGAAAGAATTTTGCGTCATTGGCGAATTAGACAGACCTGCCTGAACCACTTGCTTTGCGGCCGTATAGTCAGACACATCGCTCATAGAATAAACATCCATCCAAATGTTGGAAACGGGTTCAACTTTATCCGAGCCATCTTTTTGTTTTGGAAATGCCATGCCTACGGCCAAACTGGCGGCCACTTGTAAATTAGTTGGGCTGTCGCTGCCCTCACTGCGCGCCGAGGTTGTCATCTGCATGTTATCGCCGCATGCCAAATTCATTTTATTGACATAGCCCGCCAATACGGAATCAATCGCGCTTTGCCATCCTTCGCCCTTTTTGGAAAGATCCAGCGACACCATTTTCTCTGCCCATCCCCAAATGTTGGCACCGACATTGCCTGCGTTAGAAAACTTTGTCACCATTTCGGCAGATCCGCCAGAAACACCCGGGCCACAAAAATCGGTCAGTTCTGTCGTCAAGCGGTTTTGTGTTTCATTGCCATAAGACAGCGCAATAGAATGACATGACATTGCGGCTTCCAGTTCTTGGCGACGTTGCACGCACAAACTGGAGTTAGATTTAGTCAGTTGGGTGGCCATGTTCATCATGGACAGATACGACATTAATTCTTGCTGGACATAACTGGGGCACAGACGAGCCGCGCTGTTCATGCCTTGCCCGCCCATTTTATAGCTGGTGGAATAGGTCGGCAAAAGTGAAGTATTATCTTTTTGCAGACACAACAATGCGGTATTGTAAAGTTCACTTTCTGTTGCATATTCGCATTTGTTGCCGCGTTGTCCTGGGACAACCGTCACATCACCACAATAACTGGAAAGACACTGATAAATTTTATCGCGGCATGCAGAATCCACATCCGGCTGAGTTACCATGTAATAAGTATTTCTTTGGTTGGTTCGATATGCATCCGCCAGCGCCGCATTCCCGCGAGTACTTGAAGTTTGAGTTGTAGCGGCATAGGCAGAACTATCTAACATCCCAAAGCCTACGGCCAATAAAATAAAAAATTTCTTCATATGGGGTCTCTCTTTAATCTAATTTTATCAAAATTATTTGATTTTCGCAAGCAACTATTGTATTATTCGCAACATGATAAATATAAACGAACTCTTGACCAAAATCCGTGACGACATCAATGCCGTCAGGGGGTATCTTTGACCCAGATCGGGTAAAGACCGAAATTCATGAAATTTCTGAAATTGCAAACACGCCGAATTTGTGGGATAACCCAGACCGCGCGCGTGAAGTCATGCAGAAAAAATCTAATCTGGAAAAAACTTTGACCGATTTTCTGGCATTGGAATCTGAATATGAAACTTTGGCAGAGTTAAACGATATTGAATCCGAAGATCCGGATGTTGCCGCGGCAGCTGAAAAATTGGCAGAAAAATCACATCGCGCAAAATTTATAACTTTATTTAACGAGCCCGCTGATGGCGGCGGCGCATTTTTGTTCATCCAGGCAGGTGCTGGCGGGACCGAGGCCCAAGATTGGGCATCAATGCTGGCGCGCATGTATGCCAGATGGGCAGAAAGACACGGATTTGCACTGGAAGTAATGGAAGAGCATTTGGGCGATACAGCGGGTCTGAAAAATATAACCTATCGCATCACCGGCAATCGTGCATACGGCTGGCTGCGTAATGAGATAGGCGTTCATCGCCTTGTCCGGATTTCACCATTTGACAGCAATGCGCGGCGGCATACCAGCTTTGCCAGCGTGGATGTATGGCCAGACATTGATGATTCAGTGGAAATTGAAATCAATGATAAAGATTTGCGAATTGATACTTTTCGTGCCCAGGGCGCGGGCGGTCAGCATGTCAATAAAACGGACAGCGCGGTTCGCATTACCCACTTGCCAACAAACACGGTTGTTCAGTGCCAGAACGAGCGTTCGCAGTTGCAGAACAAAGATTTTGCAATGAAGATGCTGCGCTCGAAATTATATGAATTAGAGATGCGCAAAAAAGCGGCCGAGGCCGATGCGGCCAAAGCAGCACAAAAGAAAATAGAGTGGGGCAGCCAAATCCGCAGTTATGTTCTGCAACCTTATCAGTTGGTCAAGGATTTAAGGACAGGACTGGAAAACACAAATCCAACAGCAGTATTGGATGGCGATCTGGATGATTTTATGCTGACAATGCTGCAAAAGTAATTTGGCGCACCCAGCAGGATATGCTCGCTGGATACTTTGTATCCGCTGCGCGGCAATCGTTCCCGCAAACTTTGTTTGCTGCGCTCGCCTTGATGGCTCGCTGACTTCTTGTCGAACCTGGTTCTCGTCCGCGGGTCGCGGGAAAAAATAAAATGACCGAAATGGTCATTTAATTTTTTGGCGCACCCAGCAGGATTCGAACCTGCAATCCCCGCCTTCGGAGGGCGATGCTCTATCCAGTTAAGCCATGGGTGCTTTGTATGCGGCGCATTATAGCCGAATTTTTCCAAAAATCAATCAGCAAGTTGAATATGATAACAATCTCATTGCCCCAGGGGCCGTCCATCAATACGATTTGTGCACATGGGCGTGTCTTTTGCGCCTGTGTTTCATTTAACCAAGGGAGTTATAGATGAAAAAAATTATGCTTGTTGCCGCATTGGCGGTTTTCGTTGGCGCAACCGCTGCAAATGCAGGTTATTACAGAAACAGAAACTTTGACGGAACATACACATCCACTGGCCGAACCAATGACATGGGAACTGGGCGTGCGCCAGCGGGATACCATACAACTGAATATGGTCATGTTGAAAGTAATGGATTTTAACCATTGATTACGATGCGGCTGGTTTGGGTTCCCCGCCAGCCGCAAATAGTTATGGAAATCATAATGGTTTATGTAGTATGTTTTATTGTATCTGAAAATAGGATGCAGAATGAAAAAAATTTCTTTTATTTTACCTATAATATTTTTACTCGGTGCCTGTGTTCAAACACCAGTTATTAATCAGTCGAATTTAAATGATGTTGATTTTGAAAAATTATTAGATCAAAAAGTTGGAAAATCTTGTACTAATGTGGTGCTTGGATTTTTACCATTTGGGCATACAAGTATTGCAGAAGCTGCATGGGAAGCTGGTATTAAAAAAGTATCATATGTAGAAACAGAAAACGGATATTTCCCGTTGGTGTCTCCAAGTTGTGTAATTGTTTATGGTGAATAACGATACTAAAATCATTTGCAATCGAGATTTTTGATTGCTAGGATTATTCTCGTCAAAGAGAGAGTCCATATCCATGAAAAAATTATTCGCACTTGTCGCTGTTCTTGCACTGACCGCGTGCAACAGCGTTTATAT
>CAYJAG010000024.1:0-9756 GCA_964368385.1 uncultured Muribaculaceae bacterium
ATTATATTATTTACCGCTTAAAACCTTGTTTTGCTTTAAACTTTGGTTTATCTGGATCAATTAATATAATCTGTTTACCACGACGAATTTGTTTTATATTGCCGCGTTTCTTCCATCCTTTTAAGGAGCTTAAAAATTTCATACCATTCACCTTTATAACTTTTTGTTGGCAGATTATAGCTTATACAAAACCATTTGTAAAGGCTTCCTCTAAAACTTTTTTAACCTCGTCCCCAGAAAGACCCGCCAAGCGCAAGTATTGAATTTGTGGTTCACTACCATGCCAAACAAAAGCAGAGTGATTAGCGGCCATTGGAACAGCTTTAATCCGCTGTTCGGGGTTAAACTCTATCTGTGCATCTGGCGCAGCAATAGCTGAAAAACTTAAATCGGATTTACAAAAATCAAAACCTTTGTTAATTTCTGCGACCCCGGAAATTTTTATTCTGGTGTTTGCCCGCGCAACAACCCGATTTTCAATAAAAATACCAGTATTTTCTGCAAAATAACCGGCCTTTTCGTTAATTTCCAACTCTGAAAAATTATGAATTAAAAACTTTCCATTAAAGTTGGAATTTTTACCGGTGTTTTTGATAAAAACATTCAAAAAGGCCGGCTTTTTTATTGTAATTTTTGCACTAAGAAAAACTTGTTGATTTTCAGCAGAAATTTCACAATTTATGTCGTTTTTGCCGGCAACTTCGCCAACATAAATAATATGAACAGGCAAATCATATTTTTTTGTTATTTTAAGGTCATTGGGCAAAGTTGATAATTCAGACTGATAAATCCCGTCACGGAAAACAATAGTTTCCGCAGGAAAGGTTTTTATGTTGAATTCTTGCCACAAGTAGTTCATATTACCTGAACTATAAAGGATTTTACGATGGGATTCAATTGCGGAATTGTTGGACTGCCAAATGTGGGGAAATCCACTCTTTTTAATGCATTAACTGCGACCCAGGCCGCCGCCGCCCAGAATTATCCATTTTGCACGATAGAGCCAAACACCGGTAAAGTTATTGTTCCTGATGAAATGCTTGAAAAATTGGCGGTCGCCGCAAAATCACAAAAAATAATACCGACCCAGTTGGAAATAGTTGATATAGCAGGACTGGTTCGTGGCGCCAGCGCTGGCGAAGGACTTGGAAATAAATTTTTGGGTCATATTCAGGCGGTTGACGAAATAATCCATGTTGTTCGGTGCTTTGAGAATGATGATATAGTTCATGTCAGTGGAAAAATTGATCCACTTGACGACATTTCTACAATCGAGACCGAACTTATGCTGGCCGACTTGGAAAGTTTGGAAAAACAAATTACAAATTTAACCAAAAAAGCACGAGGGTTGGACAAAGAAGCAATTAAACAACTGGAATCTGCAGAAAAAATCAAAGTAGATTTAGAGCAAGGAATTCCAGCGCGTCACTGCAAATATTGGATTCCTGAATTTCAGCTATTGACAGCAAAACCTGTAATTTATATTTGTAATGTTGATGAAGCATCTGCGGCGAACGGAAATAAATTTTCGGACGATGTAAAAGATAAATACAGCAAAGAATCCAAGGTCTTGGTAATTTCATCAAAAATAGAAATGGAAATTGCGCAAATTGCAGACGCCGCGGAAAGAAAGGTATTCTTGGATGATTTAGGATTAAAAGAATCGGGTCTGGATCAAGTTATAAAAACAGGATACGAAACGTTGGGATTACAAACTTTTTATACGGTTGGCCCAAAAGAAGCACACGCTTGGACAATAACAACTGGCATGACGGCGCCACAGGCAGCCGGAAAAATTCATACAGATTTCGAAAAAGGCTTTATTCGCGCAGAAATAATTCAGCCCGAAGACTGGTTAAAATTTGGTGGAGAAGTTGCAGTAAAAGAAGCTGGAAAAATGAGATTAGTCGGTCGCGACTATGTAATGCAGTCCGGCGACATCTGCCACTTTTTGTTTAATAATTAAACAACAGAAAGCTCTTTGCGAATCCTGTTCAGAATTTGATTATATTCATCAATATACATTTTAAAAACATTGTTTTCTAAAAAAGATAATGTTTCAAATTTTGGGCAGAGTTGATAGTTATTTTCTGATGCAGTAAAATTTTCACAAGTCAAATTTCCACCAACTATTTCAGCTAAATAAAAAAGATTTATTTGGTGAAATAATTTTTCAGAACCATGGCGAACATAAATTGTAGAATATGCACCGATTATATCTATTAGTTTTACATCAAATCCAGTTTCTTCTTTGGTTTCACGAATGGTTGCAAATTCTGGAGTTTCGCCTTTTTCAACACCGCCACCTGGGAAATCATAACCATCAAATTGAGGCATTATTAAAATTTTTTCATCTTTGATAATTATAGATTTTACAGCAATTCTTTGGGTCAATTCATCAGATTGAACAGATATAAAAGTTCCATCAATTTTTCTGGCATTAACCAACATAATTAAACCTCGGCAAGTTTATTCAGTTTTTCTGATGCAACTTCAATTTCCAAATCAATCGCTTTTGCACGCGCCATTGATTCGGGGGTCATTTCTTTTGTTGCGGCGGCACGTTCTGATTGTAAATTATTTATGTAATTTTTTAATTTCATCGAGACGATAAATTTTTCCGCATCGTCTTTATTCAATGCACATACAGAGCTTTTTGACTCATCAAAACTTACACCAAGTTTTAATAAAAACTCGGAATGTTTTTCAATCAAATCGGGATACACCGCAGCGATTTCTGATAAAGTTTTTTTTGCGCGCGCATCAACTTTTGGTACGTCCATCTCAGTTTTTATTTTTTTACCTTCGGCCTTCCATTTATACCACCCATTAAATTTTCGCTGATCGTACTCTTGTCGAAATTCACTGCGCAGCGCGGGATCTGTGATTTTTTGGATTTCTGTTGATATAAATTTTTCCGCGCGAGTGCGCCCGCCGGGCGTTGAGATTAAAAAGTTCTTATTTGCAATGTCCCACAGAAAATCAACCAAGGCTTCAGCAGAATCAATAATTTTTTTCATCTCTGCTGCGCCATCCGTTTTTTTAAGAATTTCATCAGGATCTTTACCGCCAGAAACAAAGGCAAACCGAACGTCTGAATTATCGCGTAAAAATGGCATTATTAAACCAGCCGCGCGCGCAGCGGCTTTTTGTCCCGCATTGTCACCATCAAAACAAAAAACTATATTTCGATTAGATTTACACAAAACCTGCAAATGTTCTTCAGTGAGTGCTGTACCAAGTGGAGCAATAGTTTCTGGAAAACCATTTATTTGCATTTGTATTGCATCAATTTGCCCTTCGACCACTATACTGCGATTGGCCTTGTAAATAGCGTCGCGCGCAAAATTTAGTCCGAAAATAGTTTGTCTTTTATGGAAAAGTTCTGTGTCTGCGGTATTGATATATTTAGGCTCGGACCCGTCCATAGATCGTCCACTGAATGCAACAACTTGACCATGAATGTTAAATATAGGAAACATCAATCTATCACGGAAAAAATCATAAAGCCCATAATCTCCGCGCCGAACCAGTCCAGTAGCTATTAAATTTGACTCTTTCTGATTTGCAAACTTTGCGGTCAAAGGATTATTTTTTGGCGCATACCCCAGTCGGTATTTTTTTATTGTTTCGTCAGTAAAGCCCCGCCCGCGGATGTATTCCAGCGCGGCTTTGCCGGATTCGTCATATAATTTTTGTTGATATAATTTTGTCGCATTTTCACAAAGGTCAAAATAAGATTGTTCGCGCGCTTGTTGCTCGGGCGATTTCGGTTTGTATTCCGGCATCTGTATTCCGGCCTGTTGCGCCAGATCTTTTATTGCATCAACATATCCCATATTTTGCGATTTCATAACAAAAGAAATTATATCGCCGTGTTCGCCGCAACCAAAGCAATGGTAAAACCCCTTTTGTTCATTAACAGAAAACGAAGGTGTTTTTTCATTATGAAATGGGCAGCATCCCCAATAATTTTGACCCTTTTTAATCAGCGGAATGCGGCGCCCAATTACATCAACGATTGATAATCGTTGGCGCAGTTCATCATTAAAATTGTTATTATAGTTGGCCAATTATTTCTTTCTTCCCCATGTTTTTTTCGCACTGGGCTTTTTATTGTTTATTAAATCAGCTGCGGTTTCTAAATCAGGTTCTTCTTTAACACTTACGTTTACTTTATTACTGGAAATGTATGCGCCATAACGTCCTGTTGCAAAATAAAAAATTGGTTTGCCGGTTGCAGGATTTACACCCAGCTCAACGCCTTCGGCTTTTTTCCCTGCACCATCCAATAGCTCTTTGGCGTTTTCCAAGGTTATCGTGTCAGCATTATATTTTTTAGCAGATGCATTTTTTTTGCCGTCTGAAACATACGCGCCAAATTTTCCAATACGAAATGTTATACCATCTCCCAATTCTAATGGACCATTGTTTGCCGATTTTGTTTCGCCGTCTGTACCGGCAGATTCTTTGGATAAATCACGAGTATATTTGCACGTCGGATAATTGCTGCATGCCAAGAAAGCGCCGTACTTTGATACCTTTAATGAAAGTGTTCCATTTCCACATTCTGGACATTTATTGTCGCCGCCAGGGAACAAGTGTTCGCTTAATGCGTTATTAACTTCGTTCATGACGTCTGGGTTTGGAATGCCGCGCGCGACATCAACTAGTGGCGAGAATGCATTCCAAAATTCGTTCAGTGCCGTGCTGCGTGCCAATGCGCCATTTGAAACATCATCCAAAGAATCTTCGGTTTTTGCGGTGAAATTCACATCAACGATATCTGTAAAGTATTTTGTTAAAAAAGCCGTCAGCAACCATCCAGCAGGGGTTGGGAAAAACCGGTGTTTTTCATTTTTTACATATTCGCGATCAACTATCGTGCTCATGATACTGGAATAAGTTGATGGGCGACCAATTCCCAGTTCTTCTAGTTTTTTAATTAGGGATGCTTCGGAGTATCTGGCAGGTGGTTGTGTAAAATGCTGTTCTGGTAATAATTTTACAATTTCAATTTTATCACCAACAGACATTTGTGGTAATTTTGTTTCTTCATCGTCCTCATCAGAATCGTCCTTACCTTCGACATAAACTTTTAAGAATCCATCAAAAGTTCTGGTTGTTCCGACAGAATGAAATACAGCCATTTTATTATCAGTTTCAATGTCAACAATTATAGAATCAAATTCAGCATTAGTCATTTGGCATGCTATTGTGCGCTTCCAAATTAAATCATACAGCTTGTCTTCGTCAGAACCAACATCGGTGCTGGCGCGATCGGCAGCGGTCGGACGAATCGCTTCATGTGCTTCCTGGGCATTTTTTGATTTTGTTACATAAATGTTTGCGGATTTTGGTAAAAATTTATCCCCATATTCAGTGCCAATATATTCACGAATTGATTCAATGGCATCCGCAGATAAATTAGTAGAATCTGTGCGGATATAAGTAATAAGACCGGCTTCGTATAATTTTTGCGCGGCACTGCTGGTGCGTTTTGCAGAAAAATATAATTTACGCGCAGCTTCTTGTTGTAATGTGCTGGTGGTAAATGGTGCAGCTGGTTTACGACTAGTTTTCTTTTTTTCAATTTCAGATACTTTTCCAGAAATAATTGGTTCGCCGATTTTTGATAAAATTTCATCCATTGAAATTTTGTTTTCAACAGACATTTTATCAATTTTTTTACCATTGAATTTTATAAGATTGGAAACAAAATTATTTTTATCTTTGTCACATTCTGCTTTTAATGACCAATACTCAATAGGTTTGAACGCTTCTATTTCGCGTTCGCGATTAACAACCAGTGCAACGGCAACAGATTGAACACGTCCCGCGCTGCGTCCCATGTTTTTACGCCACAAAACAGGCGACAACTTAAATCCAATTAAATAATCCAATGCGCGACGAACCAGATAAGCATCAACCATATTTTGGTCAATTTCGCGAGGGGCTTCGACCGCTTCTAAAATGGCCTTTTTGGTAATTTCATGAAACACTACACGGCGAACATTTTTACCCTTTAATGCACCACGAGAATTTAATATATCCAATAAGTGCCACGAAATAGCCTCTCCTTCGCGGTCAGGATCGCTTGCTAAATAAACGCTATCGGCTTTTTTTACTTCGTCCAAAATCAATTTAATTTGTTTTTCTTTGCCCGGCATAATTTGCCATTTCATTGCAAAATCTTTATCTGTATCAACCGAACCATCTTCGGGAACCAGGTCGCGCACATGCCCAACAGATGCAACAACATGCCAAGGCGACCCAAGGTATTTTTCAATAGTTTTTGCTTTCGCCGGAGATTCAACGATTAAAAGATTCATCTAGATTCCTTTTGCAGATAATTGCTGGTCTTTGTTTATATGCGCATTCTGTACCAAACCAAATCCGAACATCAGCGATAAAAGTGAACTTCCGCCAAAAGACATCAGTGGCAACGGCACACCGACTGTTGGCATCAATCCTAAAACCATGGCAACATTTATAAAGTAATAAACAAAAAAGTTCAACATAAATCCAAAGCACAATAGTTGCCCGAATCTATTTCTGGATGTTTTTGCAAACCAAAACAACATAACAATTATTGAAGAATAAATTAAGATTAAAGCAAAACTGCCTACAAATCCCAGCTCTTCACCGAACATTGCGAAAATAAAGTCAGTTTGCTTTTCTGGCAGAAACGAAAGATGTGATTGTGTTCCAGCCAGATAACCCTTGCCAACAATTCCGCCAGATCCAAACGCAATTTTTGACTGGTTTATTTGATAGCCAGCACCACTTGGGTCGTGATCTGGATTTACAAAAGTAATTACGCGTTCGCGCTGATAATCATGCATTCCCCCAAACCAAACGACTGGCGCGGCCAGTATTGCCAACACACCTGCAATCAAAAACCATTTTTTGTGCGCACCGACAATCCAGAAAAAACCAATAGTAATCAGCCCCAAAGAAACGGCAGTTCCTAAATCCGGCTGCATCACTATCAACACCAAAGGAATAACCAACATTGCTATCGGAGTTAAATAATTTCGGAACTTGGAAAGCTCTACCGAATTCTGCCATGCGAAATACCGCGCCAACGCCATAACCAGGGCAATCTTGATAAGCTCGGACGGCTGAATATGAAAGAATCCCAAATTCAACCACCTTTGTGCGCCCATTCCCGTGTGCCCTATAAATGTAACCAAGACAACCAATACCAGCGCTACGAAATAAATTAAAAAAGAGTTTTTAAGCCAAGTTTTTATATTTGCAAAAGCCGCGATAAAAAACAAAACAAGCCCCAAGCCGATTTTTGCCATCTGGGAAAGAGCATAAGGATGTAATCCCCCAAAGCCTGTGCAAGCGGTAGTCTCATCTGTGCATACTGGTTTTCCTGCCGAATAAAGAGAAATAATAGATAACAAAAGAACAAGACACATCAGTGCGAACAAAGGCCAACTGAACCCACGCAGCTTTTCGTTAAAGCTCATATTTTCCGCCCGTGAAATTCGCGTCTGTCTAACCATTTTTCAGAATTTCTTTCATTGTTTCTGCCGCCGCGCGCGCCGCCGCGCCGCTGCCACCGCTGTGTTCAGTGATAACAGCAACCGAAAACTTTGGTTTGTCGATTGGCGCAAGGCCAACAAAAAGTCCATGATTTCGTTGTTCCCATACTAACTGGTCATTTGTTTTAACGCCCGTTTCTCGTTCAGCCATACTGATTCGTCGTACCTGGGAAGTTCCAGTTTTACCAACCATGTTTTTAATAATCCATCCCACCCCGGCGGCAGTTCCGCCTTCTTGGGTAACTCGCGCCAATCCATTCATCACTATTTTTATATTTTCTGGATTCAGTTTCAAATTTCTGAAGTCCGGATTATTATCATCCGCAATCATACGAGGCATAACCTCGCGATTAGTCGCGGCGCGTGCGCCCATAACCGCCAGCTGCAAACAATTAGTTAAAATATAGCCCTGACCAATTCCAGAAATAATAGTGTCGCCATGCATCCATTTTTCTCGGACATTTTTTTGTTTCCAATCGCGATCCGGAATTACCCCAATCATTTCACGCGGCAGCAGATCCAAAAGTTTTTGTCCCAGCCCCAGTCTTTCAGCCATAGATTTAATGGGATTGATTCCAATACGCAAAGCAATTTGATAAAAATAAATGTCGCAAGAATGCGCCAAAGCGGATTCCATATTCACCCAGCCATGTCCATCTTTTTCCCAGCAGTGATAAAGATGCTTTCCATATTCCCAGCTACCATCGCAATAAATTTTTTCAGTTGGAGTAACGGCGCCGGACTCCAAAGCAGCCAAAGCAACAACTATCTTAAAAGTAGATCCCGGTGGATAAAGCCCCTCGATAGATTTATTCATAAAAGGCTTTAATTTATTTTCGCGCAGCTGGTCCATATATTCGGCCCCATCAATACTGCGGAAAAGATTCGCATCAAATGTCGGCATAGACGCCATGGCAATAATGTTTCCAGTCGCACATTCAATCGCAACCCCGCATCCCGCGCCATGCGCAGTCAGTGCGTCTTCTAATTTTTTCTGAACATTTTGGCGCAATGTTATTTGCAAGTTCCGGCCAGGGATTGCCACAATGCGGTTTTCATTATCACCTTCTATGATTCGTCCCAATGCGTCAGTGTGGGTAATAATTTGTCCGGGTGTCCCGGATAATTGTTGGTCAAAAACCCGTTCCAATCCTGATTGTCCCGCCATTAAAAATGGTGATGTTGCGGCCATGCGCGGATTTGTGCGAGATTCATCCAAAGTTCCAACATAGCCGATTGTGTGTGCTGCCAAACCACCACCTGGGTATTTACGGCTGAAACCAGGTTCTAGATGCAATCCCGGCAAATCCAATGATTTTAATGCCGCCAACTGGGCCCATTTTATATTTTCGCGAATGATTACTGGTTGAAACTTGCGCTGGCGTTCTATTTTTTTCAGAATTTTTTCAATGTCTTTGGCGGTAAGCCCCAGCTCTTTTTGTACAGCCGCCAGAACAACCGGCACATCATTGCACTCGTCCGGAATTATAAAGGCGCGATAAACGGCCTCGTCCTTGGCCAATGCTGCGCCGTCCGCGCTTAAAATTTTTCCACGTTCTGGTGGATCAATAATAATTCTGGCGGAATTATTCAAGGACAAGCGCTTGTATTTATTATGCTCGAACAGCTGTAACTGCAGCATACGCAAAATCAAGACGCTGGTCAAAATCGCCCCGCCTGTCAGAAACAGGGCGCTGCGTCTGTCAAAAGTTGTGGCTATTTCTTTGTCCAGCATTCTGTCCTCTCAAATAAATAAGTCAAAGGCGCGTAAATTGCGACTGACACCACAAACATCCATATCCCGGTCCAAATCGGAATCAGTGATCCGGTTAAGAAAGCCGACCAAATCCCCAGTATTATCGCCCCCAATCCAACAAAAGCCATAAACAAATCCAAGCCGCGCAATCGCTGAGCCCCAGGGTTTATCATGCTTTGCAGACCAAGAATAGCATAGAACAAACAAAATAGCGCTGTCCAAAACAACATAGTATCAAAATTTCTATCTATTAAAAAACAGCCAATCAAGGCCATTGGTATAAATCCACCACGCTCTTTGACAATCGAGTAATAAAAAATCGGGATCAGCGCCAAAATTCCATTTAGGTTCAGTATTGATGAAGACAGACGCCACAAAAACAAAGTGGCGAAAAAAGGCAGCAAAATTTCAATTAATTTTTTCATTTAGAAATAAGTACAACTG
>CAYJAG010000025.1:0-2262 GCA_964368385.1 uncultured Muribaculaceae bacterium
GGGCAACGCACCGATTTTAGCCAGTTTCTTTTTTGGTGTATTGGCTTTATACCGCAATATATTCTTTACCGCATTTTTAAGTTTTGCTGTAGTGCCGGTTGTTTTTTTTATTGCCATCTTGATTTGCCCTTTTAATTTGCTATCATTTTACCACAAATAAGGAAGTTTTTCCAAAAATGCCTGAAAAAGAAATTTCTTCTGCGTCGCCATACGCACCCCTTGCTGATCGCATGCGTCCCCAAACGATTGATGAAATCATTGGGCAAAAGCAATTATTGGGCCCATCTGGCATAGTGCGACAAATGGTTGATTCCGGACGGCTGTCAAACTTGATTTTATGGGGTCCCCCCGGCAGTGGAAAAACAACTATCGCGCGGGCCTTGGCAAATTCAACGAATATGGAATTTATGCCGATGAGTGCGGTTTTCAGCGGCACAGCAGATATAAAAAAAGCAATGGAAGCTGCAAAAATGAATCGCGCTGTGGGCCGCGGAACTTTGCTTTTTATTGATGAAATCCACCGGTTTAATAAAACTCAACAGGATACTTTACTGCCTTATTTGGAAGATGGCACTTGCGTTTTTATCGGCGCAACGACCGAAAACCCCAGTTTCGAGCTGAACAATGCGTTGCTGTCGCGCTGTCATATCGGTGTTTTATCACCACTTTCAACCGAAGATTTAATGGAATTATTGGAACGCGGTGAAAAAAATCTGGGAAAATTACCCCTGACAAGGGATACAAAAATTCATCTGTGCCAAATGGCGGATGGCGATGCGCGGTTTTTGCTGAACACTATCGAGTATCTATCAAACACAAAATTTGCAAAACTATTGCAACCGGATGAATTGGACGCCGCAATACAAAAGCGCGCGCCTTTGTCCGACAAAACTGGGGACGAACATTATAATTTAATCAGTGCCGTGCATAAATCCTTGCGCGCATCCGATACCGATGCAGCGCTGTATTGGACGGCGCGAATGATGCTGGGCGGACAAGATCCAAAATACCTGTTTCGTCGCCTTACCCGGTTCGCAATGGAAGATGTCGGTCTGGCAGATCCCGGCGCGATGCAGGTTGCACTGGCCGCATGGCAGACCTATGAAAGAATGGGATCGCCCGAGGGCGATCTGGCGTTGACGCAACTGGTAATTTATCTGGGCACTGCGCCAAAAAGCAATGCAAATTATAAAGCGCAAACGGCGGCATGGCGCGCAGCGGTGGAAAACGGCAGCTTGACGCCACCAAAAAACATTCTGAATGCGCCGACAAAAATGATGAAAAACATGGGTTACAGCGCGGGGTATATTTACGAACCTGATACGGAAAGCGGATTCAGTGGTCAAAATTGTTTTCCAGAATCAATGCCGCGTAAGTCTTTTTATCGACCAATAGAACGCGGGTTCGAGCGCGAGATAAAAAAGCGTCTGGACTATTGGGAATCATTACGGAAAAAATAGATTTTCCGAATTTATTAAAACGCTATATTTATATGAGCGCCTAATATAAAATCAGATTGCTTGAAATCATAATCGCTAGTTGCAACATACTGCGTCCGGCCGTATTGACGGGCCAGCTTCAGACCAGCAATGGTTGCATCAAATTCTGGATTTGTCGCTTTGCGTAAATCAAGTCCCAAACCAAAGCGCCAATTTTCATTTATTCTGAAATATGCATCAGGCATCAAATCTATCCATGCCATGCCGCCCAATTCATCAAAAATCCAGCTGGTTTTTAATGCAACAGATAATGTAGATTTATCCCACTGACGACCCAGACGCACCCCACCAGAAAAAATAGTTTTGTCCAACGCCGGGTCAGCGCCACCAGCAAACTTTATCCCACCGAAAATATCCGATAGCACTAAATCGCTTGATAAACGATACATAGCGTCCAAAGACATACCAGTAAACCCGCTGTGATCGCGCTCGCTGTCAAAATCCTGTTGATACGCTGCTGACATCCCCAAAACAAACAAATCATTTATTCCATAAGAACCTCGAAATCCAGCGCCAACAAGTTCACCGCCATAAAACATATTGCTGCGCAGTGTCAAATCGCGCGCTTGCTCGAAATACAATGGATCTTCGGTATCAAACTCTGCCGCTTGCGCCGGCCCAATAACGCACAACACAGATAACAGACCGCATATCATAGATATGCATCCGGTTTTATTAAATATAAATCCTGTTTTTTTCATGTTTTATCTATGCCCTAGAAATAAAGTATTCCCTGTAATCCAACTTGCATTTCTTGATAATT
>CAYJAG010000025.1:2362-9051 GCA_964368385.1 uncultured Muribaculaceae bacterium
CCAACATGACCGGCGGCCGGTTGAAAAAAAGGATCTGCCAGTGTCAGCTGGTTTGGTGCGCTGGCCCTGCGAATTGTTTGTTTGCGTGTGACATCTTGCGATTTGATCACAGCGGTTGCTGCCTTGCACCCCGAATAATTACATCCGGTATAGCTTTGATAAAGCTCATGTCGTTTAGATATATTGGAATAATTTGTCGCAGCATCGGCAGCGCCAGCAACCAAAGCAACCCCAAGGGTTGCAGCAAAAACGAAATAAAGCTGTTTCATATTTAATCCTTAGATATACCGGAATTATATCACAAACAGCCATCAGTGGCAAGTCCATAGCCATCAATGCAAACGGCTGCGAACAAAGTCTGCGCATACCATTCCGATAAACGCGCCCAACAAAACATCACTTGGGAAATGATCACCAATAGCAATTCTTGAAACACCAATAACAATGGCAAGTGTCCAGGTCAGCCATTTCCATTTTGGATTCAATAAACCAATCATGACCAAGCCTGCGAATGACGCAGTCGCATGTCCAGACGGCATAGAATTAAACGCCCATTCGTTTGTGAATGGATAAAATCCGGTCTGTCCCAGGGTTTCTAAAAATACCGGTCTCATCCGCCCAATGGCAAATTTCAGCGCCCCACCAATTACGCCCGCCATCACAACGGCAGAAAAAACCCGAATTAAATTAAAAACTTTTGGTGTTTTTAATAATTTTTTTATTTTATCTATGCTGTATGCTTTGGTCTTTATAAATTTGATTGCAAGAACGACTGCCAATGTGGCGCCTGTTGCAATCACCCATGACTTGAAAGAAAAAATAGTGTCTATGACTTGCGGGGCGGCGCCATTAAAACGGCGCAGGAAAAAGAAAAGCGGTACATCCAACCAAAGCACGCCGATCGTGCACAGCAATGCTATTGCCGCTGCGGAAATGGAAAACCATTTCCAACGAAAGGTATTATTTTTATTCAGAAACATTTTCCATCAGTTTTTGATAAGTAGGCTTGTCCGTCAGAATCTTCATAGCTATGGCCGCTGCTACGGCATCTTCATCTGCGCCTGATTTTATAGCCGGGCAACCCCTGCGAATTGCATCTGACCCAACAGAAGAATCTGAATTAAAATCTTTGGCGTTAAAATCACCATTTATGACATTGGTCAGAAAGGCATCTTGTTGAACGCCGTTGCGAATGTTGGAAAGGCAAACCAATGGAAAAACTCCGCGACCATCTATCTCCATACCGCGACCGCTTTTTATGCGTCGATTGCCCAGCTCGATTGTTCCGCCACCAGTTAAATCTATTCTTGTAACCAAACGCGCTTTACCAGCCGTTGGCATACCAACCAACGCGCCGCGTGCGTTTTCATTGAATGTCAGTGCAACAGCCTCGGCTGCGCCCTGTGTCTGATTGGATACCAGAACGACCACTGGCGCGCTTGTGGCTGCATAGCCGCCTGGGATAACTTCCAGCTCTTCGCCACTTCCGTCATCTATTCTCATGACTGGCACCTCACCCAGGAAAAGCCCGGCCAGTTTGGCGGCCGCACGCTCGTCTCCACCGCGCGCGTTCCGCAAATCCAAAATTATTCCATTTGCATCTGCATATTTTGCAAGTGCCTGATTAACTATTGCGACCGAGTTTTCAGAAATGTTGTAAATTATAATTTCCAGAATACTGATGTCTTTGTTCTGTTCATTTTTTCCACGAAAAACTACATCTGCATCCGTCAGGACAACACTGGCACGACGCAAAACTATATTATTTGTGCCGGTCGGGGTCGCAACTTTTAATTTCAATGTACCAGAATTAAATCCAGCAAATGCCGCGGCCAACTGGGCATCAGAAAGCTTTTTGACTTCTTCGCCATTGATTCCAACAATCAAGTCGCTATCATTTATTCCAGCACTATCGGCCTGGGATCCTTTGATTACCCCAGTAACGCGCCAGTTTCCCTTACTATCGCGCTTGCCATCCAATCCGGCACTGGTCAGAACTTTGCCGTCATCTGCGATTGTTGCCACATAGTGTCCATTTGTGTCCAAACTGTGGGTTATCGCCGCGACGGCCATAGAGTAAATAACGCCTTGTGGTTGTTTTGCTAAACCTTGATCGGATTCACGAATTTTCAACAGCAAATCTGTAGTGACCCGACCAAAGCCTTGCCAATCGCCATCAGCTGGACGCGGCCAATTTCCAATAATGTTATCATCGCGAACAATCATTACCCGGTAATCGGTCAAAGCAACTTTAACCTTTGGCGATAATGTTTCCAAAGATTCCAGCGCAACCCGCATGTCTTTTCCGGCAAAATTCACATCTGATAATTTTTGGAAAACCTCTGCAAAAAAAGCAGAAGCATCATCAACATTGATTCCATTTATGATTTGGCTTTCTTGTTCAGACAGCTGGCTCGCTGGCACAGCAAAAGGCATAATACAAAAAGCAAAAATTAAAAATAATTTTTTCATTCTTTATCCCTTTTTGCATTTCATCGTTTAATTATCGCTTCTTAAATTAAAGTGATAAAGAACGACATTAGAAATATAAATCGAAGTCGCGGTTCCCATAATTATACAGAAAATCATGGCCAATGCGAATTCGCGCAGAATCTCGCCCGCAAAGAAATACAATGCGATCATGGATAACAAAACTGTTATTCCGGTCAGAATAGTGCGCTGCAACATTTCATTCACCGAAAGGTCTATCAGTTCTGCCTGGGGCATTTTATGATAACGTTTCGCATTTTCCTCTATTCGGTCATAATTTACAACCTTGTCATTGACGGAATAACCTATACCCGTCAAGATTACAGCAATTGCAGTCTGATTGAATTCAAGACCTGCAATACTGAAAAAACCGAACATCAAAATAAAGTCCAGCGCCAAGGATACCAATGACCCTATGGCATACCCGCCCTTATAGCGAATCCATACATAAACACTCATTAAAATAAATGAGAATAAAATAGCCAGAATTCCACCCTGAATCAGTTCGCCGCCAATTTTTGGTCCGACGATTTGAACCTGGTTATATGTGACGCGGTCGCCAAAAATGTTTTTTATATCGGACACGGCCTTGTTCTGTTGATCTTCGGTCGCGCCTTTTTCCAACCCTATGCGAACCATGACATTACCAGTTGTGTCATTTTGCAATTCGGGATTGAACGCGGCCAAATCGTTGCGCATTTTGTCCAAAGTATAATCGGCCGAGACGGGTCTGACCTCCATTGAAATACCGCCGGCGAAATCAATTCCATAATTCAGCCCTTTGGTAGCAAGCGCCACTATGGAAAGAATAACCAGTGCGCCAGAAATCCAATACGACAATTTTCTGTATTTCATAAAATGCAAAGTCATTTGATTTTCCCTTTATTTATTTTTGCCACGGATAAAGCTTATACGCTTGTTTTTTCCACCCATATACATTTCTATCATCATACGGGACAAAGATATACAAGTGAATAACGTTGTAATAACGCCTATTGATAAAGTTACGGCAAAACCACGTATTGGACCCGCGCCAAATTGGAACAGAACCAGCGCACAAATCAGTGTGGTTATATTCGCGTCCAAAACGGTTTTAAATGCGCGATTAAATCCCGCATCTATCGCACGCACAGGACTGCTGCCGGCGCGCATTTCGTCACGTATTCGCTCGAACGGCAAAACATTGGCATCGACGGCCATCCCCAGCGTCAGTGCAATTCCAGCAATCCCAGGCAATGTTAATGTTGCCCCCAGCAATGCTGAAATTCCAACAATCATACCCAGATTTACCAACAACGCCACGTCTGCGATCAAACCAAATTCGCGATAAACCAACAACATAAAAAGCATAACGAATATGATACCAATAAGCGACCCCATCTTGCCCGAATTAATCGTATCTGCGCCCAAGCCTGCGCCAACCGAACGTTCTTCGATCACACGAAGTGGTGCAGGCAGTGCGCCGCTGCGTAATAATACGGCTAAATCTTTGGCGCCTTGCAGTGAAAATCCGCCAGAAATCTGACCGCGTCCGCCCGGTATGGGTTCGCGTATATTCGGCGCAGAAAGAACCTTGCCATCCAAAACGATTGCGAAACGTTCCCCGACATGCTCGGTCGTCAGACGCGCAAATCGGCGCGCGCCAGTCGTATCAAAAACTGTCGTCACAACCGGCATATTATTCTGGTCAAAGTCAGCCTGGGAATCGGTAAGTGATTCGCCAGAAACTTCTATCCGCGAATAGACAGGAACAACCTGGCCCGGCGAATCTATCAGCGGCAAAAATTCTGTTCCCGACGGGGCGCGCCCACTGGCAATCGCTTCGGCAGAAACACTCTCGTTCACCAGATGAAATGTCATCTTGGCGGTTTGCCCGATCATCTCTTTTATACGCTCTGGATTATCCACGCCTGGCAGTTGGACCAAAATATACTTTCCACCTTGGGATTGAATAGATGGCTCTTTTGTTCCCAGCGCATCGATACGACGGCGAACAATTTCAATACTGCGCGCCAGCGCATCATTCACCATTTGTTCGCGCTGCTTTTCCGAGTACGAAAGAACAATCTGATTGCCCTTGACATCTATATCTACGCCTTCACCCAGCTCGCTGCGCAGACGCCCGCGCGCCTTGGAAACATCCGCAGAATCCCGCATATTAAGGGAAACTTTGCCATCGACATTACGTAAATCTGAAAATCTGATAACACCTTTATCGCGATTAATCAACGCAGCGCGCGCGCCATCATAAAGCTGAATTGACTTTTCGCGCAACATAGTCTGGGTATCGACCTCTAACAAAAGCTGGGCACCGCCCTTCAGATCCAGCCCCAATGAAATCGGATGAACCCATGACGGAAAGTGCTTTGTTGTGGCTGGGAAAATTGTCGGTACAGCCAGCAATACGCCAAACATGGCGACAAGTATTATTGCGATTTTTTTCAACATGACAAAGACCTTGATTTTTATTATTCCACGTTGGCGATTGAGTTTTTAGAAACCTCGATAACAACGCCTTTTGCGATTTCCAGATCAATCGTTTTTTCGCCAATCTTTTTGATAGTCCCATAAATTCCGGCGGCTAATACGCGATTTCCAACTTTCAATCCATCCAACATTTTCTGGTATTCTTTCATTCTGCGCTTGTTTGGCATAATCATAAAGAAATAGATTATTGCGAAAATTATCGCGCAATAAATAACCAATCCCCATATATCGTTTTTTGGCGCTGCCGCGGCAGGCATAATTGTATTTGCAACATCAGTATTCATGTATTTTCTCCTTTTTACGCATTTCAAGATAGTAAAAAAACACTGGCGATGCCAGTGTTTTTTTAATCATGCCCGGTGATTGTGTTTATCTGTCCACCACTTCCCAAATATAGCCCGGACCTTGGATTCCAGCAGTAACCAAATCAGTATCACCATAGGCCAGCAAGCATCTATTGGCCGTATCCAAACACTCGGCCGGGGTCAGGGGAATTACACCTGGGGCCTGAATAACATTCCAGTTTGTTCCATCATATACAAATGTATACGTCCCGTTTGCTTGCAGCAAGTCCGCAGTAATCGCTGCGCCATTATAAAAGATGGCTTTTGCGCCAATTGCATTCAGATTTATTGTTGCGCTTGCGGCATTGGCCAAATGCATCTTTGCAACAACCTTGGTCCCAGCATTTAAATAACCAACAGTTGATGTATAATTTGTTGCATCTGTTATGGTATAAGCCGCGGCAGTTCCAGCAGTTGTTACAGCTGCACCAGCATAAGACATGATACCAATTTTCAACGCGCCCCCCGTGTAAGAATAATACAAGCCCGTATTAGATGAACGAATCGTATCCCCACTAGCCGACACCAGTGCTGGTTTGCTTGTTAACATATACGCCCCTGCCCCACCATCCATAGAAGAATCATACATAAATTCCGCTATGGTATTGGGTAATATGTAGCTTGCTGGGAATTGATTGTCTGCATAGTATTTAATCTTCTTTGCGCCACCTCCATTCATATTCAGTGTCGCATTTAGAGAATTCTCTGTATGCATTTTTAGCGTAACCCGTGCACCATGCTGCAACACGAATCCAGTAATTGTGGCAGTATACGCAGCACCAGTTCCAGTAGTCGTTGCATATCCGCCATTTGCAACGTTCAGCGTTGCGCACTGACCAATTCATTTGTAGTATCGGTTCCAGTCAAAATATCGCTGACACTCATCGCGCCAAGTACACTAGAAATATCCGAGGCAGCCGCACCAACCAGTTTCATTTCCCCAGTGGCGCCGTCCGCAACATACTTTGCTATTTGTCCTGCCGTGGCCATACCGCTACCTGCAACGTTGGTTTTGCGTTCCATATAAGTTTTAGTTGTCATGGCCGAATATGCAGGTAACGAAATAAAAATCAGAAAAAAGAAACCACAAATACCCATCTGCACGCAAAAGCCAGCGCATGCACAAAAGTGCTTGCATTTATTCAGATTTTTGCAGCTTTGCGGACCCAGTATCAATCCGTCTCCTTCCTTTCAATACGATTCGTAGCAAATAAACCCGATTCGGGCAAACAAGAAAATCAATAATTATAAAAAATCAAGTAAAATTAATTTGTTGTGTTTGATATGTTTTTTCTAGCTTCGCTCGAACCAACCATCAAGCTGTGAAATTGGAATAATTTTATAAACTGGCCGGCCGTGATTACATTC
>CAYJAG010000026.1:0-9038 GCA_964368385.1 uncultured Muribaculaceae bacterium
AGAAAATGGCAGACAAGGCTAAAATTGCCAACAATGCTGTTAAAAATATAGCCGCAGAAGTTCTGAAAACAGAAATAATTTAATTACCAGATACGGCACCCGCGTTTTTTATAAAATTAATATAAAATTAGGTCTTGATTTTTTAATCATTATAATTTATAATGATTTTCGCTTTTAATGAATTGGTGAAAAAATGCCCCAGAAAGAATTTGTAAATCTTATCGAGCAAAATATGATTGTTCTGGCATGGCTGACGGACAGGTTGAAGACAAGCAATAGTGTTTTTTTTCGCCATCCGCGGCAGCAGTTGGAAATACTGGTGCATTTGCACTTGGGGGGACGCGCGCGTCTGAAAGACATCTCGGCGCGCGAATGTACGCCTGCATCAAACCTGTGCGCGACATTTCGTATTCTGGAAAAAAAGGGGCTGGTTCGTCGTGAAATTGATGAATCCGACAGACGTAATACTTGGTATTCAATGACGGCCAAGGGGGAAAAGTTGGCGATTGAAACCATGCAATTATTGCGAGTTCGCATAATGGAAATTTTTTCCGGACTGACCCGCGCGGACGAGACAAAATTGACCGGCGCCTTGCGGACCATAAATGAATTGGTAAACAAGATGAAAGAAGAAAGTCTGAAAATAAATGAAAAAAGGAAATAGAATGAGAATTAAAAAAGTTTTTTTTGCAGAAAGGTTTTTATCGTTTTTGCTGTTACCTTTTGCATTCTTGGTTTCTGTGGTTATCACGCCATGCTATGCACGGGATCTTTCGTTTGACGATGCAGTAAAGATGATAGAGCAAGAATCAAACGATATAAAAAGCGCCGATGCAAATGTTAAAAAAGCGGATGCGCAGTTGGACGCTGTGAATTCTAATCGTTGGTTTCATGTTGATGGCACGGCCAGTTATATGAATTTGGTGAATGTTAAAAAGCCCAGCAGCCCAAACGGGGTTGAATTGCCACCAGAACTTGGTGGATTAATTTCTAATCTTACGGGGACGTCCAATAACGTAACAATTCCTGATAACATTTTTATGGCTGGGGTCACCGTCAGTCAGCCAATTTATACTTTTGGAAAAATAGGCAATGCAGTGGACGCTATGCGGAATGTGGTTGAAATGTCAAAGCTAGGTAAAGAGCTGACCCAGCGCGAGGTCCGATATGCCGCGGCCCAACTTTATTGGACTGCAAAGATGGCTGACGGCGCAGCCCAGATTGCTGAAAAAACTTTGAATGAATCGTATGCTTCCCGCAAAAAATTGACAGCCACAGGACGCCCGGGGCGCGCAAATCTGGTAAAGATAGAAGCCGACATTGCGTCCAAGGAAATCAATCTTTCGGATGCCAAATTCAATCGTGATACTGCGAATCGTATGTTGAAAATAATGGCCGGCATTAATGTTGATGAAGAGCTGGTTTTGACAGATGATTTTCCATCTTCCTTTGGCGCATTGCAAGCCGGGAAAATGGAAGGCAATCCAGAATGGGAAATTCTGGAGAATCAAGTGCAAATGTATGAAAAAAATGCCAGTGCCAAGCGTGCCGAATACTTGCCTACATTGGCTGCGACCGCGTCTTATAATTATATCGCGACCCATGATGATTCCCAAATGTGGCATGGAAACAAAACGCAGAATGCTTATTGGGGATTGGCGCTGAGTGTTCCGATTTTTGACGGCGGTTTAAATCGCGCTAATGCGACTGCTGCCGCCATGGATGCAGAAAGTGCGCGCCAAGATTTGGACAAATCTAAAAAGTTGAAAACAGAAGAATACAGAACTGCGATAGAAAAATACGATCATCTGCGTGGAAACTTGTCCAATCTAGAAAATGCCCGAAGCCTGGCGCAAAAAGCCTATGGGTATAGTCTTGAAAGATTCGCGGCTGGTCAAACCAGTGCGGTCGAGGTATCCGAAGTTTCAGCCGCCGCGGCCCAAATGGAGATGGCGGTTTTGAATGCAAAATATAACATTGTATTGGCCCAAGAACAGATAAAGAAATTGAACAAATGAAAAAGCAAACAAAAATCATTTACATTTTAATTGGCGTTATTATGGCTGGTTGGATTGGGTTTCGCGTTTATGCGATTTGCCATGAATCCCGGCGCGAAGTGTTCAACGTAGCGCGCGCGAACGCTGTGCCAGCGGAAACAATGGTTGCGACCCAGAAACTGGGTGTATTGCGCGAGCCTTTATTCATAAAAAATAACCAGGCTTTTGTATCGGGGACGCGCGTGCACATGTTTGGCATAGGTCAGAAAGTTGGTCCAGATGGTCGAATAATTTCGGTTTCCAGCAAGGTTGATTTGGATACTGGAATGTATCTGATACAAACAGCTGGCGCGACTGATGGCGAACAATTTGCCGAGCAAAAATATACCGGTTTTTTCATCCCAGTATCAGCAATCCGTGATGGAAAGGTCATGGTAATACAAAACGGAATTGCCGTTGCGCAAGAGGTAAAAATTGTAAACCGCGATTCTGAAAATGTCTTGATTCAACAGGGTCTCAATGACGGCGATATAGTAGTTTTATCCAAAGCGGAAGTAGGAACAAGGGTGCAGAGAAATGATTAAGTTTTTTGTAAAAAGGCCAGTTACGACAATAATGTTCGTGCTGCTTTGGGTTGTTCTGGGTATCGCCGCATTTCCAAATATGAATATAGAGCGCACGCCAGCCATAGATTTTCCTATGGTCACGGCAACACTTGTGTATCCAGGCGCATCGCCTGCGGAAATTGAATCCCAGGTCGTACAAAAGGCCGAAGATGCTATTTCAGAAGTTGCAGGTGTAAAAAAAATCACCAGCCAGGCATTTGAAAATGGCGGCTTTGTAATGGCGGAATTTAATCTGGGCGTAAATGTGAACGACAAGGCGTCCGAGGTCAAGGCAAAGCTGGACGCAATCGGATCGGAATTCCCAGAAGGATTAAAGCAACCAGTTGTTGAAAAATTAAACCCGTTGCAAGAATCGGTTATAGACATTGTTTTAACTGGCGCTTCGCCGCGGGATTTGGAATTTTATGCGACCGATGTCCTGTCTAATAAAATTACCGCGACCAGGGGAGTCGCCGGAATAAACGTATTTGGTGGCGAACAACGCGCAGTGCGAATATGGATGAATCCCGAATTGATGGCGGCGCGCGGCGTTGCAGTAATGGATGTTGTGGCGGCACTGGGCGCGCAGAATCTGAATGTTCCAGGGGGACGCATAGAGCAGGGAACAGATTCCAATAATATACGTTTTATCGGTGAATTTGCCAGTGTTGGTGATATAGAAAACTTGCATATTACGACGGCCGAAGGTCAGAATTTTCCATTAAGTGAAATTGCACAAGTAGTCGATGCCGCAAGGGATGTGGAGACCGGCGCCAGATATAATGGCCAGTCCGTTGTGATTTTATCTGTGGTAAAAGCATCCGATGGAAATGCAATAAAAATTTCCGAAAATTTGCGCAAGCAATTACCAGCAATGCAGCAATCCATGCAGACGCGACTTCCGGACGCGCATATGGAAATAATTTCCGATTCTTCTATTGTGATTGCAGATGAAACAAATAATACCGTGCGCGACATTTTCTTGGGTTTAGCATTAACGGTAATTGTTTTGCTGGTATTTACGCGTAATTGGCGCACAACAATAATTGCAGGCATTATGATTCCATCATCGCTGGTTGCAGGCTTGTTTTTTATGAATTTGTCCGGCTTTACTATAAATACTATGACATTGCTGGCGATTGCAACCGCGCTGGGGACACTTGTTACAGACGCAATTATTTTGATTGAATCTGCACTTGGTTTAATAGAGCGCGGAATGTCGCCCGAAGACGCCGCAGTTGAAGGAACCAAGAAAGTTGCAGTTCGAATCTTTGCAACAATTTTAACCCATGTTGTTGTGTTTTTGCCATTGGCATTTATGGATGGCATAGTCGGTCAATTCATGAAGCAGTTTGGTATGTCGGTCGTGTATTTTGTTTTGCTGTCGTCCATGTTTTCATTTACTTTGACGCCAATGATGATTGCAAAAATTTTGCGCGCACGTTCCAAGAAAAAGGAAAAAATAGAAAAACCAAAAAAACATTTGGAATGGTTTCGTCCTTTCTATGATTGGCAATTAAGCAATCCGTGGCGTGCTGTTGGAATTGCGGTGGCGGTTTTGGTTATCACGATTATTCCTATGCATTGGGTTGGTAACGAGTTTCAGCCAGCCATGGACGCAAATGAAATCACGATAACGGCGCGCGCACCTGCGGGAACCAACTTTGCAAGATCCGAACAAATAGCGCAGCAAATTGAAAAAAAGTTGCATGACTTTAAAGAAGTAAAATCCACTTCGATTAAAATCGGTCAGCGCGGACTGCAGAACATTGATGTTCGGGTAAAGCTGGTCCCGCGCGCAAAACGAAGTCGTTCAGACAAGCTGATAGCCCAAGAAATGGCAAAAAAGCTTTATGAAATTCCAGACGCGGAAATTCAGATTCGTGCCGGCGAATCAATGGGTGGGGCAGGTTTTTCGTCCGATATAGTTATGAACATCAGTGGTGAAAATGATGCTATGCGCGAGGCCTATGCTGATCAAGTCATAAAGCTGCTGAATCAGATTCCTGAAATACAAAGCGCGGTTCGCGCACAACAGGCACCTGGCGAGGAGTTAAAATTTATACCCAGCAATGATAATATGAGTTTTTGGGGAATAAAAAACGCTTCGGCTGGGACGGCGTTGCGAACAGCCCTGTTTGGTAATGACGATTATAAATATAAAGAGGCCGGAAAAGAGTATCCAATAATTTTGGAATTTTCTAAGCCTTTCAAGAATCGTGAAATGTTCGATAATGTATTTGTTTCATCCCCAAAAGGTTTGGTGCCTTTATCACAACTTGGTGGGGTACAGGCGGCCCAAGCGACCCCAGATATACGCAGGTTGGATAAAAATCGTATAACCGAAATAGATATAAATCTGGGTAAAAGCACAATAGGGCCAGTGCAGTCAAAGATAGAAGCCGGATTAAAAACGATTGACTGGAAGCCAGGATACCAGGCGACCTTTGGCGGAATGAGCGAGATTCAATCCGAAACAACCAGTGAAATAGGAACAGCATTTTTGTTGGCTGCCATACTCACTTTCATGAGTCTAGCAGCAATTCTGAATTCTTGGGCGCATCCATTAACGATAGTATCGGGAATACTTACCAGCTTTTCCGGAGTGTTTGTTTTGATGTTTCTGGTTGGCGCAACAATCAATATTGCATCAATGTTGGCGCTGATTATGTTGATTGGACTGGCTGTCAGTACCAACATTTTGGTGCTGGAGCCAACCTTGGAGGATATAGAGCGCGGAGTCCCAGCAAGCAAGGCGTTATGGGATCAATTCGTGGACAAAAAGCGAATGTTGGCCATGACAACAATAGCAGTTGTCGCTGGAATGGTGCCGCAGTTATGGTCTGTTGATGGGATGAAAATCAGTATGGGCGCGGTTATTATCGGCGGAACACTGGCGTCATTGTTCTGGACTTTCTTTTTAACCCCGGCTATATTCACGCTGATGGAAAGAACCAGGAAAAAGAAAAATGCTGAAAAACCAAAAAATAGTGGTGTTTGATTTTGATGGAACGTTAAGTGCATCTGACTCGAATAAAGAGTTTATAAAATACTGCTTTGCGCACAGCCTGCGCCCATGGTTATTTTTACCGATGATTACATCGGGCGCGGCATTGTCGCTTTTTGATCGCAAGGATACAGATTTACGAAGTCGCCCCATTGCAAAGCTTTGGCGGGAAATTATGCGCAGCTTTGTCAGTGAAAAACTGGTGCAACGTTTAGCGCAAGATTTTATAAAACAGCATCGTATGCGCCGCTTTGATTGGGCGGCCAAATGTGTCGCAGAAGAAGGGTGCACCAAAGATGTCAAAGTTATTTTAATTTCTGCTGGGCCGGATTATTTAATACCACATCTTGTAAAGGATATGAAATTTGACGTGGTGCTTTGCAGTCAGATGCACAAACGTCTTCCATGGAAGTTTAATTTTTTATGCTGGGGGTCTGGCAAAGTGGCAGCACTAGAAAAATGGGCAAAAAATAATAACGTTAATCCAGTTGTATTAAAAAGTTATGGCGACAGCTATGGCGATGAACCGATAATGAAACTGGCCCAGGAACAAATCTGGATTGATTCTAAAACTGGGAATCGTCGGGTTTAATTTTTATTCGCCGAATTCCAATTCTTTTAATTTTTCTGCGCGCGGTGTGATTTTTCGGATTGAAACCTGCAAATCTTCTATATCATTTTCAGCCATTTTAAAATGATTTTCAACCCGTGCGGCGCGTTCAGATAGACGTGATAAATCCATTAATAATAAATCCAATTCTTTCTTTATCTGCGCGGCAACCCGCTTGATTTTTATGTCGGACAGAACGGCGCGAATTGTGTTTAATGTTGCCCACAAGGTCGCTGGCGATACAATAAAGACCTTTTTACGCGCGGCATAATCAACTACTCCTGGGAATTCTCGGTGCAGTGTTTCAAATATAGATTCCGATGCGATAAACATCATCGCGCTTTCAGCAGTTTTACCAGAAATAATGTATTTTGATGCAATGGCATCAACATGAGTGCGAACCGACAACTCGAAAATTTTGCGATTTCCATCATCTGGAGATTCGACATATTTTGTATATCCTTCCAATGGAAACTTGCTGTCTATAATCATGTCGCCAGGCGGATAAGGCAAACGGATTATACAATCTGGACGAACCCCATTTTCAAGTGTTTGTTGAAAAGCATAAGATTCAGGTGGCATAATATCGGCGACCAAATCTTCCAGCTGTCTTTCGCCAAAGCTGCCGCGTGCTTGCTTGGACCCCATCAGGATGTTTTTGAAATTTGCGATATCACCACTGATATTTTTCAAATCTGCCGCATTCTGCGCCAGTGCGTTCAATCGTTCGGATATGCGCTCGCGCAGGCGGACATTATCTTCACGCAGAGACGATAAGTCCACAGGACGCTTTTGAAACATTAAAACGACCAGTAAAATAATAATTATTCCCAGTAATACAAAAATGATTGCCATTTGGATTTCCTTTGGTAACATTATAAATAATGAAAGACAAATTACAAATGAAACTTTGCGGCGACTTGATTCTGCGCGAAAAATGTGCGCCTGTTGATGACGTGTCCCAAATTGCCGATATTATGGATGAAATGGTTGCCATGATGGATGACCAGCATGGCGTTGGCTTGGCCGCGCCCCAGGTCGGAATTGCCCGCCGCTTTATTGTTATGAAAGAGGTCAAAAATCGCAAAGACCCCGGCACGATTCATAAAATGATAAATCCAAAAATTATATCAAAATCGGAAAATACTTGTGTAATAGAAGAAGGTTGTTTGTCGGTATTAGGCCCAGATGATTTCCCAATTTATGCAGATGTAGAGCGACCAGAATCAGTCGTCGCTGAATGGACGAATGAAAAAGGCGAAAAGCAAACAAAAGAATTTTCTGGATTTGTAGCAAGAATTGTTCAGCATGAATTGGATCACTTGGATGGGATTTTGTTTATTGATTATCTGTCCTCGGTGCGACGCGAAATTATAATGCGAAAAATTCGGAAAAGAAAATGAAACTGATTTTAATGGGCACATCGGATTTTGTTGTGCCGATTTTTGATCGGGTTGCAGACACGCATGAAATAATGGCCGTATTTACGCGCGGACCAAAGACTGTGGGTCGCAAACAAATCATAACAAAATCGCCAGTGCATATTTGGGCAGATTCCCGCAGAATAAAAGTTTTCACAAATATAAATGATTTTGATACAGAAGAGATTAAAAAACAAAAATCCGAAATTGATTATATTTTGGTAATTTCTTATGGCGTTATTTTGCGGGAAAATGTTTTGGATTTTGCAAAATGCATAAACATTCACCCCAGTGATTTGCCAAAGTATCGCGGTCCATCACCAATTATCAGTGCGATTTACAATGGCGATGTTGATAGCGCAGTTTGTTTGATGAATTTGTCTAGCGCGGTGGATGCCGGCGATGTTTTAATGCGTAAAAAATTTGGAATCGGCGAAAATGAAACCTTGGTGGATACAGAATCACAGGTTTCAGAAATTGCAACGTCAATGGTTTTGGAATACTTGTGCGCACCTGAAAAATACCCACCCGTTCCACAATCCGGTCAACCCAGTTGGACGCGCAAATTCACCGGCGCAGATGAAATTATTGATTGGGCGTGTAAACCAAAACAAATTCATGACCAGATTCGATCTATCGGTGGTCGCACAAAAATAAATGGCATGGACGTTAAAATTCTGGAAACTAAAATTGCAGATGGCAAACTTGAAATTTTGCGAATTCAACCAGCTGGCAAAAAGCCAATGGCTTGGAAAGATTTCATGAATGGATTGCGTGGCGCACAAATAGAATTTGGAAAATGAAAAGATATAAGCTGACCCTTGAATATGACGGAACAAATCTGATTGGCTGGCAAGAAAATCGCCAAGGGCCGTCTGTGCAATCCTTGGTTCAGGATGCGATAAAAAGCTTTTGTCAGATGGACGCCGATGTTATTGCCGCCGGTCGCACGGATGCGGGGGTGCATGCGTATGCTATGGTTGCGCATGCGGATTTGCCAGAATCAGATCCTGAAACGATAAAGCGCGCGTTAAATTTTTATCTGAATAATTCGCCTGTATCGGTGCTGGATTGTGGTCAGGTTTCTGATGATTTTCATGCCAGATTTTCCTGCGCTCGCCGCAATTACAGATACATAATTATGAATCGCAGCGCAAAGCCTGCATTGGATAAAAATCGTGTTTGGTGGATACCACAAAAGTTAGACATTGATGCCATGCAGCGCGCAGCTGAAAATTTGACAGGCAATCATGATTTTACCAGTTTTCGTGCATCCGAATGCCAGGCGAAAAGTCCAATAAAAACTTTGGATAAAATAACAATAACAAAAAATGGCGATTTAATTGTCCTGGATTTTTCGGCGCGGTCTTTTCTGCACCACCAGGTTCGAATCATGGT
>CAYJAG010000027.1:0-7977 GCA_964368385.1 uncultured Muribaculaceae bacterium
CGACCCGCAGTATCAATTATTAAAACATCATTTTTATTTTCGCGTAATGCGCGTTTTGCAATTTCAATAGGCTTTTCTTTTTCAACAATCGGCAAACAATCCGTGCCAACCTGATTCGCCAGCATTTCCAGTTGTTCGCGCGCGGATGGGCGATAAATATCTGTGGATGCCAATAAAACAGATTTGCCCTGCTTTTTGTAATGCAACGCCAATTTGCCAGCGGTCGTGGTTTTTCCAGTTCCTTGCAAACCGACCATCATTATTATTTGTGGAAAAGATTTTTCGGCATTATCCGATGATAAGATTTCAACCAATTCATCATAAACTATTTTTGCGATAGTTTCTGCGGGACGCGTGCCTTCGATAATTTTTTCACCAACTGATTTTTCGCTGACATCAGAAATTATTTTTTTTACGACAGGTAATGCTACATCAGCCTCTAGCAATGCAACGCGAATTTCCGCCAAAGCATCATCCAGCATCCCGGCCGTCAGTGTTGTCCGTCCGGTTAATTTGGAAAAAGTACTTGAAAGCCTGCGCGTCAGATTATCAAACATTACATCACCTTTTCAGGTATTTTTGCAGATATTTTCCAGTAATGCTATTTTTATTTTTCGCAACCTGTTCGGGCGTTCCGGCCGCGACTATATTTCCACCTGCATCACCACCGCCGGGGCCCAAATCAATCACCCAATCTGCGGTTTTAATTACTTCCAGATTATGTTCAATTACTATAACGCTGTTGCCCTGATCAACCAATTCTTGCAAGACATTCAGCAACATTTTTATATCCTCGAAATGCAAGCCTGTGGTCGGTTCGTCCAAGATATAAAGAGTTCGACCCGTGCTGCGCGCAGATAATTCCTTGGATAGTTTTATGCGCTGCGCTTCGCCGCCGGAAAGTTCCAACGATGATTGCCCCAGCTTTATGTAATCCAAACCAACGCGTTTTAATAATTCCAATTTATTTTTAATAGACGGCACATTTATAAAAAACCGATAGGCTTCTTCCACACTCATATTTAATACATCAGCGATTGATTTGCCCTTGTATTTCACACTCAGCGTTTCTTCGTTATATCGATGACCATGGCACTTGTCGCACTCTACATACACATCAGCCATAAAGTTCATTTCTATTTTTATCTGGCCATCGCCTTGGCATGCTTCGCACCGACCACCTTTGACATTAAATGAAAACCGACCTGGGCCATAACCACGCGTTTTTGATTCTGGCAGCTCGGCAAAAAAATCACGAATGTTTGTAAATACCCCGGTATAAGTCGCAGGATTACTGCGCGGAGTTCTGCCGATTGGCGATTGGTCTATATCAACAACTTTATCAACATTTTCCATGCCGGTGATAATGTCATGCGCGCCCGATTCTAATTTAGAATTATACAATGCACGCATCAATGAAGGATACAAAGTATCTATCAGCAAAGTAGATTTTCCACTGCCTGAAACACCAGTAATCACGACAAATTTGCCCAACGGAATTTCAACATTCACATTTTTCAGATTGTTTTCGCGCGCGTCTTTGATTTTTATAATTTCACCAGAGCCAGGGCGACGGCAGGTCGGAATCTCTATCTTTTTTTTGCCAGACAGGTATTCAGCAGTCAAAGAATTTTTATTTTTCATAACCTGCTGGGGTGTGCCGGCTGCAACAATATGTCCACCATGTTCGCCAGCATTACGGCCTATATCCACCAAGTAATCTGCCGCGCGCATGGCATCTTCGTCATGTTCAACAACGATAACCGTATTATCTTTATCGCGCAGCATTTTTAATGTATCCAACAATTTATCATTGTCCGATTGATGCAATCCAATACTTGGTTCATCCAGAACATACAGAACCCCAGAGAGCCCCGAACCGATTTGCGATGCCAGACGAATTCTTTGTGCTTCGCCGCCCGACAGCGTTCCCGCTTTGCGGTTCAGCGTCAGATAGCCCAGACCAACATTCTGCAAAAATTCAAGACGTGAAATAATCTCGCGCAATATGACACGCGCTATATCGTTTTCTTTTTGTGTCAGCTTTTTCGGCAACTCACGAAACCATTCCAAAGCATTCAAAACTGATAACTCTGTTGCATCCGCGATGTCATAGCTATTTATTTTTACGCTTAATGCCTGGACATTCAGGCGCTTGCCATGGCAAACCGGACAAGGCTTTTCAGTCAGGTATTTCCCCAGTTCATCTTTTACATAATTTGATTCGGATTCGCGCCAACGACGGGTAATGTTTGGAATTACGCCTTCATATGGTTTGTCATATTCAAACCCGTTCCAATTTATATGAATTTCTTTATCACCGCTGCCATATAAAATCAGATTTTTTTGCTCGTAAGTCAATGCATACCAAGGTTTAGATAGTGGAATTTTATATGCGCGCGCAATCGCTTCCAATAAATGATCATACTGCGACAACATCCCACCGCGCGACCAAGGCGCGATTGCACCATCACGAATGCTTTTAGAAAGGTCTGGAACAACCAAATCTGGCGACATACTCATCTGTACCCCCAGACCATCACAAGTCTGGCAAGCACCGGTTGGCGCATTAAATGAAAACAATCTGGGTTCTATTTTTGGAACGGTAAACCCACTGACGGGACATGCATAATTTTGCGAATAAAGGATATCTTCGTTCGTGTCCAATCTGCGAACCAAAACGCTGCCAGGCACCAGGCGCAATGAAGACTCGAAAGAGGCAAAAAGCCGCGACCCAGTTTCTTCGTCATTTTTGATTATCAATCTATCAACAATTACAAAAATGTTATGTTTTTTGTTTTTATCCAATGCTGGCGCATTTTGCAATTCATAAACTTCGCCATCAATCACTGCACGTTGATAGCCCTGCTTTATCAAAAAAGCGATTTCTTTTTTGTATTCGCCCTTGCGTTCACGCACCAGTGGCGCCATAACAAAAATCTTGGTCATGGACGGAATGCGCATTGTCCATTCAACCATTTCCGCAATAGTTTGTGACTGAATCGGCAATCCGGTAACGGGGCTGTGCGGAATTCCGACGCGCGCCCAAAGCAGACGAAAATAATCATAAATTTCGGTAACAGTTCCAACGGTTGAACGCGGATTTTTTGATGTGGTTTTTTGCTCTATCGAAATTGCTGGGGATAAACCCTCGATAAAATCAACATCTGGCTTTTTCTGCATATCCAAAAATTGACGCGCATAAGACGACAATGATTCGACATAGCGGCGCTGACCCTCAGCATAGATGGTATTAAAAGCCAATGACGATTTCCCACTGCCGGAAACGCCAGTAAAGACCACCAATTTATTCTTTGGTATGTCCAAGTCTATATTTTTAAGATTATTTTCGCGTGCACCGCGAATTTTAATGATATCCATAGCCGATTAAATATAATGCTAAATTATGGAATTTCAAGTAGGAAAAATTACGCCGCGCTTTATGCGCGGCCTGTATATTTACTGCTTTTCAGTTGGCGTGGGCGTTTGGACCTTGGTCTCGGACATCAGGGTTTCTGCTGTCATGACAACACCTGTCTTTCTGGTATGATTTGCACCTAATTTTGGCGCTAAAACACCATTCACCCAAACATCAATTCCGCCGGCATTGCCAAACGTTCCCTTGGTATTACCAGTTGGGACATAATAAACCTCGCCCGGAACCAGCACACGTGAAAACATCGTTTCGCCTTGGGCATCTTCTATTTTTACCCAGGACTCTTGTGTAGCCTGCAAGGCAACTGCCGAAGTGGCATGATTTTCTGTTCCGAACTCTTCCTTGATCGGCAGATTAAATTTTGGTGTAATTAATGCTGTCTGCTGGGCATCGGATCTTGCGCTGCGATGTGCAATAAATTCCGACACACCCCAAATTGCCAACGAAATAATAACCACTGAAACAAGTATCGCAGAAAGCCATTTCCAGTTCTTGCGTATAAATTCGCGAGTTTTTATGGCTGCATCTTTTACCCATTGTTTTCTGTCTGGAAGTTCGGTATTGCCGTCCGTTTTTTCTTCTGCGTCCTCTTCATTAACCAGTCCCATTTCTTCTTTGATTTTTGCAACAATTTCTACGGGATCCAATTCCAGTTCGGTTGCGTAATTACGCGCAAATCCCAACACATAAACTACCTCTGGAATCTTGTTATATTCGCCATTTTCTATGGCCTCTAAAAACTCTTCCTTTATGCACAACTGCTTTGCGATTGTGCCCAGTTCGCGCTTACGACGCCCTGTTGTGCGTGCATGTCGTAACATTTCACCAGCTGTTAAAACTTTTTCAGTCATCTGTATAACCTTTATTTTTTTCGGGCGTATTATAAACCTATATTAATGTCTTGCAACATAATTTTTTGATGTTAAAATCTGTGTCATGCGTCAGGTATTATTGATTTTCTCTTTAATTCTGTGCGGATGCGCGGCCAATATGGAAGCACGTATGGATAACGCCAGAAATGCATATTGGGCCAGTGATTATACGGCTGTTGCAACTGCCGAAGAATTTTCCAAACAAAACAATCTGGAATTACTGATAACTGCGGACTCGCTGTTTCATGAAAACAAATTTGATGAAAGCGATGCGGCGTATGAAGAATTTAATCGCAGAAACATTGACCCAACCGGATTGGATGTTGGTCGTGAAGCCGGAACGCTGTTGGGTGGAAATCTGGTAAACGGCTATCGCCCCTATATGATGGATACTTTGTTTGTATCATATTATCAGCTGTGGGACGCGTTGGCGATGGGACGTTTTGACAACGCACGCGTAATCATTAATCAGTCTTATGATCGCCAGCAGAAAATGAGCGTAGAATACGCAAAACTAATCGCTTCTAATCAGCAACCTCAAACCCAAGACACTTCCGAATTGATGCAAAAACTAAACGCTGAAAATTCTGGGTGGCGGGCGTTCAGCGACATTATGAATCCGGCATTGATGTATCTTTCGGGGATAACCTTTTTGAATACCGACAAATTAGCAGACGCAAAGCTTTATCTGAAACGCGCCAATGGAATGATGCCAAGCAATACGGATATAAAGGCTGACCTGTCAGCTGCACAAGCAGGCACAACCCCGAATGGTATTGCATGGGTGTTTATTGAAACTGGACTGGCGCCCAGATTGCACGAAGAAAGGTTAGACATACCTTGGTTTATTGGCAATGGTATAGATGTTGTGTCCCTGGCAGTTTCCAGACCTGAATTTTTCTATGATCCAGTAAAAATAGATAACGCTCAAATGGTTGCTGATGTAGATGCAATGTTTATAACAGAATACGGGGAATACAGAATTAATGAGGCTTTGCGTGCATGGAGCTCGGCTGTTTCCAAGGCAGCCCTGCAGGCAGCAATGTATAATTCCGGCAGCGACTATGCGGGTCTGATGGGAATGGCCGCAACAATTTACTCAATCACCAGCACCAATGCAGAGGTTCGTTCCTGGGCAATTCTGCCACAGCGCATTTGGACTATGCGGGTCAAGAAAAACAAAGATTTGATTTCTATTAAATCAAATGGTAATGTTTTGGCTGAAATAAAAGTTCCAAAATCAGGCAATCATTTGGTTTATATCCGTCTGGCTGAAAAAGCTTTTGACAGCAAAGTAATAAAACTAAAATAAAGGAGAGAAAAATGAAAAAAATAGCAAACCTTACTATACTGCTTGCACTTTGCGCATGCGGCGGAACCAAGGTTATCGATACAAACGATTCCGAACAAGTAGCGTCTATGTCTAATACAATGCAGCTGGAATACCGCGACTGGGAAAAGACCGCTGACACAATGACCAAGTCTATGGTTTCCAGTGGCGCATTTGCAAATATAAAAAAGCCAGTTATCGCTATCGGAAGCGTTGAAAATGACACAATGCAACGCTTTGATACTGACATTTTGGTAAAGAAAATACGTTCTACTTTGATTAATTCCGGCCGTGCACAAATCACAACTGGTTTCCAGAACAAGACAACCACTGCCACAGGATATGTTCCTGTATCGGCAGAAATGCAGGCGGTCAGTGTTTCGCCAGTCAGCGCATCCGCAATGAAGGCAAAAGCCAAGGGCTATGCCGAAGTTGAGTATGAAAAGAATGTAGCCGAAGATGAAACCACTCATCAAGTTCGCGGAACCCGTGGCGACAGCGAATATGATCAGGGCACGATTGCAGGCAAAGGAACCCTGGTTGCGCCGAATATGTCGTTGACCGGAAAAATGATTCAACGCAATCTGAAAACTGACTCTTGCTTGTTCTGTTCGGGCGATGAGCGTGTTGAATACTATCTGCAAATGACATTGACTGATGTTAAAACAGGTTTATCAGTTTGGGAAGATGAACAGCCTATATTAAAGCAAGGCAAGCATGCCCCAACATGGTAAAGAAAACCAAAAAATAAAAATCCGCCAAATGGCGGATTTTTTATTTATTAAAAAATTCTGATAATGTTTTGGTCATTTCTTTTGCATTGGTAATTTGATTTACGCGCGTTCTGAATGTCGCTGCATCTTTCATTCCATTTGAATACCATGCCGCATGTTTGCGAAACATTGGAATCCCCGCCTTTTCGCCGTAATACTCTATAACCAAATTAAAATGTTTCATTATTAAATCTATTTTATTCTCTGTAATATTGGGTTTGCCATTTGCCAATTCTCCCAACAGCCAAGGATTACCCAACAAAGCCCTACCCACCATTGCGCCAGCTGCACCCAGCTTTTCAACCGCATTTACATCTGCCGATGTTTTTATATCTCCATTGAAAATTACTGGAAGTTTTGCAGTCCTTACTAATTCTGAAATTTTATTCCAATCTGCATTCCCGGCATAACCCTGGGCGCGGGTGCGTCCATGAACGGCGGCAAATGCAACACCTGAATCAGCCGCTATGTTTAATAATTCTGCGCTGTTCAGATTGGCATCATCCCAACCCAGTCTGGTTTTAATTGAAACGGGTATTTTAACGGCGCCTACAACTGCGTTAATTATTTGCCCGGCCAGTTTGTGGTCGCGCATTAAAAACGCCCCTGCGCCTGCCCTTGTTGCAACCTTTGGCACAGGACAACCCATGTTGATGTCTATCCAAGATGCGCCCTGGCCCTGTAAAATCTTTGCAGATTCGGCCATCAGTTTTGGATCTGCACCAAAAATCTGGGCACCAATCAAGCCCTCGTCGTCATATCTGTCAAAGTTTCTTTTGCAATTTTTTGCAGCCGCAACCAAAGAATGACAAGAAATCATTTCCGTTACCAACGCCGCATCAGGTGCGCATTGGCGTAAAACAAGCCGATACGGCCGATCGGTAATTCCGGCCAATGGTGCCGCAAAAATTTGATTTGGTTTAAACATTTTATGATATAATAGCTGCCATGAAAGAGAAAATCAAAGAATTATTACAATTTATAGTTAACGGCTGGCGTTCGGGATTGCGCGGCAAAATTGGGGTAGTCTGTATGGTTTTCGCTTGCGTTATGTTTGTACGTCTGTTTTGGGGTGATGTCAGCATCCAGAACTTTGTAATAAACTTTTGGCGACTGGATCACGAGCAAACACAACTGGCGATTGAGCAAAAAAAGCTGACGCTGACAGAAAATCATATAAAGCTGTTACAAGATTATTCCCCTGATTATGTGGAAGAATTATCACAAAAATATATGAATATGGGTGCGCCGGAATTGCGCATACTTAAATAATTTGATTTTTTATAAAGAAATGTTATAATCGTCGAATTCGGGGCGTAGCTCAGTCTGGTAGAGTGCTTGCTTTGGGAGCAAGATGTCGAAGGTTCGAACCCTTTCGCCCCGACCAGAATAAATAAAATACCGCGATTTGGCGGTATTTTTTATTTTCTGCCCGCAATCCGCGAGCTGTAAACGGGCTGTGACTCTGGTATGTATGAAATATGGGGCGTTTTATCGCAATTTTCATCACTTTACATATCTGCCCCATTTTCCCGAGTCACTAACTATATTAATATAATGCAGCAA
>CAYJAG010000028.1:0-3622 GCA_964368385.1 uncultured Muribaculaceae bacterium
ACCAAATTGTATAAAGACAAAAATATAAATGTAATGGGCAGCGTGGGTAAAAAATAAATTATTTTGGATTATATCCAAAAATGTCCCTTTCGCCCCAATCCATATCCAGCTGACATCTGGTCGGCAGAAAATCAAAGCATTTCTGGGCAAATTCCAATCTGTTTTTATCCTGTAATTTATCAACCAGATAATCTTTCAGCATGTGCAGATACACAACATCATTTGCCGCATATTGCTGTTGGCTTTTAGTAAGTTTTAACATCCAGTTGCTGCAGCATTCTTCTTTATCCAGCTCTATATTGAAAATCTCGCGCAGTGAGTTTTTCAAAGTATGACCGCGTTTAGGCCGCGCCAGCAAGACCCCAATTTTTGTGCAAAATACTGGCATTGCCCAAACGCCCAAACTCTTGTAAATCATTAACAAATCCATGCGGGCATAGTGAAAAATTTTTACTGATTTTGGGTTGGCCAGAACGCGCGCAAGATTTGGATAATCTTTGGTATCATAAATCTGAACCAAATAAAAATCGTCGCTTCCGCGGGCACGCAGCTGAACCAAGCACAGCCGATCGCTGTGAATATCCAGTCCGGTCAGTTCTGTATCTATTGCCAATTCCGCAGATTCCATCAGCGCGGCGGTTTGCTCGTCAGACAAATCCTGTTTCAGATAAATTATATTCATCATATTTGCCTTTTTATCATTGCAATCGCATTTTCAAGAATAATTGCGGCAGACTGCGAGTCTATCTCTTTACCCTTTTTCGTTCTTTCTGCGGCTTCCACACTGGTCAAGTTTTCTTCCATAAATAGTATCGGTATATCAATCGCCGCAGCCAGCGAATCTGCGAATTTCCGTACCATACGTGTAGTATCCGAATCGGTTCCATCGCCGCGCAGGGGCAATCCCAGAACTATTCCAACGATTTTTTCAGATTCCGTTATTTTAACAATTTCCGCTATTGCCGATTGCTGGTCGCCAGCCACCAGTTGCGAATGGGCAAAAACAAAAACCCAATCGCTGGTAGTGGTTGCCAGCCCAATTCGCCTTGCACCCCAATCGATGCCCAAAAGTCGCCCCAAACGCGGAAAATCCTTGAAATTCGTTAATGCCATGTTATGATTATAGCCATTATTTTATAAAGAGCAACAATTATGGCATTCACAAAACAGCAGCTGCAAAAATTTACCCATCTGGCCAGAATTGAAATTCCGGATGACAAACTGGCACAAATGAAGATAGATTCCATCATTGATTGGATTGATAAATTGCAAAAAATCGATACCAAGGGAGTCGAGCCTATGCTGACGCCGGCCGAACACGCCCTGCCCTTGCGCAAGGACGAGGCGACTGATGGCGGAATTCGTGATGCTATTTTGGCAAATACCCCAGATGATGCCGGCGTATCCCGCGGATACTTTGCCGTGCCCAAAGTAATGGATGAGTGAGAGAATAAACCCGAAAGGAAATCCTTATGACAGAAATAAAGAACGAAAAAGATGTATCGGTTCATTTTTATAAATCCCCTGCAAGCTACGGCTTTTTCGACGAATGTCTTGCGAATATATCCAAAGAGCAAGCTGATAAACTAATAACAATGTTCGAGTCGGAAAAAATCCCTGAAAATTCTTGCATAGACGGAATTGAGTATTATTGTACGAACGCGACGCGCGGGAAGAAAGATTTTTTTAATAAAAAGTTGTACCTCACCAACTTTTACTTTGGTGGAATGAAATTTCCTTGTGCAAAAACAACTGAATACAAAAAATATATGGATGCAAATAATATTCATCGTGTTTCAAGCTGCTTCCAGCATTTAACAACTGGAAAATGCAAATGTCCTTTTATGGCTAATACTGTCGGCAAGGTTTTATTCCCGCAATTTTATGATAAACAAAAATAAATTATGCAAGGATGAGCCATCTGCCGTTTTAATTGGGAAACAGGATAATCTAAATGACAAATATAATAGATCTGACACTTACCGAAGCACTGGAGCATTTGCGCACAAAGAAAATTTCTGCAACGGAATTGACTAGTGCTTATTTGCAGCGTATAGAAAAATTTGGCAAAGAATTAAATTGCTATATTACCCAAACGCCCCAGCGAGCTTTGGCGGACGCTGCCGAATCAGACAAACATTATGCTAATGGCACTGCCCGCGCGTTAGAGGGAATTCCCGTCGGTATGAAAGATTTATTCGCGACCCGTGGTATCCGCACAACCGCTGCGTCAAAAATGTTGGAAAACTTTGTTCCTGAATATGAATCTGCAATTTCAGAAAAGTTAGCAAACGCTGGAACAACCCTATTGGGAAAAACTAATCTGGACGAGTTCGCAATGGGAACAATGTCCAAAACCAGCTTTTTCGGTGCGCCAATAAATCCATATCAGCGAAACCGCAAATTGACCGCTGGCGGAAGTTCCGGTGGTTCTACTTCCTCGGTGGCAGGCGGCCTGGCATTGATTGCAACCGGAACGGATACCGGCGGCAGCATTCGCTTTCCTGCGTCCATCACCGGATTGGTCGGAATGAAGCCAACCTATGGAGTATGTTCCAGATGGGGTTGTGTTGCATTTGCAAGCTCGCTGGATCACCCAGGTCCTATTGCGCGAAGCGTTGATGATTGCGCGTTGATGTTATCCGCAATGGCGGGACATGACCCTCGCGAATCTACCTCATCACAACATGAATTATTAATCAACAATCAGCCGTTGACTATCAAAGGTATGAAAATCGGTGTGATAAAAGAGTTGGAAGATGTCGCTGTTTCATCTGATATGAAATCGCTGTGGATGCACCGTATCAAGGACTTGCAAGATTTGGGCGCAGAAATTATATCTGTTTCTATTCCTAACATTTTGGACGCGTTGGCGGCGTATTACATTATTGCGCCAGCTGAGGCTTCATCGAATCTTGCACGATATGACGGGATGAGATATGGACTCCGAGTGCCGGGCAAAGACTTGATAGACACTTATATGAAAACCCGCGCAGCCGGATTTGGTCAGGAAGTTCAACGTCGCATGGTAATCGGAACAGCAGTTTTATCAAGTGAATCTTACGATGTTTATTTTATGCAAGCCGCGCGCGTGCGCCGTATGATTGCGGATGCATTTGATGCTGCGTTTGCCCAGTGTGATTTGATTATATGCCCATCAGGCGCGAGCACAGCATTCCCATTGGATTCTAAAATGACCCCATTGGAAGAATATGCATTGGATTTATTTACGGTTGCAATGAATTTGGCGGGCGTGCCAGCAGTCAGCGTTCCGGCGGGACGCAGCGCAGATGGACTGCCTCTGGGGATGCAAGTTGTGGGTCGAAAATTTGATGACGCACGCGTTTTGCAACTGGCAAAGCACATTGAAACATTTGCGAATCTGGACAACCGCCCAACATCGGTTATGGGGGAATAAAATGACATACACTATCAAGGGTAAAACTGGGGATTGGGAACTGGTTATCGGTTTGGAAACCCATATCGAGGTTTTAAGCAAATCCAAATTATTCTCTGGTGCGTCCGCAAATTACAATCCGACTATTTCTCCAAACACTCAGGTTTCTTTTGTAGATGCTGCTATGCCCGGTATGCTGCCCGTATTGAACGCCGAATGCGTGAA
>CAYJAG010000028.1:3722-7752 GCA_964368385.1 uncultured Muribaculaceae bacterium
ATTTCTACCCCGACCTGCCCAGCGGTTATCAAATTTCACAGCCCCCAGAATTGCCCCCAGTTGTCGGTCGTGGATGGATTGAAATTGAATCTGACAATGGTGGCATGAAAAAAGTTTTAATTGAACGCGCGCACCTGGAACAAGATGCTGGGAAAAATATGCACGATAAACATCCAACTAAATCTTTTGTAGATTTAAATCGCTGCGGTGTTGCGTTGCTGGAAATTGTTACCTTTTTGGATATTAAAAATCCGGAAAATAATTCGTTCATTACCAGCCCGGACGAAGCGGAAAGATACCTGCGCCAGATTCGCGAAATCGCGCGCGCAACCGGTGTCAGTAATGCCAACATGGATGAAGGCAGCATGCGCTGTGACGTGAATGTTTCGGTTAGAAAAGTTGGCGAAACTAACTTTCGCACTCGCACCGAAACAAAAAATATGGTTTCGTTCAAGTTTATAAAAACTGCAATCGAGTTCGAGGCAAAGCGTCAAATAGAGCTTTATGAAAACGACGAAAAGGTCAGCCAAGATACAATGCGGTATAACCAAGACAGCGGCACTACCAGCGTAATGCGCAGCAAAGAAGACGCATTGGATTATCGTTATTTTCCAGATCCGGATTTATTGCCACTGATTATTAACGATGACCAAATTGAAAAAATCCGTAAAACTATGCCGGAATTGCCGACGGCGAAACGCGCGCGGTATATTAAAAAATTAGGATTGTCGGAATATGACGCGGCGCGGCTGACCGAATCGGTTGAAGTATCAAATTGGTTTGAATCTGCGGTTGATGGAGTGCCCACGCGCGCCAAAGGCGTTGCAAACTGGATGATCAGCGAACTCTTTGCACATCCAGAATTCGAAATGAAGCCAATCGATTTAGCCGAACTGGTTGATATGACGCAAAGTGGCGAGATTAATGGCAAGCAAGCCAAAGACATTTTTATAAAAATGTTGGATGGTGAAAATGGCAGCCCACGTGAAATCGCAGATAAATTCGGCATGAAGCAAGTAACCGATACTGACGCTATTGAAAAAATAGTTGACCAGGTTATTGCAGAAAATCCAAATCAAGTTGCTGAATATAAAAACGGCAAAGTTGGTTTGTTGGGATTTTTTGTGGGCGGGATTATGAAAAAATCTGGTGGCACTATGAATCCTGCCGCGGTAAATGAAATTGTGAGAGAGAAATTAAAATAAAAAGGAAAAAACATGAGAAAAACAAAACAAGTAGGTTTTGATACTTTTATAAAATTGTCATATTGTCCAATCTTGGGGATAAGATACTTGGGCTTGACGATAAATAATCAAATACCACACATAATAGAACATATAGACTATAAAAATACAAAAATTCAAAAGATGAAAATTGTGAATAATCATTTTTCTCGTCAGAAAAGATAAAATCTTTTCAAAAAATGAAAACATTTTACATAAAAACTTTTGGCTGCCAGATGAATGTCTATGACGGGCAGCGGATTTGTGCAATGTTAATGGCGCATGGCTTGACACCGACCGACGATGTGGCCACGGCCGATTTAATTGTTTTGAACACTTGCGCGGTTCGTGAAAAAGCATCTAATAAAGTTTTTTCAGAACTTGGGCGCATTCGCGACCATAAAAAGCCAGATGCTTTATTTGGAATTGTTGGATGTGTCGCCAAAGAAGAAGGCGCAAATTCTTTTCGCAGAATGCCTGAATTAAATTTTGTTCTGGGCCCGCAAAGCTATCATAAACTACCCGAAATTTTGGAAAATCCAGACGCCCGCCTGTTGAATGTTGATTTATCTGGATTGGAAAAATTTGACGCTTTGCCACCCGTATCAAAAAATTCTGTCTTGGCCTATATTCCAATTCAAGAAGGTTGCGACCATTGCTGCACTTACTGCATTGTGCCATTTACCCGTGGTCGGGAAATTTCACGCCCGTTTGATGACGTTATGCGGGACGTTTATACGGCGGCTGAAAATGGCGCGGTGGAAATTTGTTTCTTGGGTCAAAATGTGAATGGGTATAAAAACTCGCTGGCTGGGCTGATTGAGAAAACCGCCGCCCTGCCCCAGATTAAACGAATCAGATTCACATCCAGTTATCCAACCGAAATGACCGATGATTTAATTGAAATGTTCGCGGTTCAGCCCAAACTTCTGCCGTTTTTAAATATGCCAATACAAAGCGGGTCACCGAATGTATTGACAAGAATGAATCGCCCATATTCGCTGGATCTATATCTAGATATTATTAATCGGATTCGTGCTGCGCGCCCAGACATACAAATATCGTCTGACTTTATCGTTGGGTTCCCGGGTGAAACAGATGCAGACTTTGAACAAACAATGGAAATCGCCAGACGCGTCAAATACATAAATTCATATACTTTTAAATACAGCCCCCGCCCACATACCGCCGCGGCATTAATGACGGACCAAGTTCCAGAAAACATAAAAAAAGCGCGTCTGGCGACGCTGGATGGATTGCTGACCGAAATAAATCGGCAGTTTAATGAATCGTGCATGGGAAAAACTATGGAATGTTTGATCGAGGGCCCCGACAAAACCGGCAAGTATTTATTGGCGCGTTCCCCATACATGCAACAGGTAATTATACCAAACGAAAGCGAAGACAAAATTCAAAACATTGAAATCACGGCCGCAAATAAATGTTCATTACGTGGCAAGCTGTTTAAAAATTAAACCACCCAAACGGGTGGTTTGATTTTTGGTGGACGCGCAGGGATTCGAACCCTGGACCCACTGATTAAGAGTCAGTTGCTCTACCAACTGAGCTACGCATCCAATGCCGCGAATTATAACTTAAAAACCAATGCTTGCAAGCAAAAATAGATATTTCTTGACTTTTTCGCCGTTTAAACGCGGGGGCATCAATATCCCCCATCCAGTCATCTTTTACTTAAAATAGACCCACTAAGGCTAAGAACCCCCTCTTTTTATTTTCCCTTTCCCAATGTATTTCCAATGGAAAGCGTTTTTGTATCACTGCACACAGTGATATGCAGTAATACAAATTAGGGTTCTTATCACTGCTTAGTTTCAATGCATGTATCAGTGCATTGCGGTTCGATGATGTCATCATCATCATATATTTTTCGTTCACCAAGATCATTCATTTCATCTTCGAGATACTGGACATCATTATTATCATCGGAACGAAATGCATCATCGTAATCATCAGACAGTTGGAATTCTGGTGTGTGAGTTTTGTATACCAATGCGTTCATCGTATCTTGTTCTTGGTATGAATATTTTTTCAAAGACTCCAAATATTTCATCATTTTTAAACGTTCAGATAAATTATATTTTTTATCATACAGAATTTCCATTGCTTTGGTAATAATATCGCGTTCTGGTTCGTAACCTATGGGGTATCTCTTGGCAACGGCGTCTTTTGCATATTTTAAAGTCTCGTTAAGATTCATGGCCATGAAATATCGTTTTGCACGAGAAAGCCCACCAAGACGACGGATGCGTTTAGCTTCGTCAGGATCCATTTTATTAAACGGACGCAGGCCGGAAGTATTAGGATGTGGATTCGCCATATAATATCCTTTATTTTTATCAATTAATTTGTGGGAATGTATTTAAAAGTGACAAAAAGGACCATGTATTTTAAATACATTCATCCCTTTTTCCTTTATACGAATTATAGCAAAATCATAAATAATTTACAATAGTTAAATTCGTCAAAAAATATAAAAGTGGATGAATAGAAAACGGGAGGATATCATGCTGATGATGGCAGTTGCATTATTACCACAATAACATTACCAATACAAATAAGTGTAATAAATACTATACATTAAAACATTCTCGGGAGATTTTACAAGTTCCGAAAATGCGAACAAACGTGTTGGTAGTAATTGTTGCACAATAAATCGTACATCTACAAGTTTTGGTATTCAATCAAACAACATCGAGACTTGGGAAGTAAAAGGTATGATGGCTTCATAAAAAATCTGGGAATTCCCCAGATTTTTTATTTATTACTGATTGAAAGGATATCTAGCC
>CAYJAG010000029.1:0-7744 GCA_964368385.1 uncultured Muribaculaceae bacterium
GTTCGAACCCACGACCTCTGCGTCCCGAACGCAGCACTCTACCAGGCTGAGCTACACTCCGATGCGCCCGATTATGCTATGACGCGGTCGAAAACGCAAGTTTTTTATTTTTATAACTTAAGATTCGCAATCACAAAATCCCAGTTTATCAAGTGTTCCAGAAATGCATCGATGAAATCCGCGCGGCGATTTTGATAATCCAGATAATACGCGTGCTCCCACACATCCAGCGTTAAAATTGGCTTGTGCCCGTGCGCTATCGGAGTGTCTGCATTCGCAGTCGTTTCAACAATCAATTTTCCAGTTTCATCACGTGAAATCCATACCCAGCCACTGCCAAATAATCCGGCCGCAGCTGACTTGAATTCTGGCAGTAATTCTGCAATTTCGGTGGGGGCGAGTGTTTCGCAATCTTTTTTCAGACAGGTAAAGAAAAAATTATGGTTAAAAATTTGTGCGGCATTATTAAATGTTTTTCCAGATGATTTTTTTATAATTTCTTCCAGTGGCATGCCTTCAAATTCTGTGTCAGCAATCAATCCGTTCAGATTATTTATGTATCCGCCCAAGTGTTTTTCATAGTGAAATCCGATTGTGCGCTCTGAAATATATGGCTCTAACGCGGCCGGCGCAAAGGGCAGTGAAAATTGGTTTAATGAAAACATGGGTGTTGCTCCTTTTTAATAATTATACCATAATCGGGATGTGAAATTTAAGCGAGCAATTTTTTGTTATCTGATTCTGCAGTTTGACCGCCGGTTGCACGCGTGGCTGCTGGTGTTGCGAGAATCCAAAAAATCCCCAGGTGTGCGCGGATTAAAGGGTAATCGTCGCGCGCGTGTTGCCACGTGGGCTGCGAATATGTTCATATCAAAATCTGACTTTGATACGATTGTTCGAGTCTTGGTAGGCGATGAGTATTTTGATAAACATAAAAAAGACATTACATCATTGGAAAAAGAAGTTGGACGCAGCGTAATGGATTTATGGGATACCGATCCGATTTTTGGAAAATATCCGAATTTACGGACTTTGGCGCGAAATGTAGAGTTTGAAAAAATGTGGGCAAAAATGAAACAGAACGTAAAATAATTACATAAAATTCTGCGGATTCACATCCAGTTTTACACGAACATTTGCGGGTTGCTTGACCTTGGCCAGCCAATGCAGTACGGCAGGTTGCAGGCTGGCGCGCTGGTCGCCTGCGACCAAAAACCGCATTCTGTGCCAGGTGCGGATTTTGTAAATCTGCGCCGGAATCGGTCCCAGAATTTTTGCGTTTTCAATTTTGGGTGCAGCCGCGGCCAAATCTGTACAAAACTTTTTTAATACATGTTCTTTTTCTGCCTCTACTATCACTGCAATCAGTTGTCCAAATGGCGGCATTTTTGCAGCCCGCCGTCCCGCCAAATCTGCCGTCATAAATTCATCGCGCCCACCCGCTACCAGTGCGCGCAGCACGGGGTGTTCAGGTTGATACGTTTGCAGCAATACGCGTCCAGGTTTGTCCCCGCGCCCCGCGCGCCCCGCAACTTGAAACAGCTGCCCAAAAGTTTTTTCACCTGCGCGAAAATCAGAACCAAAAAGGCCCATGTCCGCATCAATCACCCCAACCAACGTCAAGTTTGGAAAGTGATGACCTTTGGCCAAAATCTGAGTTCCAATAACAATGTCGATGTCGCCCGATTCCATGCGTGCGACCAATCTTTCAAGTGCTTGGCGCGACATCATTGTATCGGATGACACCAAAGCGGTGCGCGCAGATGGAAATTTTTCTGCGATTTCTTCTTGGATTTTTTCCAGTCCCGCGCCAGACATTGATAATTCTGTGCCGCCGCAATCAGGACACTTTGTCGGCATAGGCGCAGTGCGTCCACAGATATGGCACAGCAAAGAATTATTTTTTTTGTGATGAGTCATTCCAACCGAGCAATCAGGACAATTTGCGTGCCAGCCGCACTTTGTGCATTGCACGATTGGCGCATAGCCGCGGCGATTGATGAACAGCATTGCTTGTTGATTATCTGCCAAAGTATCTTTTAATGCTTTTTCCAAAGTTATAGAAATATGTCCTTTGCCGAAATGCTCTTCGGTTTTTCTGAAATCTATAGTTTCTATTTTTGGCATTGCGGCGCCACCAAAGCGCGACGTCAGGCGCAAGTGAATGTATTTGCCATCGGCTGCGTTTTGCAAAGTTTCCCCGGCTGGTGTTGCGGACGCCAAAATTATTGGAAAGCCTTCGGTTGAAGCGCGCAAGATTGCCATGTCGCGCGCATGGTAATTTCCCATGTCTTCTTGCTTGTATGATCCGTCATGCTCTTCGTCAACGACAATCAATCCCAGATTTTGCCATGGTAAAAACAGGGCAGAGCGCGTGCCAACGACAATTTTTATTTCGCCATTCGCAACGCCGCGCCAAATGTCGCGCCGCCGAGCCGCTGTTAAATTGCTGTGCCATACGACCGGCTTTGCGCCGAACCTGGATTCAAATCGATTCATGAATTGCGCAGTCAGTGCAATTTCTGGCATCATCAGCAAAACTGATTTTCCCGTCGCATAGGCGCGCCAGACCGAATCGAAATAAACCTGAGTCTTTCCACTGCCTGTTATTCCATCTAACAAATAAACCAAGAATTTTTGCAATTTAATCGAATCGGCAGCGGCTTGCTGTTCTGTATTTAATTTCACGCAACCGGTATCAAAATAATTTATGATTTCGGATTCGCGTTTTTTTTCTTGCTGCCCAGCAGGTTTTAAGATTTCGCTTTTTATCATTCTTTGAACAACAGCGCTGGAAACGCGTGCAATGTTTTTAATGTCCGATGCGGTCATCGGCTCACCTTCACTCATTACAAAGGCATCTGCGATTGCCTGTCTGCTTTCGGTCATTTTTGTTTTTTCTGATGCGGCGAATATGTAAAGCTGTTCTGTCTTTGGTGGTGCAAACGCTTCGGGTACATTCAGAATCAATCGCAAAACCGCGCCAGGCGGCATCATTGTCCATTCCGCCATTTTCTGAATCCAAATCAAGGATGAAGGATGAAGGATGAAGGATGAAGGTGTTGCAGATTTTATTTTTTCAGGGGGCAAGTTAGAATCTCCAGCCCCAACAATCACACCAACCAGCGGGCGGTTCATGACGGAAACCCGAACGAAAGAGCCAATGTCCGCGGACGCGTTCAATCGATAATCATATCCATTTCCGACCGCAATCGGAACTAAGACTTTGACGATGTCACCGCTTGCAAACATTTTCCAAATCCTTGTCTGTTGGAATATGCCCAATTTCAATGTCTGCGCCAAATTGATGTTTGAACCAAGTCCGTTGACGCTTTGCATATTGATTAGTCCGCAGTATCCAATTCTGAATCATTTGTTGTTCGGTGATTTCGCCACGAATAAATTTAGCCGCCTCACTTGCGCCGATTGCGCGATCCGTATCCCAGCCGACCGCTATTGCGGCGCGGGCTTCATCTAATGCGCCACGGGCAATCATAATTGGCACGCGCGCTGCAATTCGCGCCGCCAAAATTTCTTTATGCGGATTGATTAAAATTTTAATTGCGTCTGGCGCAACTGCGCCACGGCGGGGCAGGGATTGCCATTCTGATAATGGACGACCGGTTTCTAAAAAAACTTCCAGTGCGCGTGCCATTCGTTGGGGGTCAAAGCTGTCAAATTTTGGATCAGCATTTAATAATAATTGTTTTGCAGAATCTGGATAGTTGCGCACCATTTCGCGTGCGCGCACCCGATTTTCATCCGAAATTTCAGGTATGGGCGAAATCCCATTCAGGGTCGCATTGATGTAAAATCCAGTGCCACCGACAAAAATTGCGGGCTTGCCAGATTGAATTGCCGCATCAAATTCCTTGCGCGCCAGCTCCAGATATTGCGCTACATTTATTTGCTGGGTAAGCCCAAGCACAGAAAAAAGTCGGTGAGGAATTTCGGTTGGTTCTTCTGCCATCGGGCTGGCACTGATGGTTTCGATACTTTTATAAATTTGGACGCTGTCGCAGTTGATTACAACGCCGCCCACCTTTCGCGCAAGCGCGATAGCAAAATCTGATTTGCCACTGGCCGTGGGTCCAGCGATTATGTAGGATCTAATTTTCATTGCGGTTTTTATTATAAAGTGTATAATTTCCAATGTCCAACTAAAACAGGAAAGGAAGCAAGAATGAGAAAAACACGCATAGCAATTAATGGATTCGGACGCATAGGCCGCTTGGTTTTGCGTGCAGCGATTGAATCAAAGCGCGATGATTTGGAATTTGTTGCGGTTAATGACTTGATGCCGGCCGACCAATCTGCATTTTTGCTGGAATATGATTCAGTTCATGGGAATCTGCCAATGCCGGTCGAATTAGATGGTGATACAATTAAAGTCGGTGGATATACAATAAAAGTTCTGGCCCAGCGTGACCCAACCAAACTGCCATGGGGTGAAATGGATATAGACATCGTCATGGAATGCACAGGAATTTTTGCCAGCGCAGAAAAAGCGCGTGTTCATCTGGACGCCGGGGCAAAGAGAGTATTGGTTTCTGCGCCATCAGATGGCGCGGACGCAACGATAGTCTTCAGCGTGAATGACCAGGTTTTGACGAAAGATGCCAGAATAGTTTCCAATGGCAGCTGCACTACGAATTGTCTGGCGCCTGTTGCACAAGTTCTGGATGAAAATTTTGGAATTGCCAGTGGCTGGATGACAACAATACATGCATACACAGGCGACCAGCAATTACTGGATAAAAATCACAGCGATTTCAGACGCGCGCGCGCGGCTAATCTGTCCATGATTCCAACCAGCACCGGCGCAGCCAAAGCAATCGGATTAGTATTGCCAAAGTTGGCGGGGAAATTAAATGGTATGGCGATTCGCGTTCCAACACCTGATGTTTCAGTTATTGAATTGATTGTGAATTTGGAAAAATCTGCAAAAGAATCAGATGTGAACTCTGCAATGTTGACAGCAAGTAATGGGAAATTGGCGGGTATTTTGGGCTTTAACCAAAAGCCTTTGGTCAGCGTAGATTTTACCCATGACGCGCGCAGCAGCATATTTGATGCAACCCAGACAAAAATGATTGGCGATAAATTGTTGCATATCACATCTTGGTATGACAACGAATGGGGATTTTCCAACCGAATGTGCGACGTCGCAAATTTAATGGGAAAATTGATATAAAAAATCCGCCCGATGGGCGGATTTTTTACTTTTCCGAATCGGAATAATTTGTTAGTGTCAGATTCAAAGGAAGGGCAAAGAAATGCGAATTCTCGCAAACATGCAGAGGGCTGGAAACACGAACATTAATTATCTTGAAAAATTAGTGTGTTGTTGTGTGCGCCCAAAACTCCTTTTTGCTTTATTTTCATTATTTATATTTTTTATAACTATTGATGTTGCGCATTCCGCGATGACAACCCAATCTTATGTAAATAACAGGTTCGATGCGACAGATTCCGCAACCAAGATTGCAGTTGTCACCACCGACGTAAATGGAAATCCTGTTGTTGCAAATACCAAAAGCATTTCTGACATAACAAACGCTATCACCGGCCTGAGTGTCGGCGACATCCTGACCGGAACCGATACAGAAAATAAATTGTCCAGCGCGCAAACACTGAACGCGGCAATTGGTGGATATGCAACGACCGCTGGAACAGCCAGCGCCTATACTGCAACTATTCCAGGTTTTGTATTGCAAGATGGTGCAAAAGTAAGATTAAAAATGCATGCTGAAAATAATGCTAACGCAACGTTAAATATAAATGGCACTGGCGCAAAGAATATACAGGTTTATATAGGGACAAATATGCCAGCTTATTATTTAATTGGGAATAGCGTGGCAGATTTTGTGTATGATGCTGTTAATGATAAATGGTTGGTTGTTGGATCTGCTATGACGATTGGAGATGGCGATCTTATTAGAGTAGCTAATGGTGCGCCTGCCCGTCGCTATTCCGGCGGCAGTCTTAAACAGGCAATGTTAACTTATGGTGGTGCACCTGTAACAACTGCCGGGACCGCAGCGGCTTATACAATAACAGATTCAACAAGTTATACATCCACTGCCGCTAATTTAAATGCTGGAACCAAGGTTATTGCAAAGATGCATGCAACCAATGCAGATGCCGCAACCTTGAATCTGAACTCCATGGGTGCCAAGGCAATTTATTTTAATAATTCACCAATTACTTCGGGATTATTACAGGCTGGTGGAACATATAATATGGTTTATGATGGAACGAATTGGAATATAGTAATGTCCCCGAATGCTGGAACGATACCTTTGCCCACGGCAGAATGTTTGAATGTCGATAAAAATTGTGTATTAAGGTTTGGGAAACTTAACCCTTCCGCTGGTCCTGGTCAGTCTGGGTCAGGTGCTGTGGGTTATTATTGGGAAATTGTAGAAAGATAAAGAATCCGCCCAATGGGCGGATTTTTGCTTTACCGAATCGGGATAATTTTGTATTGTCCGATTCAAAGGAAGGGCAGAGAAATGCGAATTCTCGCAAACACGCGAACAACCAGACACTTAAACATTAATTATCTTAAAAAATTAGTGTGTTGTTGTGTGCGCCCCAGAATAATTTTTTCTTTATTTTCATTATTTATATTTTTTCTTGTTTTGCCTGCATATTCCGCGATGACCTCGCAAACTTATGTAAATAACAGATTTAATCCGGCAGATTTCACAACCAATATTGCAGTTGTCACTACCGACGGAAATGGAAATCCTGTTGTTGCGAACATCAAAAGCATTTCTGACATAACAAACGCTATCACCGGCCTGAGTGTCAGCGACATCCTGACCGGAACCAATACCACGAACAAATTATCCAGCGCGCAAACACTGAATGCCGCGATAGATGGGTATGCAACGACCGCTGGAACAGCCAGTGTATATACTGCAACCGTGCCTGGGTTTGTATTACAAAATGGCGCAAAAGTAAGATTAAAAATACATACTACAAATAATAATAGTAGTGCAACATTGAATATAAACAACACTGGCGCGAAAAACATACAGGTTTATATAGGGACAAATATGCCAGCTTATTATTTAATTGGGAATAGCGTGGCAGATTTTGTGTATGATGCTGTTAATGATAAATGGTTGGTTGTTGGATCTGCTATGACGATTGGAGATGGCGATCTTATTAGAGTAGCTAATGGTGCGCCTGCCCGTCGCTATTCCGGCGGCAGTCTTAAACAGGCAATGTTAACTTATGGTGGTGCACCTGTAACAACTGCCGGGACCTCATCAGCTTATACAATTACAGATCCAGCAAATTATACATCAACTGCCGCTTATTTGAATGCTGGAACGAAAGTTGTTGCAAAGATGCATTTGGCGAATACTGCGGGTGCAACGCTGAATCTGAATGGTATTGGTGCAAAAGCGATTTATTTTAATGATGCACCAATTACCGAGGGATTATTACAAGGGGATGGCACATATACCCTAGTCTATGACGGAACAAATTGGAATATAGTAATGTCCCCGAATGCTGGGACGATACCGTTACCATCGGCCGAGTGTTTGGACAGCGACAAAAGCTGTGTATTAAGGTTTGGAAAATTTACCCCATCGTTGTATTTATTGCCAAACGGCTATACAGCGCTGGAGTATATCCAAAGTTCAGGAACGCAGTATATTGATACGGGGATTGTGGTAAATACTTTTGATTATGATATAGAAACAGACGCGTCATTTGATACTATAAA
>CAYJAG010000030.1:0-7496 GCA_964368385.1 uncultured Muribaculaceae bacterium
ACATTTATAATCCTTTTTGGTTTTAAGACGCCGTTTTCAATTATTCCAATCCCAATAAATTTTTTATCGGAATATACACGAACAGATTTATTTTCTGTAAAAGCGGATCTGGTTAAAAATCCGCCGTTTTGGAATAACCTTGCGTCGTTGTTATCCAGATTACAAACCGGAATGTCGCCCAGTCCGAAATCTGCCCCTTGCAAATAGTTCTCTATCGCAGCGAGACCATCATTATTAAACAAATTTTCCAGAAAATCAAGTGTCTGCGCATTTTTTATATCAAAACCATTCGTTTGGATGCGACGAATAGCCGTACAAGTGGCAATAGTTCCGCATTTTGCGGCAATGTCGCGCGCCAATGAGCGAACGTAAGTTCCCGCCCCGCAGCTGACAATAAAAGAGGTTGAAGGATGAAGGATGAAGGATGAAGAACGTTTAACCGCTAGTTTGTAAATATGAACGCATCGGGCGGGGATTTTTAACTCTTTACCCGCCCGCGCAATCTCATAAGCCCGTCGGCCATCAACATGTACTGCGCTGAAATCTGGTGGGACCTGGTCGTATTCGCCGACAAAAGATTCGCATGCCGCGCGGATGGATAAAGGATCAGGGATGACGGATGAAGTGTTTATTATTTTTCCCGTGATGTCCAAAGTATCTGTTTGGGTTCCCCATTGAACCGAAAATTCATATTCTTTATGAGCGTCCGGAATATATGGAATTACTTTTGTTGCCTCATCCAATGCGATAACAAGCAATCCGCTGGCCATTGGATCCAATGTCCCAACATGTCCGAAACTTTTTGCGCCAAACATTCGGGCGATTCGCCCGCCCGCCCCACGGCTGGTGATACCAGATGGCTTGTCTAATAAAACGAATCCGGAATTTTTCATTTTCCAAACAGTGAAAGTTGATTGGTTTCTTTATTTTTTGACCGAACTATAAAAACCTGGGAAAGTTTTTCAGTTCCTGGCTCGCCTTGGAGATCTGGGGTATTTTTTATCGGTTCATTTTTTTCCAGCCCGGACAAAATTTGCTCGGCGGATTTCACGACGCTTGATGGCATCCCCGCCATTTGCGCGACATGAATTCCATAAGAGCGATTAGCAATCCCAGGTACAATTTTGTGCATAAAGATAATTTCATTGTTATATTCAGCAACTTCCACATTCAAGTTTTTTACGTCACGAAAAGCAATGCCGGTCAGCTCGTGATAATGGGTTGCGAACAAGGTCCGCGGCCGCATTCCATCCAAAAATTCTAATACGGCTTGGGCAATCGCCATACCATCATAGGTCGCGGTTCCGCGCCCTATTTCGTCAAAGATAATAAAACTTTTATTCGTTGCGCGATTTAAGATGTTTGCTGTCTCGGACATTTCTACCATGAAAGTTGATTGCCCGGCGGCCAAATTATCTGACGCGCCAACACGCGAAAACAACTGGTCGCAAACACCAATAATTGCACGTGATGCCGGCACAAAAGAACCCAAATGCGCCAACACAATTATCAAGGAATTCTGGCGCAAATAAGTTGATTTTCCAGCCATGTTCGGCCCGGTCAGTAATGCGATTTTTTTATCCGTCAGCAGGCAATCGTTACGCACAAATTGATTACCGGTCTTGACCATAATGCTTTCGATGACAGGATGACGACCGGCGGTTATTTCGAACTCTTGCCCGTCAGTGATGGTTGGGCGAACCCAACCGTATTCATCCGCAGTATCTGTCAAGGCCAACCAAACATCGCTTTCGGCCAGTAAATCTGCCGTATGCAGCAAGTCGTCCGAAACCGCGCCGATTTTTTCAATTAGCTTTGTGATAATTTCAGACTCGATCGCAGCCGCCTTGTCCGCTGCGCCGCGAACCTCGTTATCCAAATCAATCAATCGGGCAGTGGTAAAACGCATATTACCGGTCATAGTTTGTCGATGAATAAATTCACCCGATGTCATCAATGTATCCGCGCGCACGGACGGGACCTCGATATGATAACCCAATATATTATTGAACTTGATTTTCAGAACATTGATACCGGTGGTTTTAATATATTCGGCCTGTAACTGGGCGATTGTTTCTTTGGCGCCATGTGCTAGTTGCTTCATATTATCCAGCGTGCCGTCAAAACCATCGGCGATAATCCCGCCATCGCGGAAAAATGCAGGCAGGCTGTCCGCCAAAGCCGAACGTAACCCTAAAGCAAACGAATCAAATGTTTTCAGATTTGTAAATTGCGATGCCAAATGCGGATCCAATTTTGTGCCAATGGCTTTCAGTTCTGGCAACAAACCCATAAAATCTGCCGTTGCGCGCAAATCACGCGGCGTGCCGCGTCCGCTGATCAGTCTGGTAATCGAACGCCCCACATCTGGTAAATGCGACAATGCCGCCGACAACGCGCCAAATACATCCTTGTTTAATAACAAATGCGCAATGTGTTCCTGGCGGCGGCGAATTTCACCGATGTCGCCAGAAAGTTGTCGCAAAAAACCACGCAGTTTTCGCGCGCCTGCTGCGGTTCGCGTCCGATCCAAAATGTCCAACAGACAGGTTCCGCCATCGTTCAGTACCGAATCAATTTCTAAACTTTTCCAAGACGCCGAATCCACCAATAATTGTTTTCCCGCGCCAAATCTGTATGGAGTGCGGAAAGCTGGCATAGCGCCACGTTGGGTGGCTATCAAATATGCCGCCAACAGCCTGTCTGACACTGAATGAATACCAAAAGCCAAAGGAAGTATCGAATCCGTTATTTCATTAATGTCAGCGCGATTATAAATTTTTTCATAAACCGGGGTTGTGGCAAACGATTCGCGCAGACGCATGATTTCTGGCGTTTCGGCCAAATTTTCGGGATAGATAATTTCCGCAGGGCCTATTCGTGAAACGTCATCAAAAAGACTTGTCGTTTCGCCGACAAAAAACTCGCCCGTTGAAATGTCGCAACCTGAAAATTGAAAACATTGTGGGGTTGGCACCACCGCGACAAGAAAATTGGATTTTTTCGGCGACAAAAGATTGTCTTCGGTCAGGGTTCCGGCGGTTATGACGCGAACGATTTTTCGTTCTATTTGTTTGTGTCCGCGCGCCCGTGCCTCGTCCGGTGTTTCCATTTGTTCGGCCAGCGATACATTAATTCCGGATTTAACCAGTCGCGCAAAATAATTATCAGCCGCATGCCAAGGAATTCCGCACATAGGAATGTCGCTGCCGCGTTCGTCCGTGCCACGATGCGTCAAAACCAGATTCAGACTTTTACTGACGATTCTGGCATCGTTAAAAAAGGCCTCGTAAAAATCGCCCAGACGAAACAGCAGGGCAGCGTCCGGATTTTCAGCCTTCATATCCAGATACTGCTTCATCACAGGACTAAGATCGGGTTTCGCGGCCATAAATTATTTATTTGGATTTATAGTTTCTATTTTTAATTCTGCATCTTTCAGCAGTTTTTCACAATAAGCCTTCAGCTTCATTCCGGTTTCATAGGCGCTTACCGAATCAGACAAAGGCAGTTCGCCCGATTCCATTTTTTTCACCAGTTCGGAAAGTTGTTTGTATGCTTCTTCAAAAGAAAGATTTTCATTTTCCATTTTTTCTACCTTTGTTTTTAATAAAGGCAGAATACAATATAAATTTCAATAAATCAAACCATCAAAAATTATTTTAAATTTTCAATTTTTTTCAAACATTCAGCTTTTATTATTTCTTGATTCTGACTATAAAAATCAACTAATTTAGATGTGCCAAATCCATCAGCAAGACCAGGTTCTTTTGAAAACCAATAAACATTTGTATCCTGGTGGAAGCAAACCATTTTATTACATAAACCTGTTGCATTACGAAAACAACAAGCAGAGCAATTTCCACATTCTGTTTTTACAGGATAAATTAAATCATGCCAAATCATTTTTAATACATGGTTTGCAGTATGTGTCTGGATTTATCCAAATCTGCCAGCATTTTGCCAGATCCACGTGCAACGCAGGACAGCGGCTCGTCCGCCAAGAACGCGGGCAATCCAGTCGCCATGCGAATCGCAACATCCAAATCACGCAATAATGATCCACCGCCAGTCATTGCAATACCATAATCTACAATGTCAGCAGACAATTCAGGTGGCGTCAATTCCAATGCTGCGCGAATAGTGTCGATGATTTTGGCAACCGTCTGACTTAAAGCCTGGGCAACCTGTGATTCGGTTATAGCCGTTTCGCGTGGCACGCCGGAAATTATATCGCGTCCCTTGATTTTTATTATTTTTTCGTCAGTTTTATCCTTTGGCGCGATCGCGCATCCGATTTTTTTCTTTATTTCTTCGGCGGTAGATTCACCAATTAAAAGATTTTTATTTTTACGAACATAATCAATAATGTCTGTATCCATTTGGTCGCCAGCTGTGCGAACAGCGTTAGAATAAACAACCCCACCCAATGACATAACGGAAATTTCCGTAGTGCCACCACCAATATCCAAAACCATGGAACCGACGGGTTTTTCAATAGGCAGTCCCGCGCCAATAGCGGCAGCGGTTGATTCTTCGACCACGTAAACTTTACGCGCACCGGCGGCGTCAGCGGCTTCTTGGATAGCGCGGCGCTCCACCTGGGTTGCACAGGATGGCACGCAAATAATAATAAGCGGCGCCGTCATCATAGTGCGGTTATGAACCTTGCGGATAAAGTATTTTATCATTTCTTCGGCAATCTCAAAGTCCGCGATAACCCCATCGCGCAGCGGACGAACAGCCGAAATAGTGCCAGGTGTGCGCCCCAACATTTTTTTAGCCTCTTCACCAACAGCCAAAACTTCCTTGCGTCCAAGCAATCGATTTTCTGCGACCGCAACGACGCTGGGCTCGTTCAGAACAATGCCCCGTCCTTTTACATAAATAAGAGTGTTTGCGGTTCCCAGATCAATCGCCATGTCCGCAGAAAACATCTTCATCAGCCAGTTATACATATTTGGTCTCCAATAGTCGGATAATGTTTAATACTTAGTTTGTCGCCGCAATAATAAAGCAGAATTTGCAAAATGCAATTATTATCTTATACTATATGCATTATGAGACAGATAATAAAAAACCATAAAGACTTTGTGCAGACCGAAAAGGACCTGTCCGTGAAAACGCCGTTGTTTATTCTGCGGGCCCGGGCAACTCTTTGGCCAAATGACGCGAAATATGGGTTGGTTGCAACCAAACGCACGTTAAAACGCGCGCATGATCGCAATCGGGCAAAGCGGTTGCTGCGCGTATGGCTGCGTGCCTGCGAATCGGAATTAAGTCCAGACATGGATTATATTATTATAGTCCGCGCACCAATTCTGGACGCAAGTTTGACTGACGGCATCGCAACACTGAAAAAAGCGATTGAAAAAACAAAAACGATTAATTAGTCGTCGTCGAATGAAAAAAATTGTTTTGTTTTTTATAAAATTTTATCAAATGGCGATTTCCCCGTTGTTTTCGGCACGTGCGGTGTGCAGGTTTGTACCATCTTGCAGTGAGTACGCAAAGCAAGCCGTTGAAAAGCATGGCGCCATTCGTGGCGGATGGATGGCGCTGCGGCGAATTTCCAGATGCCATCCAGGTGGGGGATTCGGATTTGACCCTGTTCCTTGACTTATGTTTCAGTTTTGCTACAATTACCCTCACACTTACAAAGGATACTTAATGTCATTTCGCTCAACGGTAAAGGCCATGACCAAGATCATGGATGAAATGGGTCTTACCGAACTTGATTTGGAACGCCAGTTTTTATTTGGCATTTATCGCAAGCATGTTCATCTTTCTCGTCAGGGCGCAATAGCGGCGCCTGTGTTTGCGTCTGCGCCAATGCCCGCAGCACCTTTGGCAAAAACATCATGTGATGTTTCAAGTGATCCGGCTGCCTGCGCGGCTAATGCTGTTCGTTCACCTATGGTTGGTGTGGCGTATCTGGCGCCCGAGCCCGGTGCAAAACAATTCATAGAGCTGGGCAAGAAAATTAAATCAGGCGACACGATATGTCTGATCGAGGCAATGAAAACCTTTAATCCCGTCAAAGCGGACAAAGATGGTATCGTCAAAGAAATCTTGGTTTCCGATGGTCAGGCGGTTGAATTTGATACGCCTTTGATGGTCATTGAATAAAAACACTATTATTAATATGCCACAAATAAAGAAAATTCTGATTGCTAACCGCGGGGAAATAGCCTTGCGAATAATTCGCGCTTGCCGCGACATGGGCATACGTACCGTTGCGGTGTATTCTGTCGCGGATCGCACTGCATCGCATGTGCATCTGGCGGACGAGTCTGTATGCATTGGACCCGGTCCAGCAAAAGATTCATACCTGAACGAATCGGCGGTTTTGACGGCTGCGTTGCTGACTAATTCCGACGCGATTCATCCCGGATACGGCTTTTTATCTGAACGCGCAGGATTTGTTGAAAAAGTAGAATTACATAATCTGATTTGGATTGGTCCATCTGCATCTATGATTTCCAGGATGGGCGACAAGGTTGCCGCAAAAAAAACCGCGATTGAATGCGGTTTGCCTATTGTTCCGGGCAGTGATGGCGCAGTTGAAACATTGGAATCTGCATTAGATTGGGGTGAAAAAATTGGCTATCCTGTGATGTTAAAGGCATCTGCTGGCGGCGGCGGTAAAGGTATGCGACCAGTATTAAGTGCATCAGACATGGCCGAGGCATTTCAGACCACCAAGCGCGAGGCCAAGGCAGGCTTTGGCGACGACACATTGTATATGGAAAAATTGCTGTTGCACCCAAAGCATATCGAGTTTCAAGTTTTGGCGGACAAGCATGGTGGGGTTGTGGTTTTTGGGGAACGCGATTGCTCGCTGCAACGCAAAAATCAGAAAGTTATGGAAGAATGTCCAGCTGCTGCACTGACCACAAAACAACGCGATGATATGATTGAAATTTGTCGCGCTGCGGTAAAAAAAATGGGATACACGAACGCTGGAACTTTGGAATTTATGTTCGAGGACGGCCAGTTTTACTTCCTGGAAATGAATACAAGATTACAGGTAGAACATCCCGTTACCGAAATGGTTTATGATATAGATTTGGTGCGCGAACAAATTCGCGTGGCTCAGGGTGAAAAACTGGGATATAACCAGGGGAATTTGGTTCCAAATGGGCATGCAATAGAATTTCGTATCAATGCAGAAGATCCAGAAACTTTTGTTCCAAATCCTGGCATGATTACTGCATACAACCCGCCCGGTGGATTGGGTATACGAATCGATTCCGCGGTTTATGCGGGCTATGTTATACCGCCGACTTATGATTCTTTGATTGCAAAATTGATAGTATGGGCGCCGAATCGACCCGCATGTATTCTGCGCGCGCAAAGGGCGTTGGATGAATTTGTTATAGAAGGCATAAAAACCACAATACCATTACAGCAAAAATTATTGCAGGTCAAAGATGTTAAAACATTAAATGTCGATAATCATTGGCTGGAAGCTTTCCTTGCGAAAGAGAATAAAA
>CAYJAG010000031.1:0-7345 GCA_964368385.1 uncultured Muribaculaceae bacterium
ATATATGACAAATATATTGTTTATGTTAGACTGGGGCCGCTAGCTCAGTGAAAGGTTAAAAAATGCAGATTAAAAAGAAAAAGAATACCATTACAGACAATGTAGTATTAAGGGCTTTATTAAGCCTGATTCCCAAAAGCTTACCAAGCTCATACAAAGTGGATTACCCGTTAAAGCCTGGTGAAGAAAAAATTAGCGAACATATTATTCTGAAAACCGATGGTTTTGAATATATTGTTGCTGATAATTCTTTCTATGGCGCCCAAGAAATTGTTGCCAAGGCAAATGTTAATGGCAATGAAAAGTCTTGCCATGTAATTACTAAAATTCACGATACGGATCCATTTATCAAAATGAAACCAGTTGTTGAAAAAAAATTAACTCGTAATTTCGCCAAAAAATACCAATTTAAAAAGGTGGAAATTTATGGCGTTAATAGTCGCGCAACTGAAGATCCCACAGATTGGAACTATGTTTATCCTGATGTTATAAAGCCTGGCAATAAAAATGGCTGTGGATTGGTTTATGACATTCGTTTTAAAATTACTTGGAAAGATGGTACCGAAGCCCTGGATGACACAGCGTCAATATTTTATTACCGATATGAAAACGAAGTTTTGTGCGCCCAGAATGGCCCAGTAAATGTTTTGACTGAATTAAGCAAAACAAAGAATGAGTTAAGATCAGTTTGCAAAGCATTCCAGCAACGTTTGTATGTGCTGCAGTTTGTAAAACAAAATCAGATGTAAAAAACCGCCCATTTGGGCGGTTTTTAATTTATTAAAAAACTTTATTGAAACTTTATTGTAAATTCAGTGGCATCGCTGATTACTATATTTGATTGTTCATTTGGACTTTCGCATACTTTATGGCATTTGCCAGCAATCAAAGCATATGATGGAGAATCATAATATTGATTGTTTATTGTTGATATGTTGTCACACATTTCCGATTTGACACCTGTTTCGGGATCTACGATTTCATTGGACGCAACAGGTTCGCATTTTCTGTTATCAACTTTGCCAGTTTGCTGATCAACAACAAAACCATAACCAGATTTGCATTTCCATTTCCAGCAGCCATTTCCATCTTTATCATTTTTTCTATACGCAAACGTATCCATAGTTGCCGAATCATAATTGGAATAGCTAAAACCAGAGCACATCGTAGTTCCATTACCTTTCCAACGATCGTCAGCAGCACTATAACAATACTTCATCGCCGGGAAACTATCAAAAATCTTAAATCCCCCGTTTATTCCAGATCCACTGGCATAGTCTGTTCTGTTATAGCGGTCACTGCACTTGCAGCCGTATCTTTTACCATTGACTTTATCGATTTCAATGTCATTGCCGCTGCATGCAGCAAAGGCCCCAGATACACTGAACACATACACTGCAAATCCACAAAGCAAAGCGCAAAAATTTTTGTTTATAGTTGTCATTTTTACATCCTCTGAGTAGAATTTTTTATGGTAACTTTATCTTTATATGCATCTATATCTTTCAGTACATAAGGACTTACGCATTGTGGAAGCGTGCTGTCTTCTAAGTTTTTCTGTGCAATGTTCATTGCCTGGGTTTTCAGTTCTTCAACCTTTGTATTATAATTACTCCTTGCTGTATCCAATCCGGAATTTATAATTTCAAGGATATAAGAATCCAATAAATTTGGAAACCGCCCAGAGTTTTCAGTATCGGTTCCCCTGATGTTCGTAGTATTTCTTCCATTGACACAATCACTTATCTTTGGGTCCGATTTTAATTGAGAAATTACACTATTGATGTTGTTAGCAATGGAATTCATATTAGCATTAGAAATGCTGGCAGAAGTTCCCGTCATAGCATTCGCAGTCACAACATCGTTGTTATTGGTTAATTTTGTAAAGTCCAGCAATCCCCTGATGGTTACTATCTTTGGATTAGAAGTATCCAAAATAATGCCTTCGGTTCCGAAAGATTCACTGCTGAATGCTTTGAATTGGCTGTCACCTTCATTGCGCAACTCGGCCATTTTTTCTTCTGCTGCGACCTGGCATACGTTTTGCATTGCGTTATCTACACCCAGCAATATGCCTGTGACAATTTCATCAAGTCGATCCGTATAAGATTGATCTGTGTTTCCGGCGCAGGCCACCAATTTTTCTTGGGGGCACATTGCAAATATATTCTGCATATCCAAGCCAATGCATTTTGTATAGTCCGCGCCACAGCGGTCATCGGATTGCAGGCAATCTTTGACTTCCTTGGTGCAGGAATCAATGCGCATTGCAGCAAGTCTTGCTGTTACAAAATTCCAAATCGTTGATTTCGTGGCCTCGGTCGCTGAAGTTGTTGAAATTCCACATTCGTTTAACTGTACCTTGCAGATGTTCAACATTGCCTCGGGTTGTGACAAGCACAAGTCATAACTGGTTTCATCGGACATTGTATCCGCGCAACCTTTTTTAAAACATTCGGAAATGTTACCAATACAGCTGGTGCGGCGATTGGATTCTGCCAGCAACTCGGCAGATTTTAATGCTGGCGCGACTTCGCGCAGAAAAGTGTTCCAGACCGCATCTTTATCGCTGCTGACAGCGGCGATGCAGTTTTGTGTAACAGACTCACAAATTGGCTTTTTAGAAAGCATGGCATCGTAAGTGCTGGCCGCGATTTGTATTTTCGTCGCACTGCCAGCTATATCAAACATCTTTGTCTGATTACGCGAAGAAGTGCCATAGCGAGCATTTTCTGCTGCGACTATACCAACGCATCCTGTCCAATCGTTTCCGCATGCGCCGCGCGCTTCATCCTGCATACATTTGCGCATTTCAACCACACATTGTCCCAAATCCCATTTGTTAGAATTTTCATAAGCCTCTAATGCTGCATCGCGCAATGCTTTTTCCGCCACTTGCAATTTCTTGGAAGATTCATCCTTCATTTTTTTCAAGTAATTTTCATAAGCGCGGCAGTCAGACTGAATAGTTTGGGCATACATCATTTGTAGCATTTTGATGTCTTTTGTGCATTCAGGAATCTGTTGGGTGCAGATGTCTCGGACGCTTGTGTGCAACACATCACCAGTTTTGTCTTTCAGCAATCCCAGATCAGCATTTTGCTCGTTTTCATCAAATGTAAAAGTTGGTTGAGTATCAAAAATACTTAAATCCAGTGTTTGACGTGTCCGTCCTTGGGATTTCTGTGCGGCTGTGAATTCCTTTGCGGCCGCGTTGGTCGCGTCCAAAACATAATCTGCTTTTTCGCCGCTGCCCAGATCAATTCTTTCAACGCCGGTGGTTGCCATGTTTCGTGACTGGGCGTCAATATTTTCTATTTCTGCCAGAACACTATCCAAATCCGATTTTTTATCACTGCACAGGCATCGTCCGCCGTTTTCATTATCCAACATGCAAAAGCTGTCCATGCAGCCATAGTATTTATTCTTGCAATCTTCGGATACGGTTGTGTTCACATTTGCGGCGGCAACACCGACATTTGCCTGGACCACATTTTGCTTAATCGCGGTGCGGGCCGTTACAGCAGGCGCTGGTGCCGCAGGCGTTGGACGCACAGCTATTGCAGGTGCCGCAGCAACTGGTTGTCGTGCTGTGCGCGATTGGGTTGCGGGGCTGGACGCGGCAGCGCGTCTTTGTTGCGCGGGTTGCTCTGGCGCTGCGACCGCCTGACCAAAAAATAAAACCCCTGCAATCAGAAAATAAATTTTTTTCATAGAAAGCATCCTATATTGCTTATAAAGATTCTATCAGAAAATTTACAAAAAATGAAACATAATTTGTATTATTTGCCCCATTCTGTGCTGATGGTCGTTTCCGCCAGCAAAGGCACAGACAGATATGCAACATTTTCCATTAAACTTTTTATTTGGGCTGCAAATTCTGTTGCGATTTTTTCATCGCATTCAAATACGATTTCATCATGAACCTGCATAATAATTTTTGCAGATTCTGGCACAATCTGTGAAACCTTTATCAGTGCTAATCGCATCAAGTCTGCCTCGAACCCTTGGATTGGGGCGTTAATTGCCGCACGCATTGCGTATGCACGCAGTCTGGGATTTCGGGCCTCGGGCAATTCTATGCGTCGACCCCAAGGGGTGAAAACAAATCCATTATCCAATGCGAATTGTTTTGTTTTATCAAAATAATTTTTTATTTCTGGCAATCCATCCATATATGAATTTATGATTAACTGCGCTTCGGTTCTGGAAACACCCAACTGATTTGCCAAACCAAAAGATGAAATTCCATAAATAATTGAAAAATTCAGCGTCTTTGCCTTGGCTCGCAAATCTTTTGGCACTGGTTGGTCATCGGGGATTTGGAAAATTGTTCGCGCAGTTTTGGAATGGATATCTTCGTTTTTTGCAAATGTTTCTTTGAACGATTTTACATCTGCAACATCCGCCAGTAATCGCAGTTGAATTTGTGAATAGTCCGCAGATACTAAAACGCGACCACTTGGCGCGACAAAACACTTTCTGATTTGTTCGCCCAGTTTTGTTTTTATTGGAATGTTTTGTAAATTCGGATCGCGTGAAGACAGGCGGCCAGTGTTCGTGCTGGTCTGCAAATAGGTTGTGTGAATGCGTCCGTCAGATGCGATTTGTCGCGGCAACGCGTCTGCGTAAGTTCCCGCCAGCTTTGACAACGAACGCCACCCCAAAATTTTATCTGCGATTGGATGTTCAATTTCCGCCAGTGTATCTGCATCTGTGGATTTATGCAGTGGCAAACCCATTTCTTGATATAGAACATTTGCCAGTTGTTGCGGGCTGGCGATGTTAAATTCATGTCCAGCCAGATGCCAGATTTGTTGTTCCAATTCTTCCATTTCTTTGTGAAAGATTTCAGATAAATCCGCCAATCGGGCCTGATTCACCATAACGCCAGTGCGCTCAATGTTTAATAAAACCTTTAATAATGGCAAGTCGCAATTTTCATAAAGTTTTTTCAGATTTTCATTTTTGTTTAACCCAGCGCGAAAAATTTCGTAAAGTCCAAAACAAACCCACGCATCTTCGGCGGCGTATGGCGCGGCAACACTGATAGGCAAAGTATCAAAGTGCATGTCCTTGGATTTTGTTTTTGCCGGGAATAGGGATGAAAATTTTATATTTTCATGATCCAAATAAATTTTTGCCAACTCGTCCAAATTATGTGCATGGGATGTCCCGTATAAAACATAAGACAGCAGCATTGTGTCATCAATGGGCGAAATCGCATTTATATCCCAGCCCTCATTCGCCAAAATATGAAAATCGTATTTCAGATTATGCCCAACTTTGACTATATTTTGATTGGTTAAAATTGGCCACAATTTCCGGCGAACAGCATCCAATGAAAGTTGAACTGATGAGAAGTTTTCACTTTCTGTGCCGAACAAATCGGTTTGTTTTTCTTTATGCCGAATTGGAATGTACGCGCCAGATGTTGAATTTTTCGCCAAAGAAATACCAACAATTTTATCCGCCATCTGGTCCAGTCCGGTTGTTTCGGTATCAATCGCCAAAACACCTTTTATGCCAGATAGGAATTCATCCAATTCTTGTTGGGTTGTGATAACGATAGTTTGTGTTTCAGATTTTATTTGGGGGATATCTATAGTTATAACTTTATCAGCAAATAATTTACTTGCCTTTGCTTTTAATGAATTGCTTTCCAGCTTTGTTTCTGCAAATTCTAAAAAGGCGGGCAGATTAAATTGAAAAGCTTCACTTTTGTATTCTGGTAATTCGACATCATTTTTCAGTGTTACCAGTCGGAGCGAAATATATGCTTGCTCACGATAATCTCGCAATAAATTACGAATTCTGTCATTTTTAACCTTGTCCAGATTTTCATATAATCTGTCCAATGTGCCAAATTCGTTAATCAATTCAGATGCTTTTTTTGGACCAATACCCGGAACCCCCGGCACATTGTCGCTGGAATCACCCATCAGTGCCTGGACCTGTATCACTTGGTCTGGACGGACGCCGAATTTTTCCAAAACCCCAGCCTCGTGAATTTCAAGCGCCTTCATCCCGTCATACAAAAAAGAGCAGGGTGATACCAGTTGCATCAAATCTTTATCACTGGTAACAATTCTGGTTTTCCCAGTTCCGCATTCGCGCGCAGCAAGCGTTGCGATTACATCATCTGCTTCGACCCCCATGATTGCCAAAACAGGCATTCCCATTGCACGCGCAGCATCGCGTGTCAATTCAGTCTGGGCAATTAAATCTTCGGGAGTATCGCCACGATTGGCTTTGTATTCTGGATAAATATCGTTGCGGAAATTTTTTCGCGCAGCATCAAAAACACAAAAAAATTTGTCGTCTGGTTTTGCGTTTGTCAGTAAAGGCAATACCATATTGCAAAATCCATATACGGCGTTTATGGGCATCCCATCCTTGCGGGTCAGATGCCCATGCACGCCGTAATATGCACGAAATAGTAAAGAATTTCCATCAATCAGTGTCAGCATTAAAACTGGTATCTTAACTTCAAGCGACCTTCATAGTGCAATGCGTCAAGATTATCCTCGGATATATCTGGCATATAAACCGCGCGACCTTCGGCGTCTATATTCATGCTGGTCGCAGGAATTGCAAATGTCAATCCAACCATACCCTGGGCAGCCCAGTTTTCATTTACATCAATGTTTTTTTCTTTGAATGTTCCGCCATACTGCATACCACCACCAACACCGATATAAGGGGTCAAAATTGGCATTGGAATTATCTTGAACAATATGTTTGCCATGGCAAGATTGGTTTTAAGCAGGTCAGTATCCATACGATTGTATTCTGCTTCCAGGCGAATAACAGGAACATCAATTCCGATTACTGCGCCATAAGATTTTGCAGATTCTGTATAATCAGCCATCGGGCCATCAACCATGTATCGTTGCTCGCCAACGCCGCCAGTTGCGCCAATGTAAAGGTCAATTATTGACGCGTTTGCGCCGCCAAAAAACATTAACGATAACAATGCTGGGGCAATAGATTTTTTTAGATTCATATTTTTCTCCTTTGATGGTATCATTATAATAGAAAAAGACAACATCCTATGCAAGAGAATAAACCTATATTGATAGTTGGATTGGGAAATCCTGGTGCAACTTATTCACATACTCGCCATAACGTCGGCTTTATGGCGGTTGATGCGCTGGCGCCAAAAGAGTCGGTTTGGAAGAAAGAAAAAAATGCGCTGACGACCAAAAGCGAAAATATGATTTTGGCAAAGCCGCAAACATTTATGAATTTATCGGGTTTGGCGGTTCAGGCTTTGATGACTTTTTATAAAATTCCACTCCAAAATCTGGTAGTGATTCATGACGATATAGATTTGAAACTGGGG
>CAYJAG010000032.1:0-7305 GCA_964368385.1 uncultured Muribaculaceae bacterium
GGCGATACCGGCGCAGATTTTCCATTCCCGGCGGATTTTATTTTTCCCACAGGAATTCCATCCGGCAAATTTCCGCCAGCAGAAACAGAAAGCAGCATGACGCCTGGCGTCGGTAAAAATTCTTGATCACTGAACAACTCGAACACAGGCTGTGCATTGCCGCGGCCGCGTAAAAATCCCAAAACATCACTGCCCGCGACGCGAACCGGTGTGTTTGCGCCAGTGTCGCGCAGACCACGAACTTGGGACGAATCTGTTCCGACATCAGTTATTGTTCCAATTAAAAATCCATCTTTAGAAATTACGGTGTTACCGGTTCGGATTCCGGAATTTTCACCCTTGTTTAATGAAAAAGTGTTGCTGGCAAAAGATTTATTTTCATAAATAACGCGCGCAAGAACTGCTTTGCTGGGTTGAGTTCGAACTATATCCAGCGCCTGTTCCAGTCGTTGGTTTTCTGCCCCCAGCGCGATACAACTGGTTTGTTGGATGGTCAATTCATCTAATTTTTTTCTTAAATTTCGGTTTTCTTGGCGAATCCCTTGGCGTACGCGTATATTTTCGCCCAAATTACCAGCAAATCTGACAGGCCATGTTATTCCATCGCCCACTGCGCGCGCCGCCGGAACAACTATGTCCGACATAGCGTTCATAATTTTATAATCGGGCTTGTCCAATAAAACATATAGAAAAAACATAGGCAAAAGGCAGGCTGCAATGCCTGCTTGAACTTTTTTCGCTATTTTAGAAGAAGTTGCTTTCATGTCCATCTCGCGGAGTTTAGCACCAAGATTTCAATTTTCTACAATTTTCTTGATTTTTCATATTTTTATGTCAGAATAGCCGAGCCAAAGCGGCAAGGCATTGCCGTCAGGGTTAAATAGGAGTTAAAAAATGCCTAAAATGAAAACAAAGTCTTACCTGAAAAAACGGGCAAGCATGACCGCAACCGGAAAAATCCGGGTTGCCAGAAACAGCCACAAGAAATTGCTGCGAAAAAAATCCGCCCGCGCTAACAACGCTGGATCTAAAGCGCAGTATCTGAACGATAACATGGTGGGTCAAGCGAAAATCTTGGCGCCATATGGTTTGAAATAATAAAAGGGGCTGAAAAATGGCAAGAGTAAAACGCGGTACAACCGTAAAACAAAAACATAATAAAATTTTGGCGCGTGCCAAAGGGTTCTTGGGTCGTCATGGCTCTACTTATCGTGCAGCGCGTGAAAAAACAGAAAAAGCAGGACAATATGCCTATCGTGATCGCAAAGTTCGCAAACGCGAATTTCGTTCACTTTGGATTATCCGTATCAATGCAGCTGTTCGGCCACAGGGCTTGACTTATTCCAGATTCATGAACGGCTTGAAAAAGGCCGGAATAGAGCTGGATAGAAAAGTTTTGGCAGAAATGGCATACGCTGGAAATGCAGGCTTTGACAAACTTGTCCAAGAAGCAAAACGATTTATCGAGCCGACAAATAAATAATCCTTGGCGGCGAGGGTATCTTTTGTAATAATAAAGCTGTCCATGGACAGCTTTTTATTTTAGGAAAAAAAAATGAAAGAAAAGATAAATCAAATTGAAACCCTTGACCAGTTGCAGGCCTTGTATGCGTCTGTGTTCGGGAAAAATGGGACAATGACAGCGCAGTTAAAACAAATGGCGGCGCTGGATAATGATGCGCGCGCAGAGTTAAACGCCCAAAACGCTCAGCTGCGTGAAGCATTCAAGTTGCGGCAGGAATTTTTAGAAAATTCTGAAACGATGCGGGATTTGGAAAAGCAAAAACAAGATCCAATGGCGAAAATTGATCGCGATGCTTGTATTTTATCGCCTGGTCGGATGCATCCTTTGTCATACACATTGGCGGAAATTTCCGGAATTCTAACTGCTTTGGGATACAATGTTTTGCGTGGTCCTGAAATAGAAGATGATTGGCATAACTTTACTGCGCTGAACACGCCCCAGTATCACCCTGCCCGTGATATGCAGGATACTTTCTTTCTAGAAGGCGGCAATGTGCTGCGCAGTCAGACATCTGCAATTCAGATCAGGGCTATGGAAGAAAAAGGTGTGCCTATAAAAATGTGCGGCGTTGGTGCAACTTATCGTAAAGACATGGATGCAACGCATACGCCTATGTTTCATCAAATAGAAGGTTTATGGATTGATGAAAACATCACATTGTCGGATTTGACCCAAGACTTAAAGAATTTTCTGGAAACATTTTTTGGACGCGAATTTAATCTGCGTATTCGTCCCAGCTATTTTCCTTTTACTGAACCAAGTATAGAGTTGGACATTGAATGGTCGTCTGGCAAATGGTTGGAAATCGCGGGTGCGGGAATGGTTCACCCAAATGTGTTAAAAAATGTCAATGTTGATCCGGCTAAATACCAGGGATTTGCATTCGGATTTGGTTTGGATAGATTGGCAATGTTGAAATACAACTTAACCGACCTGCGTAAATTTTACGAAGGTGACATCAGATGGCTGCAAAATAGCGGATTTTAGAGGGCAAGCAAAATGAAATGGACATACGATTGGTTAAAAGATTATTTGGAAACGGATGCGAACCCGTGTGAAATTGCGAACACGCTAACAAAGACCGGTTTGGAAGTGGAAGATTTAATAGAATCTCCATTGCCTATCGTGGCCAAGATTATTGAATGCTCTGACATATCGGACACTCATTTGCATGTATTGATGGTTGATGATGGCTCGGGCGCTTTGCGCCAGGTTGTTTGTGGTGCGCCAAATGCGCGCGCGGGATTGATTTCTGCGCTGGCAGTTCCGGGATGCAAGATTGGAGATATGGAAATAAAAAGCGGAAAAATTCGTGGCTTTTTATCAGACGGCATGATGTGCAGCGAAAAAGAATTAGGCATTGGCGATAATCATGATGGAATTATAGAATTGGCGTCCGATTCTAAATTGGGTAGCCCTGCAACGAATGAAAAACCTATAACTATTTTTGATGCGGGGATTACGCCGAACAGACCCGACTATTTATCGGTGCGTGGTATCGCGCGTGATTTAGCCGCGTCCGGCACCGGAACATTCAAGAATAAGAATTGTGATTTTATTGGCGAAACAAAAGGCGAACGCAGGGTTAAAATAGAAAACTATGCATCGTGTCCGACATATTACCTGTGTGAAATAAAAAACATTAAAATGTCGCCCAGTAATTCACTGATTGCATCACGATTGTCCGCGATTGGAATTAATCCAAAGAATGCGCCAATCGATGCGACTAATTATGTTTGCTATGACCTGGGGCAGCCAATGCATTGCTTTGATGCGGACGAAGTTGCTGGAGATATAATTGTTCGCAATGCAAAAGATGGCGAAGAATTTACAGATTTGTTTGGAAACAAACACACTTTGATTGAAACAGATTTGGTTATTGCAGACGGCAAGGGAATTTTGGCTTTGGCTGGAGTTGTCGGCGGGTCGCGCGGTATGACAACCGACAAAACAAAAAACGTTATATTGGAAAGCGCGTATTTCGAGCCAGTTGGAATTCGCAAAACATCAAAGCGTTTGGGCGTTCAATCGGACGCGTCATATCGCTATGAGCGCGGAATTGATCCAAAAGTTAGTTTTACAGCAATCGCTAGTGCAGCAAAATTAATTCATGATGAATGTGGTGGCGACGTTTGTATTCCTTTGCGCGATTGGGATCAAAAAAATCCAATTTTAGGAGATCTAGATCCTCGTAGAATTTCTTATTCCCCCACTCTATTTGCTAAAAAAACCGGCTTTGATATGCCTGAAAATCAGCAAAAAGAAATTTTGGGAAAACTGGGTTTTGTTATAGAAGAAAACAAAGATACTTGGGTGATAATTCCCCCATCTGCGCGAGTTGATGTTTTAATACCAGAAAACATTATATCCGAGCTGGTTCGTATCGGTGGCTATGATAAAATCAAAACCAAAAAGAACGAACCTAAACATCAACCAATATACAATCCGGTTAAGGTAAACCTTAACAGGTTCGGATATACAGAAAACATAAGCTTTAGCTTTACCGATTCCAAGATAGAAGAAATAATCGGAATCACCGATCATGTAAAAGTTAAAAACCCGATTACAAACGAATTAAATGTAATGCGTAAAAGCTTAATCAGTAATTTGTTGTTGGCAGTAAAAGAAAATGAACGCCGCGGACGGACTAATTTGCGTATGTTTGAGCAAGGCACAGTTTTTGATGGCTATAAACCAGGACAACAACATCAACAACTGGCGATAGTTCGTACCGGTTTGGCAACTGATAAAGCATGGGCCAAGCATGGACGCGAGTGCGACATATATGATATACGCGATGCTTTTTTGCAAGCATTTCCGGATAAAAAGGTCAGTGCATCGGAAAGCGTTCCGGCCTGGGCGCATCCATACAGATATGGTCGCCTTAGTGAATACATTGAATTTGGAGAATTACATCCATCGATTGCGAAAAAGTTAAAGATAAAAACCAAAGTAATAATTGGAATTATAAATATACCAACCGGTAGAAGTTTTTCAGAAGAAAAAAGTGAAAAGATTGTGTCTGACAAAAGTGGCAGAAAACCATCAATGTCAGACTTATTACCAATCACTCGTGATTTTGCATTTATTACAGATGTAAAGACAGAACCCAAAGATTTGTTAGATGTGGCGATTGCGGCAGACGAACAAATCACAGACGCAAATATATTTGATGTGTTTGAAATGGGTGATGGCAATAAATCAGTGGCATTTGAAATTCTGATAGAGCCGAATAAAAATCTGAATTCGGAAGAATTACTGGAAATTCAGAATGCCGTGATAGAAAGCGTTGAAAAAAAATGCAATGCCAAAATCAGGGACAAATAAAAAAACCGGCATTTGCCGGTTTTTTTTATAATGTTTTATCTGACGCGTCGCACCACGCGGCAACCGGACATTCGGCGCATTTTGGACGCAGCGCTTTACAAATATATCGTCCATGCAAAACCATAACATGATTCGCGATTGAATGATACTTTTTCGGAATAATTTTCATCAGCTGTAATTCAACTTTTTCTGGTGTATTTGCGGAATCGTCCACCCAGTGGTATCTGTGAGCATTACGAAACACGTGGGTATCAACGCCTATATTTGGTGCGCCCCATAAAACATTCATAATAACATTCGCAGTCTTTTGACCAATGCCCGGAAGCTTCATCAAGGATTTTCGGTCATGCGGCAAATCAGAATTTGCCAAAGCGCGACCCAGCCCCAAAATACTTTTTGCTTTGTTATTAAAAAACGTAATTACTTTGATGTGTTCTTTCAGCCCGTCTTCACCCAGTTGAATCATTTTTTTCGGAGTGTCGGCGACCGCAAATAAAGCGGGAGTAATTTCGTTTACTTTTTTATCGGTTGCCTGGGCGGATAAAATAACCGCGACCGCAAAGGTAAATTCGTTGGTATGATACAACTCGGTACGAATTTTCATATCCAGACTGGACGGAACTTTTTCAAAATAAATTTCCGGCGTTAATTTCATTCAACCGAACCTTTTTCTTTACCTCCGTATAATTTATAAGTTTCTGGTATAAATTCCAAAACAGAAAAATCACCACCATCGCGTCCGGCCGGGAAATGAGATATAAATGAATCACTCCAAACGATATTTTTTGTTTCTGTATCCAATACTTCGAATATTTTCCCAGACAGCATTATCGCTTGGGCTGCGGAATCAAATGCATACAAAACGGCGACAGGATTTTTACGGATTTGTTGTATTTTATCGCTGCTGGTTGCTGTAACCAATAACATACGATCGTTTTTATTAAAGTATTCAACCAAATATGGAGAAACTTGGCGATTGCGTATGTTATGTAAAGCGCGCGTTTCAGGAACATCGCCATTCATAGTTGTTAAAATAACAGCGCGTTGAGTGTCAAAAAATTTTAATATTTCAGATTTTTTCATCATACCCCCCTATGGTTATTGAAAATTTGTATCTGTCATCTGGAATTTTTTACGCACCATTCTGATAAAGTCGGCCATAACAAATCTTTGTCCGATGTAAGTATTTTATTTGTCGGGATTTTCCAATCTATATTTAATTCCGGGTCATTGTAAATAATTCCAGCTTCAGCAGATTTGTTATAAAAGTTATCACATTTATATGCAAAGGTTGCTGTTTCAGATTGAACAGAAAACCCATGCCCAAAACCACGTGGAATAAACAGCATGTTGTTTTCTTCGTCATTTAATAAAACCGAAACATGCTGACCAAAGGTTTGACTTCCCGGGCGCAAATCAACCGCCACGTCTAATACTTGACCCACGGCAGCGCGAACAAGTTTTGCCTGGGCGTATGCACCATTTTGTGAGTGTATTCCGCGGATAGTGCCATAGCCGGAAAAAGACTGATTGTCCTGCACAAATCTGTTTTTTATCCCATTGGCATTAAATTCTTGTTTGTTATAAGACTCGAAAAAATACCCACGAGAATCTTTGAATATTTTTGGTTCTATTATAAAAACACCCGGAATTTCAGTTTTATAAAATTTCATTTTATATTCCCTTGATTACGCTTTTGTTATTTTTATTGATAATTTATGCCCATCTATTTCGGTGTCAAATTCGCCGCTACCCGTTTTCATTTCTGTTATCAATGCATCGCTCATAATTGTTTCACGATGGGTCTGTAATGCGGCAGATAATTCGTCATCTGCGCTGTATTCCAAAATTATGCGATCAGAAACATCCAGCCCGATTGTTTTGCGGGTATCTTGGATAAAGCGCAACGCGTCATTTGCAAGGCCCTCGGTCAAGAGTTCTGGCGTTAAGTTTGTATCCAAAACCACAACTGCGGTATTATCTGGCAATGCCGCGCCTGTTATGCCTTCTTTCACATTCAGACGCAGTTCGTATTCATCGTCCAATAAACCCCAATCTGATGGATTAAATCCAGGCTGTTTGTTGGCGGCCATGATTTCTTTTAATTTGCTGCCCAGCCGCGCACCGATTTTAGGCGTAATCAGATACACGAAAGAATCAGCAACAGATGAAACATCAGATGAAAATACAACTGATTTTACATTCAGTTCATCGCGCAGAATGTCCGAAAATTCATTCATATCTGCCCCGGCAATCAGCATAGATTTTAATGGCAAGCGATTACGCAATTTATAATTTTCACGCAACATTTTACCGGTTGCAACAATCATCTGAACCCGTCGCATATCATCCATCAATTTAACATTGTTGTTTTTTGCGTATCTTGGAAACGCTTCCAAATGAACGGATTCTTTGCCAGTCAAATTGCGATAGATAGAATCACTGATAAATGG
>CAYJAG010000033.1:0-1407 GCA_964368385.1 uncultured Muribaculaceae bacterium
GGGTATCACTTTGTCTGCTGGAACATAATCCTGATTTACAAATCACAGGCGTCGATGTTTCACAGCAAATGCTGGATGATTGCACCAAAAACGCCGAAATGAACGGGCGAAAGATAGAACTGATTCATGCGGACATTTTGGAATGGAAAACATCGCGAACATTTGATGCGGTTATCACCAACCCACCATACTTCAAGGGCAGCGAGGCAAAGCACGGCGCGCATCACAACGCCGATTTGGGTGCATGGACGCGCGCATGTTTAAAACGCGTTCGACCACGCGGATATTTTTATGCAATCGTGGACAGCACGGCGATCGGCGAAATAATCACAGCCTGCACACAGGGTAAAGCCGGCGGAATAGAAATTCTGCCATTGTTTGGTGCAAAAAAACAACAGGTCGAGCGAGTCTTGATTTCCGCGCGACTGGGCGTCAAAACTGGCACAAAAATCCGGGCAGGAATGATGATGGATGATAAATCCATATTAAAGGATGCCAATCCTATTTGACTTTTGCATAAAAACATTATAAGTTTTATTCGGGCGGACGAAGCAGGGCGCTAGCGGGTCAGAGGGAAACCAGCAGCCCAGTGCCTCATATCGGGTCGCCCACTCTTTTCTCTTGCACCAGAGTGAAAAATTTCCTATAACTGAAGCCATGGCAATGAATAAAAAATCTGTAGCGACAAACATGGTTGATTCCTATATCGGGCAACGCATACGGTTGCGCCGTAATATAATGGCTATTACGCAAAAAGATCTGGCGCAAAAATGCGGAATAACCTTTCAACAGATACAAAAATACGAAACTTCTGGAAACAGAATTTCGGTATCCAGATTGTTTCAGATTGCAAATGCTTTGGAAACTCCCGTTGGGTTCTTTTTTTCTGGTTTGACCCAGGAACATGCAAACTCTGACGAGGCACCAACAAAAAGACTTCGCGTGGCCGAGCCGTTAGGATCGGACGACCCGATGTCCAGCAACGAAACGTTAAAATTGATAAATTTGTATTGGAAACTGCCCAACGATGAAATGCGCAAACATGTCTTGGCATTGTTGAAAACCATGTGCAGTTAAATTCCCCACCACCAACCGAATAAAAAACACCCATATATTATGTATAGTTTTATAGCAAGTGCCAACAATGCGCATAAGTTTGTTAAAATTTAATACAACCTGGACCCCATTTGTTTTTTAACACTATTTGGGGGCAGTGGCATAATTTCAGAGTGGGGCCCACCCCCACACCCGACAGAATAAATAATTTATTTTTTATTATGAGGCTGATAATAGTTTATAGAAACTATTTATATTATGTATTGTTTGCATCCTGTGATGAATAGTTTATAGGGGGCACCCAAAAGCGCCCAACCCCAAATCAAAAACAAATTTTATGAAATATGGATC
>CAYJAG010000033.1:1507-7208 GCA_964368385.1 uncultured Muribaculaceae bacterium
ATATTATGTATTGTTTGCAGCCATGTGATGAATAGTTTATAGGGGGCGCCCAAAAGCGCCCAACCCCAAATCAAAAACAAATTTTATGAAATATGGATCATATTATGTATTGTTTGCAGCCATGTGATGAATAGTTTATAGGGGGCGCCCAAAAAGCGCCCCCTATAAACTATTCATCTTAAACTATACATAATATGCATTATGCGCCTTTTATAACACAACTATCGGGCCTCGCCCTGCAACATATTTATACTTATCTAGACTTCTCTGCGTTTACTCCAATAAACCTATTCTGATTCTGCTGGCGAACACCAAGAAGCTCGACTAGTTTGTTATAGAACCTGTTTACATCCTCTTCCGTTTTGGCATAAAAATAAAAATACCCCATCATTATATTCTTCATGCTAAATTTTATTGAAAACTTATAAGATTCTTTATCTTTCAGCGGCGTATTCAAAATTTTTGTATCTATCGAGGCCACATAGTTCAATATATCCTTATCTTTCCTTTGCATGTCGTTGCAATCGATAATAATCCCCGACACATCGTCAAAGAAAGCGGTTTCTTTTAAAGCAGATTCTTTTTCAACGATTTCTTTTAAATTTGCCTTTTTTTGTTCCGGTATTGGTAAATTACGCAGCTTGATAAGCTTATTGCGGAGTTTATTTACATCTTCTTCCGTTCTGGCGTAAAAATAAAAATTTCCCATCATGATGTTTTTCATGTTAAATTTTATTGAAAACTTATATGAACGGTCATATTTCGGCGATTTGTTCAAAATTTTTGTGTCTATCGAGACCACATTATTCAATATATTTTCATCTTTTCTTTGCATGCCGTTGCTATCAATAATAATCCCCGAAACATCACCAAAGAAAGTCGTTTCTTTTAAATTCATGGTTTGTTGTGCCATCTTTTGGGCTCCTTTGTTTGCCGATCTCTCTTACTTGCTCCCAATTTTTTGTCTGCCGCATTACCCCTGGGCCAGAATTTTCTTTTTTTGCGCATCAAATTCTTTTTGACTGATGATGCCGCGCTGCTTTAATTTATGCAGTTTTTCAAGCTGTTCTGCAGTGTCGTGGGATTCTATGGTTTTACCACATCCATCACACTTTTTTATCCAGCTTTCCGGTTTCCACACTATTGCCAAGACCAATGCAATCAGCCAAGTAACACCAAAAATTATACCGCACCAAGAAAGAACAATTATTGTGGTCAATTCCGGACCAGAAATTCCACGCCCACGAGCAATCATTATCGGAACCTGGATTAAAAACACCAGCGCAACTATACATAATACCGCTATTGCAAAAATCAGAAAATATACCATTTCAATACCTCTCGTCCTTGGATTTTATCAAACACGCCTGTGTTTTGTCAAATCTTAACTTATTTCTTTCAGTCTGCGGATGCGGCGCTCTATTGCATCAAATGGTGTTTCTAAAAATTCTGATACGCACAGCATTGCAATTTCAGGATCCGTTTCATCCGCAGCCAGTGCCAGGACATTTATATCGTCATGTTGTCTGTCCGCGCTGGCCTGTTCCGGCCTTTCGCATCTGGTAGCGCGAATATGGCGATACCGATTCGCGACAATCTGAACACCCGCGCCAGTTCCACAAAGAACTATTCCGCGTGCTTCGGGATCTTTCAGCATCGCATCTGTTACGCGCTTTGTAATTTCGGGGAAATCAACCATATCTTTCGGGTTGTCCGTCCCCAAATTTATCACTTTATACCCTGCTGTGGACAACATTTCAGTCAAGTAAAGTTTCAGACCAACCCCACGATGATCCGAAGAAATATAAATATTACCATCAAACATCGCACTCACCTCCTTTTCTGCAAACCAGCTTGCAATCCAGCCTGTTGTTATTTGTGATGTTCAGTTTTTTATAGGACAAAACGCCTATCATTTCAGCATCAGAAAAAATGTTTGCCGTATCAACGGTCGCCGGTCCATCAATCATTCCGTGCAAAAACAGGTTCTTTGCGACAACTTTGCCAATCACCCTGCCCCCGCGCCCAATTACCAAAGTATCGGTCAAAACCTTGCCATTAACTTGACCATGAATCTGAACGATGCTGTCGCCCTTGATGTCGCCGATAATTTTGGCACCCGCACCAATAATGGTCGGGCTTGTTTTTTCTTTAGAGTTGGTAAATGCGAACATAGTTTATTCCCCCTTCACGAACGAGTACGGATTGAAAGGCCGATCGTTATATCGGATTTCATAATGCAAATGTGGCCCTGTAGTGCGACCGGAATCTCCGCCCAAGCCAACTATATCGTTGGCACGCACAATGTCGCCACGCTGAGTGTTAAATCTGGAAAGATGCGCATATAAAGTAGTAAATCCCATACCATGATCAATTTCTACCACTTTTCCGTATCCATTTTTATCACCTGCAAAAATAACCTTGCCAGGCGCAACTGCATACAGCGGGGTTCCGATTTTCCCACCAAAATCAATTCCCGTATGAGGTTTTACAACGCCATCCAATGGATGCTCGCGATCACCATATCTTGATGTTATCGGGGCGCTTTTTGCAGGCGCACCTATGGGCAGCATAACCGCCGCGCGCGTCAGACCATGCCACAACTCTAATTTATCTGCCAAGTCTTGGTATTTTGGATCTATACTATTGTCCAGATAAATGGGGGGGATTGCACTTCCAACAATACTATTGTTTGTCGCCAAAGCCTGATACGCCAGGTTTCTTTCATTCAGCCCCAAATTTGCCAAAGTGCCACGAATTTTCGTCATATTTTTATTCACCTGATCCAAGTTATCCTTGGTCAGCTTTGATACACGATCATAAATTTGGGCCGAGGCGTCACTGACGACAACCATTGATTTTTCCATTTCATGATTGGATTCTCGCAATAGGCGGTTCTCTTCTTTCGTCATTTCATATTCTACAGAAAGGTCCGATAATTGTTTTATTTCTGGCGCATAATTTTCATTCGTCATCATATTTGTGATACGCGTTCCCATCATTTCAATCTGGGCCCATACATTTACACGACGTTTCAGCAGCGACTCTTGGGCATCTTTTTTCAGCTTTTGTTCATTTATCAACTGGTCATCTATGCTGTTCATCTCTTTATGCAAATCTGCATATTTTGCATAAAAAACCTTTAGATCAGACATCTGCTGGGCATGCTGAGCGCGCGCATCGTCCAGCTGACGAGTACGTTTTTGCAGTAATGGTCGATGATAGACAAAAACATATGTGGCCCATATGGCCCAGAAAATCAGAACTATCTTGCCGACACTGCGGACAAACCGCCAGAACGATGTCTGTTGGTATGAAATTAAATCACCACCAGAAATAATAGTTATATCTCGGGCCGGATAAATGCGGCATATCAAGCGCCACACCGCGCGCAGCGGAGCGGTCAAAAGAGATGCCAATGAAGAATACTGCCGCGCAATCCAATTTAACATGACTGGGGCATAATACTACTTTTTAGCTATTAGTCAAATATGAATGACAAATTGAATAAAGGTCCAAAATTACTGACAAATGATGATTGTCGGCTTTATATTAACCTTATTATTCACAATAAAAATCGCGCCATTGGCGCGATTTTTATTTCACGATTTTCTTTATCTTTTTATGGGCCGTTTTTAATGTATTAATTGGATTTATTTCACCAATCAAAACATTTAATCCGCCATTTTTCCCAGGTTTTACTGGCTTCACAGCCGAGCAGCAATTCGGGCACTTACTGGCCTTGATTGAAATTTTCGTAAAGCAATATGGACAATCGTGTGTAGCCGTGGCTTTTTTCAGCCGCAACTTATTCATGGTTCTAACAAACAAGAATACCGCAAACATGGTCAGAATAAAGCTTACGATGGCGTTCATAAACAGGCCTATGCCTATTGTCGTATTTTCGGAAATATGAATTGCGATTGCCGACATATCCATATCACCCATCATCATACCAATTGGCGGCATAATAACATCTTTCACCAGCGAATTGACCACACCATTCATAGCCGCGCCAGCAATAACACCAACCGCCATATCTATGGCATTACCGCGTTCTGCAAATTCCCGGAATTCAGACATGAATCTTTTTAACATTTCTTTTCCTTTTGGTGCTTTTTTATTGCTGCGAGCGTCTTGGCCAAAGTTTTTGACAAATGCTCGTCATTGGTTTCTACGATTATATCAGCCTCGGCATAAATTTTATACCTTTCTGCGATTAAAGTGGCCAGAATTCTTTTTGGATCGGCATTCAGCAGCTGTGGTCTGGTATCGCGAAAAGTCGTGCGTTTGACCAACAAATCTACGTCTGCTTTCAACCATATTGTCATGGCTTTTTTATGTGCTAATTCGCGAACAGCGGGCGTAATAAACGCGCCCTCGCCCGTAGAAATAACTTTCAGATAAGGTGGTGAATCTAATAATCGTTTGAATATGCGTTCTTCCACGCGGCGAAATTCCCCTTCCCCATAAAGCGAGAAAATGTCAACGACACTGCAGCCTGCGGCGGCCTCGATTTCTTTATCGGAATCCACAAAAGGAATGTCCAAACGGCGCGCCAACATGCGTCCAACAGAAGTTTTACCCGCACCCATCAGGCCAACCATAACAATAGGTCTGTCTAAATCTATATTAGAGTTTTTCATATACGAATAATACATTGCCCAAATCGCGGGCGCAAGATTTTTTTATTTTGTCTTTCCACCGGCGCATTTATATGCGTTTTTCCTGGCGACAGACAAGGCGATTGCGACGGCTTGTTTCTGGCGCTTTCCGGCTTTGATTTCGGTGCGGATGTTTTCAGATATTGTTTTTCTGGTGCATCCTTTGATAATTGGCATAATTCCCTCCATCCTTGGACTTATTGTATGATACTACTTTTCAGACACAAAAAATATAGGAAAAATATGAAAAACCATGAATTTGGCGACCCCACCAGGACTCGAACCTGGATCTAATTCTTAGGAGGAACTTGTTCTATCCTGTTGAACTATGAGGTCGTCGGGCGACATTTTAATCCCACATCTATAAAATTGCAAGCCGCATTGTTTTTCATAAAATCGCAAAATTGACAAAAATTTTGCTTGAATTTTTTATTTTTTATTCTAAGCTCTCTTCACATGAAAAAAGCTAGTGAAAAGATTTTATACATTATCGGCGGTGTAAACGGCGCGGGAAAATCTACTTTTGCAGAAAATGCAATGGCCAATTCCAAATACACTTATCTGAACCCTGATAAAATGGCGTTCAAAATTTCCGGCAACTATTCCACTTCGGCCACCAAAGCTGCAGGAAAACAAGTAATAGAAATACTCAAAGAAAATGTAAAGTACGGAAAACCGATTATTTGGGAGACCACTCTTGGAAGCAATGTTTATAAAAGAATTAGCCAGCTTTATAAAAACAACGGATACCTTATTGATCTGACTTACATATTTCTTATAGACGAAGAAACCCACCATGAACGTATTGCCGAGCGCGTTGCAGCCGGAGGACACGATATAGAAATAGGTCTTTTGGAAAAAAGATTCAAAAAACGTGTTGCAAGTTTTGATGAGGCCTTGGAAACTGGGGATTCGTGGAGAATGCTCTGCAATCAAAATCCATGGTTTGAACTGGTAGCTTTTGGACATGGTCAAACAAAAATGATTTCAAACTATGATCTTTACAAGCATTTTTATGAAACCACGCCAAATATAAA
>CAYJAG010000034.1:0-7106 GCA_964368385.1 uncultured Muribaculaceae bacterium
ATAATATACATTATTATGCTCTGTATGAAATTGTATAATCTTATTATTCATAAAAACATAGTTGCCTGGCAATGATAATTTTCTGCTAGAAAAGTCAACATTAAAATAATGTTGAATTGATGCGGAAAGCCCGTCAATAATATTATCAGGATTACTGCCAAATGTATTATCTGGATTTTTCACTATATGATTATATCTGTTCTTAATTGAAACAAACCCGCCTGTTTTTAAAATTTGTATTGAAATGACCGAAATTCCGTAATCATCTTCACGACGTGGTTTAGTAAAGTTTTCACGAATAATTTTATCAACATCATATCTTACCGCATTTAATATATAATATCTTATATATCTTGTATCATCTTTAAAAGTACATAATTCTTCATATGATTTAAAATATTTTTTTATGTTATTTTGTTTTTGCAAAGTATCTGCATATTCTACACTATATCCAGCACGGTTTAATAACTCAAATGGGGTTTCAATTTTATTCTTAAAATCTTTTATTTCAATTTTCTTTAAAGATTCCAAATATTCTAACAAAGGTTCTGCATCACGTCCTGAATATTTCACAATATTAACTATATCGGGAATATCAAAAATTCCGTTATCATAATTGCGAATAGTCTTGGCGAAATTTTCACCATTTTGCTTTTTGATAATATCAAATACCGATTTTTATCATAAATGTATTATACTATATTTTTTAATAAAAAACCGCGCGAACGCGGTTTTTTATTTGGGTTTATTTCGTTATTTCTTTTTAGCTGCGGGTTTGGCTGCAGGTTTGGCATCCTTTGCCGGTGCTGCGGCTTTCGCTGGGGCTGCTTTTGCACCCTTTGCTGGGGCTGCTGCCGCTGCGGCTGCAGGTTTTGCCGCATCCGTTTCCTCGGCCATTTTTCCAACGATAATTACAAAGGCTCTATCTGCTTGATGCAATCCCAATTCAACACCTGCTGGTAATTTCAAATCGCTTCCGTGAATAACGTCGCCAATGCCCAATGTCAACAAATCCACAACAATTTTTTCTGGAATGTCATTAACTTTGGCAACAATGGCTGCCTTGCGCACCGCAAAGTTCAATGTACCGCCCATTTTCAGACCGCGTGCGGTTTCCACATTCAACAATTCCAATGGAACTTCCACGCTAACTGGTTTCGCAACATCAATGCGCTTGAAATCAACGTGAATCGGAGCATCAGATACAGGATGATACTGAATGTCCATCAACATTGCACCTTCCCCACCATTTGGGGTTTCAATTTCAAATAATTTTGTCCGCAGACCTGGTTTTTTAATCAGTTCTACCCATTCTTTGGTGTCCAGCTCTATTGCAACGGGGGCTTTTTTCTCGCCGTAAATAACGGCTGGGACTTTTTTATTTTTACGGACTGAACGCGCGGCCCCCTTGCCAGCGACATTTCGAATTCCTGCTTTCAATTTAATTGACATATTTTATCCTTTAATGTTCTACGGCCTCCAAGGGTGCCGTGCGGGAACGATTATTGATTATTTTTCTTGAAAAAGCAAGTTTTTTATTGCTATGCTACATTCATGAAAAAATCATTATTTACTATTTGTAGTTTGCTATTCACTCTTTGTGCCACAAACGCAAATGCATTTTCAACCCCTGCCCGCAGCGCTTTCCTTATTGACCTGCAATCGGGCGCAGAAATTGTGTCCAAGGATGCCGACACCCTGATGGCCCCATCATCAATGTTAAAGCTGATGACCCTGGCCGTCACGTTTGACGAAATCAAGGCCGAAAACCTGAAAATGGATGATCGGATTGTCGTACCGGCTGCGGCAGACTATAAAAATCCAATTTGGGACGAAGCCAGCAAGATTTGTTTGAGCAATGGGCAAAAAATCTCTGTCCGCGATGCTATTACTGGTCTTATCGTAATGTCTGGCGGCGATGCAGGCGTTACACTTGCGACCAAAATCGCAGGCGGCGAAGATGCAATGGTTCAGCGTATGACTGCTCGCGCCCGCGAAATCGGAATGCCCAAATCCAGTTTTGGCAATGTTTCCGGTCTGCCCAATCCAAACAATTTGATGACCAGCCGAGAGCTTGCAATACTGGCGGATTATTTGATAGAAAAACATTCTGACCTGTACCCTATGTTTGCAACCAAAAAATTTGAGTTTAATGGGTATCAAAGCGAATGGTGCGCCCAATGGGGACGCACAAAGACTTTAAGCTATAACAAGCTGCTGTTTATCATGCCTGGGGCAGATGGCCTGAAAACCGGTCATACCGAAGATGGTGGATACGGAATGGTCGCCAGTGCAAAAGTCGGTGGACGTCGTCTTGTCGGTGTAATAAACGGATTCAAAGGAAAAAATCACGAGGCTTTGGCCGCAGAAATGAAACGATTGCTGAATTATGGATTTAACAAAACGACAAACAAGATTTTCTATCGGCCGGGTGATAAAATAGCCGAGATTCCTGTTTGGTACGGACGCCAACCAACCGCGATTGCAACAATCGCAAAGCCGTTTGCAATTACTTTGCCGCGCGGCGCCGACACAACCGGATTACGGATTCTTGCGCGTTATGAAGAGCCATTGTCCGCACCAGTGCGCCAAGGCGAAAAAATCGGTGAAATTATTGCAGAGCTAGATGGTCAGGTTGTCGCGCGTGCGCCGCTGGTGGCAAAAGAACGTGTTGGAAAAATCCAATTCTTTGCCCGCATCATAAAAAACATACAGGTGATTTTTGGTGGCCGCTAAAAAACAAAACTCTTACAATTTCCCTGCACCGATTGATAATGATCAACTGATTGGACATGAATCTGTTTTGCGCACATTTAACGATGCTTGGGCGCGTCGCAATGAATACCCTTTGCACCCTGTTTGGATTCTGTCCGGAACACGCGGTATCGGCAAGGCCACGATGGCACACAAAATCGCAAAACAAGTTTATGGTAATGTCGGTGACTTTTATGTTCTTGACCTGGAAAACGAGCACGCTATCGGTCGCGACAGCAAGGGCAAAGACCATTCTAAAAGTCAAAAAATCTCTATTGAATTAGCAACACGGATGATTGAAAAAATGCAGCTGTCGTCCATGTCGGGCGGTTGGCGCGTTATTCTGATTGATAGTCTGGACGAGCTGACGCGAAATGCCGCAAACGCGATGCTGAAAATGTTGGAAGAGCCACCAGAAAAAACATTGTTTCTGTTGGTTGTGCATCAGTTGGGCAATGTTTTACCAACCATTCGGTCCCGCGCGCGTGTTGAAAAATTAATGCCGCTTAACATTTCACAGCTGCGTGATTTGTGCGCGATTTTTCTACCAAATGAAGAAATCAGCTTTGCTACATTAAAACTGGCCAGCGGAAGTTTTGGAAAAATTGCAAATCTGAAAATAACCGGTGGTGATGAAATTTATCAAGAATTGATTTCTGTCTTGGAAAATTCATCTGCTAATTCCGCAGATATGATGCACACGGCAAAAAAAATTGCCGCTGCGCCGGAACTGCATGGAATTTTATTGGATGCGATTGCTTATTTCGGATTAGCTGATTTATATCCAACCGCTACAAATGATTTGGCAAACATTGCAAATGTTTATTTGGAACCAGAAATTGCAATTTTCAAAATTATGAATGATATAAAAAAATGCTTATAGACACGCATTGCCACTTGACCGACAAATATACTGACGGCGCAGATGCAATAATTGCACGCGCGTTGGATGCTGGCGTTGGCACATTGATTTGCGCGACCGCAGAACCAGAAAATTTTGCGCCTGCAATCACACTGACTGAAAAACATAAAAATGTTTTCTGCACGATTGGAATTCATCCAGAACGAGTAAATGCGAAACCCGAATATGAAAAATTACTTTCACATCCACGTGTTGTTGGGGTTGGTGAAATTGGTTTGGATTATCATTATGGCGCGGAAAATAAAACTGAACAAATTGAACTTTTTATGGCGCAGGTTGAAATTGCGCGGCGCGCAAAACTTCCCATAGCTGTGCATACTCGTGAAGCTGAAGAAGACACAGCAAACATACTTGATGGATCGGTCGGTGGCGTAATGCATTGCTTTACCAGTTCTTGGGATTTGGCAAAAAAGATGTTGGATCGGGGTTTTTATTTTTCCGCATCTGGAATTATTACTTTCAGAAACTCTGATGAATTGTGTGAAACATTTGCAAAAATTCCAACCGATAAAATTGTAATTGAAACCGACGCGCCATATTGCGCGCCTGTGCCGTATCGTGGTAAACAATGCGAACCGGCAATGATTGTCGAAACCGCAAAGGTTTTGGCCACGATAAAAGGTATTGAATTATCGGTTTTAGAAACTATACTTATTAATAACACAAAAAAGTTATACCCAAAACTATGCGAAGCCTTATAAAATCTGGACAGGTTGCTATAAACCGCAAAGCGCGGTTTGAATACTCTATTGATGACACAATAGAGGCTGGGTTGTCTTTGACCGGGGCCGAGGTAAAATCAATTCGGTATGGTTTGGTCAATATAACTGATGGATTTGTATCCGCGGACAAAAACGGAAATTTGATATTAAAAAATATATTGGTGCAACCATTGCCAACAGCATCAAAAATTGTTCGCTTTGACGAACGTCGCGGGCGCCAGTTATTGCTGCACACATCGCAAATTCGTCGTCTGTCCGGAAAGCTGAGCGAAAAAGGCGCAACAATCGTGCCAATGAAGCTTTACTTTAATTCACGCGGATTGTTAAAGGTTTTATTGGGGGTTGGTTTTGGTAAAAACAGAACCGATAAACGCGAAACAATCAAACAACGTGAATGGGACAAAGAAAAGGCTAGACTCGTTCGTGGCAAAAACATAAAATAACAAAAAAAACAAAAGGAAAAAACTATGTGGATAGCAATCGCAATAATAGCAATTTTGGTTCTTTATGTCGTGGCAGTTTATAATGGGCTGGTCGCGCGTCGCGTTCAATCACGCGAAGCGTGGGCAACAATAGACACCCAATTAAAACGCAGATACGATTTAATTCCAAATTTGGTCAGCGCGGTCAAGGGCGCGGCCAAGCATGAAAAAGAAACACTGGAATCCGTTATTTCAGCGCGCAATAGCGCAATGAGTGCGACAGATGTTGCAGATAAAAGCGTGGCAGAAAATCAGCTGACAGGCGCATTAAAAAGCATTTTCGCATTGGCAGAAAGTTACCCAACCCTGCGCGCGAATGAAAACTTTTTGGAACTGCAACAAGAATTGACCGACACCGAAACAAAAATTCAGGCCACGCGTCAATTTTATAACTCGGTCGTGATGAATCTGAATACTTCAATTCAGCAATTCCCCAGCAGCGTAATTGCGAATTTGTTTAAGTTTATGCCGGAAAAATTCTTTGAGCTGGACGAGTCCGAAAAAGAAGCCGTCAAAAAAGCACCAAAGGTTGATTTTTAAGCATGAAAAATAAAACTGTTTATGATCACATCAAAGAAAACAACTGGAAAACTGCTGCATTGGTTGTGGCGTTTCCGATTATTTTTATCGCACTTGTTTTCTTGTTCGTTTGGATTGTTGCGCCATTACAACAAGCGTTGGAAACAACCGCTATGGTTGCGATTCCAACCTTTATCGCCTGTATGGTATGGATGATGATTTCATGGGCATTTGGCGATTCTATGATGTTGTCATCTGCGGGCGCGCATGAAATTCATGATGATCAAAAAGAGTATCGTCAGATTTTCCGCAGTGTTGAAAATGTGGCACTTGCCGCAGGACTGCCGACACCACGCGTTTATATTATCGAGGACGACAGCCTGAACGCATTTGCAACCGGACGCAATCCAAATGATGCATCGGTCGCCCTGACCCGCGGGATTATAAACAAGTTGGACAAGCTGGAACTTGAGGGTGTTATCGCCCACGAAATGGCACATATTGGTAATCGCGACATTCGTTTGGATATGCTGATGATTACTGGTGTTGGTGTTACGGTTTTCGCCGCTGATATAATTTTACGCATGGCATTAAGTTCTGGTTCTGGCGGTGGCGATAGTGATGATAAAAATAAAGGCAGCATGGCCGCAGTTTTATTTATGGTTTGGCTGGCGTTTATGGTATTTAATTTCTTGATTTCACCATTGCTGCGTATGGCAGTATCACGCAAACGCGAATTTGCGGCCGATGCGACAGGTGCATTTATCACCAGAAATCCAAAGGCTTTGGCGTCCGCATTACAAAAAATTTCAACTGATTGTCGGGTAGAGGTTTTGGATAATCGCAAATCTATGGCTGCTGTTTGCATTGCAAATCCAATGGGGCCAAAAGAATTTTTCAGCGAAGCATTTGCAACTCATCCAAAACCCACCGACAGAATTGCACGGCTGGAAAATATGTAAATTATCAGTTTTTGTTATACCGATAAATTTCAGCCATAATAAAATTAAATAATTTTGTTGTTATAGATTTCCCTGGAACCTTGTAAAACTCGGTCCGATACGGCATTGCAGAAACAGTTACAAAATAGGCAAGAAATCTGAAAATTTCAATTTCTTCACCAATTTCAAGGCTTCTGGGCGAATCACTGACTTTGAAAACTTCGTTGTTAACGCTGTTATCCAATTTTTCAAAAATAGCATCCATAACTTTTTCTGGGTAATAATTTAGGGTTTTCTTTGGAAATCCTTCAAATAAAGACCCCAGATGATTGCTGCGATTATAAAGGATGTTCCAACCAACCCGTTCCATCAAATCACCCGTATAATCACATATCATTGTATTATACTTTCTGATTCCATCTTCCAGAAATTGGCTTTGTTTTTGTTCTATATCTTTTAATGTTAAATTATCTGACAATACGCGTTGGTGCTCGTAAGTTCCATGAGTATGTTTTTCAAAATTAAAAAATGTTCTTATTTGACACATAATCTCCATTGGAATTACCATCTTGTCGTCCGGACTGATGTTGATTATCACCCTGGCATCGCGATAATTTCTGGGATTTTTCAAATCATAAAACTTATCACTCAGGCGGAGTATTTTTAATGGAAACATTTTTGTCACACGCTCTATAAAAGTGCGAGCCTGGGGTATCAAATCAAACAAACATTTTACACGCCAAACATCTTCCAGTCTTTGATGTGC
>CAYJAG010000035.1:0-7021 GCA_964368385.1 uncultured Muribaculaceae bacterium
AATTATTCGCACTTGTCGCTGTTCTTGCACTGACCGCGTGCAACAGCGTTTATATCAAGCCATCTGCAACTTTGAATAAAAATCAAACCATTTATGCCCAGCGTGGTGGCTATTCAATGCGCCGCAGTATCAAAGAGCGTCTGGAAGATCGCGGATACAGGGTCGTAGTGGGCAAGGCCAAGTTTAATCGTGTTCTGGGTGTCGATAATGAAAACTGGGAAAGTATGGATATAGATGCCAGCGACACAATGAATGCGCGCTATATTGTCAAAGTATCCGAGCGCCGCGAACGTTTTGCTTGGTACTGGTGCCCATTTAACGGATTTTGGTGGTGGAATTTTAATATATCGATTGCCGATCAAAAAACTGGTCAAGAATTGATGACTTGGCGCGGACGCGGTTGCGCAAACAGCAGTCTGCAGAAATTGGATAATGTTTTAGATGAGCTTGAGGCAAAATAAAGATTTTATTTACGATGTAAAAACAGACCTGCATGGTTTAACAACTATGCAGGCCTTTAATAAAGTGCTGGCCGCGATTGAAAGTTCTTATAAAGCCGGCCACCGCAATCTGGTTTTTATAACTGGTGTTGGCAATCCAGTTCGTGGCACTGGCGCAATACGCGCAGAATTTCCAACTTATATTGATCATCCACGGGTTCGCGATATGATTTTAGAATCAAAATACGAAACAGGGAAATACTTGGTCAGGCTTCGCAAGAACAAGTCTGATTTATTATAGATTTCATAATAAATTCCGCAATTATTATTGAAGAATCCATACAAGATATATTTGTTGTATCAACAATAATGCTATTTTTATTAACAGCATCAGATCTTTTTTGGAAATTGCCCATAGCGGTATTATATTCAGATATATTTTTTATATTTATAAAATTACGTTTTTCCAAATTAAGCGAATTTATAAAATCACGTCTTTCTGAAACTTCCGGATCTGCATAGGTCAGTACCAGCAAATCAATAACCTGTGAGTATTTCAAATAACTTGATATAAAAGATTCATTTTCTGATTTTGTAATTATCCCCGTATCCAAAGATCTTTGATTCCAAATGCATCTGTCAAAGACCGATCTATCCAAAAGAATTATATCCAAAGATTTATTTGATACGGCATCATTTAATTGTTTAATTACTTCTTTGATAATGGCTGATTGATAATCTATCGGCGACATTTCGTGTCGCTTTGTCCATATATTATTTTTATAAAATTCGGTTTTTGTAAATTCTTGGACGATATGTGTGTTTAATCCAGCCTTGTGAAAAAAATCTTGTAAATTATTTAGAATTGATGTTTTACCAGTTCGTGGAGTGCCCGAAAATTCAACAACAAATGGCCATCGCAGTTTATTTAATTGTTTTAATTTTAATAGTTCATATTTCCGTTCATGTAGTTTTTGCAATTTTTTATACAATTCTGGCTGGTGCATAAAAATTTCATTTTCAAGATGTATCTGATAATCTATTTCTTGCTTTAACTCGTCCAAAACCTTTCGCAAGTGCAAGAACATCGGGATGTTTGGGTCTTCATTATAAATCAGGCTTTCATAAACTTTTTCAAAATACCACAATTGATCATCAGGTCCGCGTTTAAAAGAATTAAAAATTTCCAGACCCTTTATTTCAATAGTTTTTATCAATGAACTGATATTATGAATTTTATCTGCCGCAACAATGAATTTGTTTTTCAATGGTTTGGTTCGTATTTCATTTATTGTGTGCTGTTTCCGGATTTCCCAAGATAATGACTTGTCCGGCTCGGATGCGGTTTGAACTAAATCGGCAATAATTTCCCCAAAATTATCTTCGATATCTTTTATAGTATATTTTGTATCTTCAACAACATCGTGCAAATAACCGGCACAGATAGTTTCATCATCACATCCATATTCCGCCAGCATTTCCGCAACCGCAATCGGATGAATTATCATTGGTTTATCAGGTTCTGATTTCCGAATTTGTCCGGAATGAGCCATAGTTGCAAATTCTTTGGCTTTATCAGTTATTTTCATATTTATGCCCTAATTATCAGGTTTGGTTATACTGCGGAAAAATAAAAATTCGATGTAATAAAAAAGCCAGAAAAACTGGCGGAGCGTGTAGGACTCGAACCTACGGACCGCTAAATCACGGTCACAGATTAGCAATCTGCTGCATTACCACTCTGCCAACGCTCCGCGGGCTGCATTATTCCCCACTTGCGGCCAAAACGCAAGCAAAAAACTACACATCAAAATCATATGCCCCTATTGCACTGGCAATCGCTTTAACTAACTTGTCCTGATGCGAGCTGCTGTTCAATAATTTTTCTTCGGCTGCATTAGATAAGTGCCCCAATTCTACCAATGCCGCCGGAATCGTAGAACGCAGAACCCCAAATGGTGCCTGGCGTAAAGATGGCCCAGGCTGTTTGTTGACCCCGGATCTTTTGAATTCGCTGGAAATATCGGCTGCAAACTCTACTGACATTTCTGAAACGGCGTGTTGTTGCAATGCGGAAAGGGCATTTCTGATGTTCGGTTCAAATCGCGCGAAACCATCAACTTCTATCTTGTCTGCCGCATTTTCAGCGTCCGCCAGCTTTTGAGCCTCTTCGTCTGATGCTTTTTTAGATAAAGTATAAACAGAAAAGCCCTGCATCTGACGGCTGGGGTTTGCATTTGCATGCAGCGAAATAAACAGGTCAGCATGATGCTTTTCCGCAATTCCAGCGCGCGTATCCAAATTCAAGAACACATCTTTGTCGCGCGTCAGCAAGACTTTATAGCCACGACCATTCAAACGATCTTTTAATTTTTTAGCGACTGCCAAAACGATTGATTTTTCCTTGATTCCGGATTTTCCAATACATCCAGGGTCTTTACCGCCATGTCCCGCATCAATTACAATAACGGGCGCACGATTTTTATTCTGACTTTTGTTTTCTGTTTCAGTTGCCACCGCCGCCGCACCACCGCCGCGTGCGAAATCTATCACCAAGCGATAGCCAGAATCCCCATTAGGATCTAAAATTAAAATCTGATTTTTTGGGATTGAAGACACTGGATTTCTTAAATCTGCAACAATCTGCAATTTATCCCCCAGTTGATTTTGACGGATAGATTTTACCAGAGTCCCTGATGCTAATATCGGGCTGATTCCGTTATCTCCGGCTGTGTTCGCAAGATTAACTGCGATTCGGTCAGGCGAGGTCAAGAATTCCAAGTCATAACTGGGTCGGCTGTCAGTTTCTATGACCAATCTGGTTTTTCCGCCAGGTTGAACGCCAGTTCGCAAAGAACGCAAAGAATTACGCGCAGCAAATGCTATTCGCGGCACAAAAGAAACCACCAGCACCCCGATGCCGGCAACCTTTAAGATAGTTCGTCTTGATACTTCCACGATGGGGATTATAGCAAAAAAATCCCCCTTGGTAAAGGGGGAAGGACTAAATGATGAAGTAAAATCATCAATCTTTTATATTTTAACGATTTGCATATTCGCAAAAACCTTCGGATGTGTCGCATTTATCCAAGGTGCTTTCTGCAATGAAATGTCCCTGGGGGTGCAGACATGCCGGGCATACTTTTGGTGCTTCATTACCAATATGCCAGTTTCCGCAGTTTGTGCAACGCCACATAACGATTTTATCTTGCTTGAACAGGGTTCCTTTTTCCATGGCATCAATCAATGCGCGATAGCGGGCCTCGTGATAGCGTTCTGCCATACCAATATGACGCAAAGTTTCTGCAATTCCTGCAAAACCTTCCTGGGCAGCAATTTGGGCAAATTCTGGATACATTTTTGTATTTTCATAATTTTCGCCAAATGCTGCGGCTTGCAAATTTTCCAGGGTTGTTCCGACCTTGCCGGCTGGGAAAGATGCAGTAATTTCAATTTCGCCGCCTTCAAGCATATTGAACAAACATGACGCATGTTCTTTTTCTTGATTAGCGGTTTCTTCAAAAATACGCATAATAGCTTCATAGCCTTCTTTTTTCGCCTTGGAAGCGAAAAATGTATAGCGGTTACGTGCTTGGGATTCACCGGCAAACGCGGTCAATATGTTTTTTTCGGTCTGGGTTCCTTTTAATGAGGGCATAGTCTTCTCCTTTTTTTGTGATTAAATTGTAGCAGAGAAAACCCGAATAACCAAGGGAAATTTTTATAATTGGGGTACCTATGGTCAATTTCCGCTTGATTTCATAGAATGAGTATTGTATATTAGGCGTCGCTTGGCTGGGTAGCTCAGTTGGTAGAGCAAGGGACTGAAAATCCCTGTGTCGGCGGTTCGATTCCGTTCCCAGCCACCATAAAAAATTAAAACGCCGATTTGGGCGTTTTTATTTTTTACTTGTGTAGATGCAGGATGGAATTGAACCGCGGTTCGACAATGAGTCAGCGAGAACAAGCAAAGCGAAGTTCAAGCGCAGCCGCGCAAGCGGCGAGAACGATTGCCGCACAGGCATAAAGTGCCGAGCATTTCCGTTCCCAGCCACCATAAAAAATTAAAACGCCGATTTGGGCGTTTTTATTTTAATTAAAATTTTGCATCCAGCAACCTAAGTTTGATTTCCAAATTTTCAATAGGATATGATTCCATAAACGGCAGGCTTATTTTTTCTGTATTTAAAGTATTCTGGGCGGGATTAATTTCCAAAGCCCCGTTCCAATTCATATCTTTGGGGTCAGCCAAACTGATTGAAATCAAGCTGCCGTCAGCGCTGGGCTCTTCTGTGGCAATTTCATTTTGCAAATTATAATAATCAAATTTTTCTGGAATTTGATAATTATGAACTGGTGCATCAGGGGCTTTGTTTTTTTGCTTTGCAGTATTGAAACTGGTGCCAGCATTTGCCGATGCGGCAGAAAAAATAAAACAAAATAAAAACAATAAAAGTTTTTTCATACTATCTAAACCCCCGTTGGTTCAAGTGTTCCAAAGACTAATGCCAAGTCGCGCGCCGCGTGCCCAGATTTGGATTCCAGATGGGGATCAGATTCCAATAACTCTACCGCATTTCGTTGCGCCAGTTTCATTAAATCACGATGTTCTCGATAATCCACAAAATAATAGGGTGTCCATCCAGATTGCTTTTGACCCAATAATTCGCCTGCGCCGCGCATCATTAAATCTTGCTCGGCTATTAAAAATCCGTCTTCGGTTTCGGTTAAAACAGAAAGTCTTTTGATGCCATTTTCAGTCAAATCATCACCATGTAATAAAATGCAATATGATTGCGCCATTCCACGACCAACACGACCGCGTAATTGATGCAATGCGGACAAACCAAACTTTTCCGCATTTTCAATTATCATGATTGTGGCGGATGGGACATCTATTCCGACCTCAATAACACTGGTTGCGACCAGTAATTTTATAGCTCCCTTTGGATTTGCAAAATCCGCCATGACTTTATCGCGTTGTTTTTTATCCATCTGACCATGAACCAATCCAACGGCATCACCAAAGATCTTTTTCAGAAATTCGTATCGCGTTTCAGCCGCAGCAAAATCAGACTCTTCAGATTCAACAACCAATGGACAAACCCAAAACACTTTTGCGCCTTCATTTATTTGGACGCGCAAACGTTGAACCAAAGCGGGAATTCTTTGCACGGGCAGGGCAGATGTTTTTATCGGCAAACGACCAACAGGCTTTTGTGCGATTACAGAAATGTCCATATCGCCGTAAATAGTCATGGAAAGGGTGCGCGGAATCGGTGTCGCGGATAATGCCAATAAATCTGGATTATGACCCTTGGCCGATAATGCGGCGCGTTGCGCCACGCCAAACCGATGCTGCTCATCTATTATAACCAGCGCTAAATCTTTATATTCAACCGCTTCTTGAAATAATGCATGGGTGCCAATAATAATCTTTGTCCGACCAGAACGAATTGAAATTAATTTTTCTTTTTGCGCTGCGCCTTTATCACGCCCAGTTAAAACCTCACAAACAATTCCCAACTCATCACAAATTGGTTTTATGTTTGCATAGTGTTGCTGTGCCAAAGTATCAGTTGGTGCCATAAACGCAGTTTGCAATTTGCACTCTGTTGCGTTAAGTGCCGCTGCCAATGCAACAATGGTTTTTCCACTGCCCACATCGCCCTGAACCAAGCGAACCATAGGCTCGGTCAATGCCATATCTTTTTCAATTTCTTCTATGGCTTTGTTTTGGGCATCCGTCAGCTTAAAAGAAAGGGAAGCATAAAGTTTTGCGCGTAAATTTCCATCGCCAGCAATGCTGCGTCCCACAATGCCACGTTTACGTTTGGCGCGAGTTAGACCGATTGCAACCTGATGAGCAAATAATTCCGAGTATGCCGCAACTGCTACATTTTCATTGTTCGGCATTAAGTCTTCATTAGATTTTGCGTAATGAATTGCGCGAAGAGCATCAAATAATCCCTTATCTTCGGGCAATTTTGCAAAAATAGCATCCCTAGCATTTGACATAATGCGTTGAGACAATCCAGCACTAATTGGATAAATTGCCTGGAACTCTGGGATTTTATATTGGTTTTCTGGTTTTTCTATAAAGTCCGGATGGTTTATTATTGCGCCTGTGCGATCGTTAAATTCTAATTTTCCGCTGATTATTCGCCATTCGCCCACAGGCAACTTTTCCAACCAAGCATCTAAAAAACTGCTGCCAAAAAATTGCAGGGTCAAACTTGCGCCCAGTTTATCGCGACAAATAACCTGTGTTGGGCTGCGTCTTCCATTACGAAAAACCCCGCCCTGTTTTTGGGATTCTATACGAACAGAAATTGTAATTATTTCGTCTGGTTTTGCCCCAATTATTGATTCTGAAACCAGTCGTGGGCGAATGTATCGTGGTGTATGCAGCAAAAAATCCAAAACACGGCGACCACCTAATAATTCTTCCAGCCGGGCTGCTAAAACGGGCCCAACACCTTTGATAAATTGCAGGTCGGTCCCCAGAAAATCGGTCAGCTCTTTATTCATCTTGCTTAATTATAATTTGATTTTTTTGATAATACAATGTATAATTGAAC
>CAYJAG010000036.1:0-6992 GCA_964368385.1 uncultured Muribaculaceae bacterium
TCCAATAGGGGGGGGGGACTTGCCATACATAACGATGGACAGATGCGAACGAATTGTAACTTGCCCGGCGGGACAATACTTGCCAGCAAATACTTTGGTATGTCAAACATGCCTGGCAAACAACTGGTGTCCCGGCGGAACATTTTCACAATCCACTTCAATACAAGGGATGACCGCTTGCGGCGCTGGGTTAGTTTCTGCACCGGGCTCTTCCAGTATTAGTGCTTGCGTTACACCATTTTGTCCAGCGAATTCTTCGATTGATACCAGCTGTATTGCTGCCGAGGCACAAGCTGGTTGTCCGCCCCCTACTGGCTTCTTATTATCACCAGGATGTGTTTCAAACGGATGCAGATGCGACCTTAATTATTGTTCTAATGGAACAAACCAGTGTATATTGCAAAATATATAAAAAATAAAAGAGGGAGACTTTTGATGAAAAAGTTATTAGTTTTATTATCAGTTTTTGTTGCTGCGTCGGCAAATGCTGCGGACTGGTGGGCCATGGATACAATCTGCCGCCCGGATCCGGACAAATGCTATACATCAATGGGTGTCGGTTTTGATACCGCTTTATGGGATACTGGCGGCGGATGCTGGGGAATGAAAATGATTTGTGGTGATTCTTTGGTTGGCGCGACTGATGATTTGGTGCCTTATTCCAAGTCTCAGATTTCATCCGGATTGAACAAAAATTCAGATTTTGATTTTGAAGTACTGAACTCTACTTCGCGTTGCTGGGGCGCACGCAAGACCAAGGATAATGGCAGCAAAGCGATGGCCGGTGGCGCATGGGTCAATGTATTTTGCAGCGGGGTTTTAAGTGGCGCAGACCAGCGGGTTGCAAATGGTGAAATTATGTTAAGCACCCAACCGACATGCAGTGAACTTGCCCAGGATGGATGGGTGGTTGCGCTGAACACTAACAAGTGTTTCGGCAAAAAATATGCGTACCCGGATTATTTTATTGAATGCAGCCCATCCAAGGAATTGCCCGACAGAATTATCGCACTGGGTGGTGCGCGAAATTTTGCCACAGGTACAACAGGATCAGGCGTGCCTGCAACCGCGTCGGCGGCAAGCACGGCTTTAAACCAGATGTATACGGCATCTCGTCAAAAACATGTGGAAAAATTCGGGAAATAGCTTGATTTTTTCGGGTTAGCGCAGTAAGCTTACCTTTATAAAACAAAGGAATTTTTATGGCAAAAGATGATGTGATAGTTTTTAACGGCGTGGTAATTGACAAGATGCCCAACACAATGTTTCGTGTAAAACTGGAAAATGGACACGAAATTTTGGCAACTGTTTCGGGTAAAATGCGCAAGTCCCGTATTTGGGTGAATGTCGGTGAAAAAGTTCGGGTTGAAATTACTCCATACGATTTGGACAAGGGTCGCATAGTTTACGCCGAACGTGCCCGTCCCGGCGCACCAGGAGCAGTAACTCCTCCACAAGAATAAAAAATCCGCATAAAGCGGATTTTTATTTATAACTTGGCGCGCTTGACGGATATGCTCGCTGGACACTTTGTGCCCGCTGCGCGGCAATCGTTCGCGCAAACTTCGTTTGCTGCGCTCGCCGAGTGGCTCGCTGACTCATTGTCGAACCCGGGTTCTCATCCTTGGGCATACAAAATTTATAAATAAAAAACCTGCACAAGGCAGGATTTTTATTTATAACTTGGCGCGCCCAGAAGGATTCGAACCCTCAGTCTTCTGATCCGTAGTCAGATGCTTTATCCAGTTGAGCTATGGGCGCAGATGCGCTCAATAATAAACTCTCTTGGCCCCAAAATCAAGCAATTTTTACATTATTATTATTTTTCAGATATTATTGAATTCTTGCGCAATAAAAATCTCTTGCATATTTTTTGATTTAGGGTTATATTTCTGGCGGAAATTAAAGGATAATTAATGTTTTCAGTTTTGCTTGTTTTATTGGTAATTGTTGCCTTTCTGATGATAGGCATAATTTTATTGCAAAAGTCCGAGGGCTCAGGGATGTCCGGCAGCAGCGCTGCGTCGATGTTTGGTGGTGCACTGACTGGTGCGTCGGCTGGAAATTTTTTAACCAAAGCTACAACTATTTTGGCGGTAATTTTCTTTTTATTGTGCGGTGCATTGGCCATTGTAGCAAGCCGATCTGCAAATAAACCCGTGGTCAGTGAGCTGCAACAAGAATTAGTTCAGCCATCTGCACCCGTGCAAGTTCCTGAAAATTAAAAATCCGCCTGTTGGGCGGATTTTTTTAATTAGATTTATTTCACTTTTTCTCTATTTTCCTTTTGCATACTTTGCGTTTCTTTGATAAAATTAGAATAAGATAAAATGGGTTGGAGATGAGAAAAATTTTAGCATTTGCGCTTGCAGTTGTTTTTGCTTTGCCGGCGGTTGGCGCCCAAAGGCCATCGGTCGCAAACCGGGTGGGTATTTCAAGTACGAGCGTATCGCGCGCTGTTCCTGTATCAGTCGCAAGTCCAACTGCTGTTGCAACCCCCGCAACTTCTGCAACTCCTGCAACTTCCGTAAGTTCTGTCACGTCATCAAGCGCATCGGTACAAAGCGGGAATGTCTGTCGCCCAGCTTATCGTGACTGCATGGACCAGTTCTGCTTGTCGGATGAATCCGAAGGACAGCGCTGTGCGTGTTCTGACAACATCAATTCATCCAAATCAAAAGTTAAAGAAATCCAAGAAATTCAGACCGCTGCGGAAAAACTTTTTGGCGAAGGAGTCGAACGGGAAAAACTGGGTGCTCGCGCAAATATGACTTTTGCGGACAGCACCAATGGCCAGAGCGATCGTTTTACTGCATGGCTTGATTCTGAAACAATAGTTCAATCTGACGAAGAAGAATTGGGGCAAGATTTGGAAATTGGTTCCGGGCTTTATGAAACAGCGTCCAAGCAATGTGCTGCCAAGTTGCAGGCATGTGGCGACCAGGCGGAATTGGAAAAATTGTTATATTCACGCACGATTGCATCTGACTGCAAAGCTTTTGGACAATACCTTGATCAGCAAAAGAGCGCGGCACAGCAAAATAAAGCGACTGCTGAAAAGGCTGTTCGCACCGCGCGCGCTGAAATGCTGGATACCACTAACAGATTTAATCGCGGTGAATGTTTGCTGGCTTACAAAGCCTGCATTTCCGACAAGGGTGGTTGTGGTGTGAATTTTGAAAACTGCATGGATAAATCATTGTTGCAGCGACGTGCGAATGTTTGCAGCGATGTGTTGGATCAGTGCATGGTTGTTCGTGCGGATGTTCTGAAAGACTGGGCCGAAGAATCTAAATTAGTTTTAGCCCAAGCCGTTGAGTTTGAACGGACAAATAAACCCCTTATGTGCCGCTCGCGCATTCGTGCTTGTTTGGAAAATGGCTGCAGCACTACGACCGATGATATGTGTCTGACCGACATCAATGTGGCCGCGGGAATTTGCCCGGTTATTAATGATTGCGATGCGCTGGTTCCAGGGCTGAAAGACGCGTACAAGGACGAGTTGGCAGCGCTGCGCGTAAATTTCTGCCAGAACGATATAACTAAATGCATGCAGGACAAATGTGGTGCTAACTTCACTGCACCAGAATGTATAGGACAAAAAGTAAGCAGCCTGCAAAGCATGTGTCCCCAATCTATGTTCCCATCTTGCAAGGGCATAGCCCAATTTGACGCAATAAAATCTGCGGTCGCGCTGCGTGTTGATTATCAGTTGTTGAACGGATGCATGAATTTTGTAGAAGAGTTTATGGGAAATTCTGGTTGTGGAACCGGGATGGATTGCATCTCTGAAGATGCACGGATTACAAGCCTGACAGAAATTCCAGCGAACGAGGTTGAGTTCAAAAATCAACTTGCTACCGCGGCCGAGGCGGCATCTGATAAATTCTTTGATAATATGGAAAAAGAATCTGTAACGGCATCCAGATGTGTCGAGGCCAACCAACCCTTTGGTGTTAAATCTTTCAAGGGAACTATTTTTGGCGAATTTAGATTAACGGGACGAATTGCCGCAGTAAAAAGAATGGAAAGACTTTACAATACAAAAGTTGATGAAATTTCCCGCACAAAGTCTTTGGAAGAAGCTCGGGCTAGATGCGAAACTATTTACGCCGAGGCCGTGAAACAAAACAGCCCACAGGCTCGCAGCGAAGACAAAGAAGGCACTTGGACTACTGCGTATAATTTCGAGCCGAACTTGCGTAATTGTCAGTTGACGCGTTGGGAAAAAATTTGCGAAGTAGCGGGCGTGTCAGAAGAAAGTGGCATAATCAAGGGCGCGGCAGGTGGTGCGGCACTGGGCGTCAGCGCAGGCAGCGCACTGGGTCCGTGGGGCGCGCTGGGTGGTTTGGTCTTGGGCGGCGTTGGTGGGGCGTTCGCTGGCGGGCAGGCTGCAGATGAAAAAACAATTTGCCACGAAGTTGGTCCAATTTACGAAGATAGAAATATCTGATGTACCGGAGAATGTAATGAAAAAAAGATTTAACTTTACCGCATCGTTATTTATTACGAGTTGCTGTATGTTCGCTGTAATGTTTGCCCCGCAAGCATTGTGGGCGGCAACGGTCAAGGGGCAATCGGTGGTTCAGACAGGCGCATCGACTGTTCGTACTCGCGTTGTGCCAACCGGTCTTTATAATCAATCGTGCTATGAATCTTATTATGGCTGTATGGATCAGTTTTGTGTTGGTGGTTCTGCGGTTCTGAACATTCCTGGCGAGCCCGTAACCATAGATGGTGGAACTTGCGCATGCAGTGATGAAGGCCAAGGCTTTAAAGATAAAATTACAACAATGAACCAACGGCTGGAACAAGCAAATACTTTACGCACAATAGAAGTTGAAAAGGTAGAGGCTGGCGCGCGTGCTGACATTGTATTCACTGGCACTCGCGAATATGACAATTCTGGAAATGTTGTAAAATTAGATGCAGCGAAAAATACACAACAGCAACAGATGTTATCATTGTGGGACACCAGTGAGTTTGATCCATTTGCTGAAACAGAAACAAACATCACCGACCAATCTGGCGGGGCGCTTTACAAAAGTGCGCATCAGATGTGTATGGATCGGATGCCTGAAACTTGCAGTAAAGATATAAATCTTTTGACTTCGCTTTACAGCACTCAGATCAAGTCTGATTGCAAGGCTTTTGAAAATACGGTTTCCAAAATGCAGGTCAAAGTGGATACCGAATACGCTGCTGCTGAAAAAGCGGTTCGCGACGCGCGCTTGGCTTCGTTTGATTCTGCCAACGAATATGACAGCGGAACATGCATGTTGAATTTCCGCAAATGTATGACAGGGCCGGATGTGTGTGGCTCGGATTGGGCGAAATGCGTAAGCTTTGTCGCGACGGAAAACATGCAGAACAGCAAGCGCACCAGCAATGTTTCGCGGCAAAATATAAATCATGTGGTAAAATTTGAAATCACCGATACTACTATGGAAATTCTGGATTCCAAGCGTAACATCTGTGAAAATGTTTTGGATAAATGCGTTGCAGTTCGTGATGGAGTTTGGGACAATTTCCTGCGCGAGGTCGCACCCAACTTGAAATTGGCAGAATTAAATGCGGAATCAAATTTGCGTCAATCATGCTTGACCGATATTTCCAGCTGTATTCAAAAAGCGTGTAAGGATGACATCGCAGGCAATGGTGTTGCGACAATGGATTCATGCTTGTCGCGGCCGGATATGGCGCGGTCTTTCTGCAAAACTCAAATTGAAACATGCGAGCGTATGGAGCCTTTGATTTGGGGCTATGTTACAGACAAGTTGGCGTCTATGCGCGTAGATAGATGCACAGAGGAGGTTAAGACTTGCTTTACCGAACGTTGCGGTTCTGATTTCAGCCAATGCGTTGGAATGGATTACGATTATATGCACAGCATTTGCCCGCTGGATAAATTAGTGGTGTGCAAACAAAACAATCCAAAATTTTCTATGAGCGATGTAGATTCAATGTTGATGGGATTATATTTGAATGTTGATAATGCCGCGTTGGAAAATTGCCAAAATACTGTTGATGCCAAGATGATTGAAATTTGTGGCAGTACGACAGACTGCAACAAGTTTGCGGCTGATGGTACAATCGGCACAGGCAGCTTGCAACCACAGAAAGACGGAAACGTTTATCGTATAACTGGAATGATTTCGTTTGGCAGCATTCTTATGGGTGATGCAACGTCAGTTACAACTGACGCGGGAACCAAACTTTTGCCTGGTCAGATTGGAATAAATGAATACATCACAAACGCGCGTGCCATAAATGCACAGGTTCCTGATGCCGATGGGATACTTAACAACATTGATTCCGAACTGAATAACATTGCCGGAACAATCAATCGCACCATTGAGTTGATAGAGCAAGATCCGCAAATTCAATTCTGTGTCTATGGTCGTAACTTGTCGCAGATTACCGGCAAGGAACAGCAAACTTCTGGACGATTCCCGAACTTGTTGAATCAAACGAAAACGATGATTGCAGCGTCCGCATTACGTAAAGCCCAGGATAATTACAATGCAAAATTGAATACGGCGATTTCAGATGCGACAAAAGATGCATCTTTGGATTTGGCGCAATACATGTGTCAAAAAATGGCGGAAACCGGCAGCACGGACATAAGCTCGTCCGTTGTGGATTCATCATTGGCACCACCATATGCAATTTCCTATGAAGTCGGCGCAGGTCTGACAATGGACCAGCTGATGAAAGGTGGCGCGGATGTGGTCCAATCAGGTGGTGTGACATTAAAAGATAACTCTGGCAAAATGGGCGGCACGACCAAGATGACCAAGGCCATATTCAGCCGTGATACTCGGACATGTCATATCTGCACGACGATTACGACAGAAAGCTGTGAGATTAAAGGTGGAAATTGGTTCAGAAAAGAAAACCGCAGTTGCGAGGCAAAAGTTCAACCAGAATCTTGCCAAGATGTAGTTATGTAAAAAACCGCCGCATTTGCGGCGGTTTTTATTGTTAAATTT
>CAYJAG010000037.1:0-6686 GCA_964368385.1 uncultured Muribaculaceae bacterium
TGTCTTTCAGACATGTGATGCATACTTCACTATCCACTGGCAGGTATTCTCCCGCAGGGCAAATTACTGAATCTGGAAGCGCAGTATGGCAGGCTTCAACGTTAGAAGATCCTGCATCAGAAATCAGTCCAGCCTCGCAGGCATTTATTCCCTGGGTCGTGCTTTCATTTGTTTTGAAATTTCCGCCCGGGCACCAGCTGTTTGCAGGACACTGGGTGCAAGAATAGCTGTTTATGGGCAAGTATTGACCTGCTGTGCAATTAACCGAGTCGTCTTCCCAGACCGGGAACAAGTCCCAGCTTCCGGTTAAAGATTCTGCGACAGAAAGCATATTACCAGAAGAATCAATCACAGTCAGAGCATCCGAAGTCTTTGGGTCGGATCTGGTTGAAAAGCCCAGAAAACGCTTACCGGTCATTTTGGGAAGCGGACTTATTTTTGTAAAGAGATTATCTTTATCGTCAACCCATCCAATACCCGGTTTGAATATAATAGGATTAGGGCTGATACCTGTTACGCCTGTAAGAGAAAGAGTAATCTGCTGTCTGGAAGAAAATAAATTAGTGGCATTATAGTTCGCAGATGGCCTTTCTTGATAAAATACTCTATCAGATGTTGTAAATTTTCCGTCTTGGTCAATTATCTGTGCACCATTTACAACAGTGCCCAAATATGAAAATTCACCATTTGTGGGATTTGCTTGTAATTGTTGAATTCGATTTGAGCATCCAGAATCAAGGCAGAAAATTTTTCTGTATGTGTCCATAAAGAAAACTTCTGGGGCCCCTACATATGTTCCGCCGACAAGATTAAAACGAGTTGCTTCTGCAGCAAAGGCCGAGGATGCAGTAAGAAAAATCCAACTGAAAAGCATCGTAAGTCTAAGAAATCTCATGGTAAATTCCCCCTGATAATGTAAAGTTTAGAAAAAACTATATTGCGATGCAAGGAATAATTTGCTTTTGTCTAAGAACTTGCAAATTAAATCCATTTTTGTATAATAGGACCCTGCGGACAGGTGGCGGAGCGGTTGAACGTACCTGACTCGAAATCAGGCATACCCATCAGGGTATCGAGGGTTCAAATCCCTCTCTGTCCGCCAGTTGCTTTTAAAAAGGAATATCATGAAACGGTCTGACATTGTTCGTTCTATACAGGTAAAGTTTAATCGTATGCGTCATGACGAGGCAGGCGAAATGATGGATATTATTGCAAAGCGCGCAGGTGACGCACTTGCAAATGGTGATCGTATAGAAATTCGTGGGTTTGGTTCTTTTCAGTCTCGTCAACATGCGCCTAAGATAACAACTAATCCCAGGACTGGTGCCAAGATGCCATTACCCAGTCGTCGGACAATTTTGTTTCGCCCCAGTCCCGAGCTGATTAAAAAAATGAACGAAGCTTAAATAAAGGTTATTCAAAATGTGGAAAATAAAAGCCCCAGGAATCAAAAGCCACAAGCGCGAAAAATACGAGCGCGTAAAAAAGCTGATGTGGATAAAATGCGAGTCTTGCGGAAAGCTGGTATATTACAAAGATTATAAAGACAATCTTTATATTTGCCCAAAGTGTGGGCATGCATTTCCTATGACCCCAAAGCAGCGGTTTGATCTTTTGTTTGATAATAATGATTGGCAGCGTTTGGATTTGCCTGTTGCCAGCGATGATCCATTGAACTTTTGCGATCGCGTTTCATATAAAGATCGCTTGTCCGAGGCACGTGAGGATACAGGTCGCCCAGATGCGCTGGGTGCGGCCACTGGAAACATTGGTGGCATACCAATAACTCTTGCGGTTATGAATCCAGATTTTATGATGGGCAGCATGGGACGATCTGTTGGTGATGGAATTATTGCCTCGATCGAGCATGCTATACAAAACAAGCAGCCGTATGTTATGGTTACTACATCTGGCGGCGCGCGTATGCAGGAAAACATTTTGGCCTTGATGCAGATGGCGAGAACCACTGCGGCCGTGAATAAATTGCATGCCGCAAAAATTCCATATGTTGTTGTTTTGGCCGATCCGACATTTGGTGGCGTCACCGCATCATTTGCAATGCTGGGCGATATTCATATTGCCGAAGCGGGCGCACGAATCGGTTTTGCTGGTCGCCGCGTGATCGAGCAAAACATCCGTGAAAAATTACCATCTAATTTCCAAACCGCAGATTATATGTATGATCATGGAATGGTAGATATGGTGTCGCATCGCAAAGAATTAAAAGAAAAATTAGAATCCATTCTGCGCGTTATGACGAAAAAACCAGTTGAAAATCCTGCGCCAATTTCTGTCCAAATGCCAAAATTATCATCGCAGACTAAATCTAAATCAAAGTATGCACCGGTTGGGGCATATGAAAAAGTCTTGCTGGCGCGTAATGAAAACCGACCACACTTTTTGGATTATGTTCGCGAAATGACGACTGATTGGACGCCTTTGGCAGGGGATCGTTTGTTTGGTGAAGATCCGGCGATGCAGGGCGGACTTTGTTATTTCCGCGGAATTCCGGCCGTAATTATTGGTCAGGAAAAAGGCCGCGACATTACAACGCGTCAAAAATATCGTTTTGGAATGCCTGTGCCCGAGGGGTATCGCAAGGCCCAACGACTGATGAGACTCGCGGAAAAATTAAACTTGCCCCTGATTTCTTTGTTTGACACATCCGGCGCGTTTGCAGGACGCGAAGGCGAAGAGCGCGGACAATCCCAGGCAGTTGCTGCAACCATCGCAACTGGTCTGTCTGTTGCGACGCCGTTTGTTGCGGTAAATGTGGGCGAGGGCGGATCCGGCGGTGCAATTGCCATTGCGACTGGCGACAGGGTATTAATGATGGAAAATGCGATTTATTCGGTTATTGCGCCGGAATCGTGCTCATCAATTCTTTGGAAAGATAACAAGTTCAAGGCCCAGGCTGCCGAAGCCATGAAACTGACTGCACGCGATTTAAGCGCAGTTGGGGCGATCGATGAGATTATAAAAGAGCCTAACCAAGGTGCGCATGCCGACTGGCAAACTACAATGGAATTAATTTCTTCATCGATTGTGAAAAATATCAATGAATTACAAGAAATTCCAGCCGAGCAATTACCAAAAATGCGCGCAGATAAATTCTTTGCCATGACAAGGGACGTTGAAATTCACCAGCCCGAGCCAGAAACTGAAGAATAAAAAATTACGGGAGAAGCGAGAGATACAAGTTAAAAGAGATCAATTATGTCAGTAGACAAAAAGGATGAATCAGGCAAAGATATGCCTGTTAAAGAAGAAAATGAAAATCAAGATTCTGTGTTCATTAGGGCTGGGGATATGGTTTATCAGCCTGAACAGCTTAGTTTTAAAAAAGGCATAGCTAACAAATGGTATCCTGTTGGTTATGTTGTTTCCAGGATAGATTTTTCAAATGGGGCAGATAATTGTAAATTTTATGCTATGAAAATAGTGAATAAGCCAGGTTTTATGCGCGGATTTAATCAGGTTGAAATTTTAATAGAAAATCCTTTGAATAAAGATGCTGCACTGACTATTTGTCGTGCATTGAATAAAAATTTAAATATTTTTATAAAGCTTCAGCCCAGGATTAACAAAAGATAAATAATTTTCTTGCAAACTTGCATGAAAAGCTTTATACTCGCGCTACGCGCGGTCAAAAACCAGCGCAAAAACACAGCCATTCGCATAGTTTATGTCCCATAAAAGGGTTTAATTGCAATGGCGAGGATAACAACATAAACGCAATAACGAATTCGTTTTTCGTCTATCGTTTTTTCGTTTTTTGATAGGAGCAAAACTATGGCATTGCCAAAATTTACTATGAAACAACTCATGGAAGCTGGTGTTCATTTCGGTCACCACACTCGTCGCTGGAACCCACTGATGGGCGCCTATGTGTATGGTGTAAAGGATAAAGTTCACATTATTAACTTGAATAAAACTGCACCCATGCTTTACCGCTCATTGGATGCGTTGGAAAAAATTACTGCGGCCGGTGGCAAGGTTTTATTTGTCGCAACCAAGTATCAAGCAAAAGACATTGTAAAAGACGCAGCCGAACGCTGTGGTCAATTCTATGTAAACAACCGCTGGTTGGGCGGAATGATGACTAACTGGTCGACTGTTTCCCAATCCATTCGCCGTCTGAAAAAATTAGAAGCCGACATTGAAAACGCTGAAAAATTGGGTCTGACAAAGAAAGAAGTTGGCGTCATGCAGAAAGAATCTGAAAAATTACGCGACATCTTCGGCGGAATTTTGGATATGCATGGAACCCCTCAGGCCGTTATCATTATTGATATGCCACGTGAAATGAACGCAGTTCGTGAAGCACGCGTATTGGACATTCCAACAATTGGAATTGCCGATACAAATGCAAATCCTGAAATGGTTGATTATCCTGTTCCAGGCAATGATGACGCCAGCCGTGCAATCCAGCTTTACTGCGACCTGTTCGTAGATGCTATTCTGTCAGGTATTGAAAAACGCTTGGGTGGCGCGCAAGGTAAGAAAGTTGCCAGCGACATGATTCCAGATGCAGCCGAAGTTATTGAAGATTCTGCAAAGGAAAAAGAAGCAAAGCTGAAATCCAAGGCCAGCGTCCAGCGTGAAATCCGTCGTGAAAATATGGCGGAAAAAAAGGAAGATAAAGGAGAGTAAAATGGCAGAAATTACAACAAAATTAATTCAAGAACTGCGTGAAAAAACATCCGCAGGAATGATGGATTGTAAAAAAGCATTGATGGAAAACGATTGCGATGTCCAGGCTGCCGCAGATTGGCTGCGTCAAAAGGGTATTGTCAAGGCAGCATCCAAGGCTGGCCGCGTCGCATCATCCGGCTTGGTCACCGTTGTTAAATGCGATGGCATGGGTTGTGTTGTTGAATTAAATGCTGAAACTGACTTTGTTGCGAAAAACGAAAAGTTCCAGAAATTGGTTACAGACGTTGCAAACAAAGCATTGGAACTGGGTGGTGATTTTGATGCGACAATAGATGCAGTCAAAGATGACATTGCTGCAATTATTTCAACTATTGGCGAAAACATGAACCTGCGCAGAATTGCAAAGGTTAATGGTCAGCATGTTTATTCCTATGTGCACAACGCATTGGTTCCTGGCATGGGACAAATCGGTGTAGTCGTTGCTTTGGATGGGGATAAAGCAGGCGCGGATGAAGTTGGTCCGAAAATCGCGATGCATATTGCCGCAAACAAGCCAGAGTTCATGACAATCGCTGATGTTGATCCAGTTGCGGTCGAACGTGAAAAGAAAATCTTTATAGAGTCGGGCGCGACAGCTGGCAAACCAGAAGCAGTTATCGAAAAAATGATTGCTGGTCGTGTTCAGAAATACTATGGCGAGTCTGTTTTAGAAGAACAACCATTTGTAATGGATCCATCTAAAACCATTAAACAAGTTGCGGCGGATGCCGGTGTAAAGCTGGCCGGGTTTGCATATTACTTGTTGGGCGAAGGTATAGAAAAGCGCGATGATAATTTAGCGGATGAAGTAGCAAAAATGCTGAAATAAATCAATTTCTATGGACACCTGCTTGTATTTGCAAATCCTCGCGTATTTTTATACGCGTCAGATTTGACAAACTCGGCGCATCTGTTCCATATAAATTGATTTCTAAAAAAAATCGCGCACCAGCGCGATTTTTTGTTATAATGCAATCAAAGGATACCAAAATGAATAAAGACTTTTTACACGAGTTGGAAAGCCGAGGACTTATTTATCAAGCCACAAACATGGATGGTTTGCGTGAAGCGCTTAATTCAGGCTCTATGACTGCATATTTGGGTGCAGATCCTTCGGCGGACGCCTTGCACGTTGGTCATCTTGTTCCGGTTATGATTATGCGATGGTTCCAGAAATACGGGAACAAGCCGATTTTATTGGTTGGTGGCGCCACAGGTCGCATAGGTGATCCATCGGGACGCAGCACAGATCGACCAATGCTGGACGACAAGCAGATTGAGTTGAATTCTGCAGGATTGCGTCAGTGTTATGAGCAATTTATAAAATTTGGTAAAGGCGCAACAGATGCTGTTATGGTTAATAACTATGATTGGCACAAAAAATACAGCCATATTGATTTTTTACGCGAATTTGGAACCAGTTTTACAATTCCCCAAATGTTGGGAATGGAAAGCGTAAAAAAACGCATGGCATCAGGTGAAATGTCTTTTTTGGAATTCAATTACATGCCTTTGCAGGCCGTAGATTTTCTGAACTTGTTCGACAATTATAATTGCAATTTGCAATTATGTGGTGCAGACCAATGGGGAAACTCGGTTGCAGGCGTAAGCTTGATAAGACGCAAACGCCAAAAAGAAGCTTTTGTTTTATCTTGTCCACTGATTACGGACGCGAATGGTGTAAAGATAGGAAAAACCGCAGGCAATGCAGTATGGGTTCGTAGCGACCGAACAAGTCCATATGATTATTACCAGTATTTCCGAAATGTTGCCGATGGTGATGTTGAAAAATTCTTGAAAATTTTCACAGAAATTCCTTTGCCAGAGATTGCAAGATTATCGGCGTTAAAGGATTCTGAAATTAACGAAGCCAAAAAGATTTTGGCCTTTGGTGCAACTGAAATTGCCCATGGGACAGCTGCGGCGACTGCCGCGGCCGATGCAGCGAATGCTTTATTCGGTGGTGGGGCGGATGCGGCAGCTGTACCGAC
>CAYJAG010000038.1:0-6641 GCA_964368385.1 uncultured Muribaculaceae bacterium
ACGCCGCGCATAGGATAGAACATTCGGTTGGATGCGGAATCCGATTCCAAATCTTCCGGATCAAAGTCCGGCAAGGACACCATGGCAATCATTTCACCTGTTCGGGAATTCATCAGCATCCCCATTGCTGCATGCGCCCCATATTTCTGCATAGCGCCAGCCAGCTCGCGATAAAATACTTCTTGGACACGTGCATCTATCGACAGAACCAAAGGCGCCCGATTCTCGCGCAGGTATTGGTCGCGCGTTCTTTCAACGCCCTCTAATCCGCGGCCATCACTGCTGGCAAATCCAACCACATGCGCGGTAAGTCTGCGTTTTGGGTATTTGCGCCACTCGGTTTCTTCGATTCCCAGTCCCTCTATTTTCAAGGCTTTTACCATTTCACGTTGGGACTCGGTCGCAAATTTTTTCAGATAAATAAATTTTCTTTCTGAACGCATCATACCCAAAGCATCCGATACAGAAATTTCCGGGATTATGTTATGAATGCTTGCCGCTGTGTAATCAAAATCTTGAATTTTTCCGGGACGCAAAGTGATATGGCCAGAAATTATATTTTTTGCCAGAATCTCACCATTTCTATCAACAATGTCCGCGCGACCCGATGCCCATGAACCCTGGCCAACGCCTATGCGCGCGCGATCCGTACCATGAATTCCCAACAATAAAGTCCGTGAAATAAAAATAACAAAGGCTGTAACGAAAACAAAATAAACAATGCGCAAACGAGCGCTGCCAACCCCGACCTTGCCACCGCCGCGACCCATATTTTGCAAAATGTCCCGACCTACTTCAAACATCAGTGTTTTCCACTTCACGCATAGGAATGTCCGTTGCGTTTATGTTTTTCTTAAAACCAATAGATTCGAATCTGGGATACATCCCTGATGTTACACCACGCAAAACTTCGGGCCGAACCAGCGCAGACAGGCGCGCCTGGGCCTCGGCAGTTTCTTGTTGAACGCGGACAATTTCAGCATTTGTTCTGGCCCTTTCACGACTTTGCGCGCGATAAAACACTTGTAACATTGTGCCGATGAAAAACATCGCGGCAACCATGCCTATTCCAAATCTGAAAATCTTTTCATCATCTTTCATGCCCAGCCTGCCCTGCATAGTAATTATGATTTATCTAGTATAGCATAAAAGCAACCGACAGCTAATTACTAATTGTTGATTACTTTAATTATTCCGTCCAGCCCAGTCAATCTGCCTGCGCCCAAATTTATATTTAGCAAATCAAACTCTTCATGCAAATTTTTTACCCCATCGTTTGCCATGGAAATACAAATCGCGATAATTCCACGCACCAGCGCCGAATCTGCTTGGCCGTAAAACACTCCATCAAATTTGCAAATCGCCGCACGGGACGCGCAACTTGAAATTTCTGTGCAAACGGCCCCATCTGGGGCAACCCCCAGTTCACGTCCCAAATCCATAACCAATTCCAACCGTAAAACAGGATCATCAATTTGCTTAAATAGATTTTTTATTTCGCTATATTTCATTTTGCTTTTTTCACCAGCCTTGTTCCGTCAAATCCAATTCCAGACGCGCGCACTCGGACATTTTGGAAATGTCCCATGGCGGATCCCAAACAAGTTCAACATCAACACCACTTACCCCAGGCAACGAAGATGCGGCATATTTTACCATTTGTAAAATTTCTTCGGACATTGGGCAAGTTGGCGAAGTCATCGTCATCTTTATAGATACCAAAGGAAGTTTATTATCACTTATATCTATATCATAAATCAAACCCAAGTCCCAAACATTGACTGGAATTTCCGGGTCAAAGACCTGTTTCAATGCCGAAATTATCTGTTCTTTATCAATCACTTTATAACTTTTTTTATCAGGTTTGCTACTTGTTCCATCTCTGCCATGGTATTCCATGGACCAACTGAAATCCGAATAGTTCCGTCAATCCCCATGCGTTGATGCAGCCATGAAGCGCACATATTTCCAACACGCAAGCATACACCCTGCGCGCCCATCATCGCGCCAAAATCAAGCGCATGCATACCATCAACAACAAAACTAAGCAGCGCGGCGTCATCGGGTGAAACAAATCTGATTCGCGATATTTCCGACAATTCCCCACGCAAATAATTAACACAATTTTTCACATGATTCATATTCTCTGGGCTTTGTTCTTTGATTGCAGCGGGCAACCCGGCCAGCTGAGTCAAAGGCAAAGTACCAGCTTCAAATCTTGCAGGACCTGTTGCCATAAATTGCCCGCCGCCAAATTTATCTGTCTGCCATTTATCGGGCTGCTTCAAATAAAGAATCCCCAGTCCCGTATCGGCACCGATTTTATGACCTGAAAAAACCAAAGCATCACAATCCCAGTGGGACACATCTATTTTTTGATGCACTATGTATTGCGCCGCATCCACTATTGTTGTTTTGTTTTTATCTTTGGGAATGTTTTGTGGAACGCCCAGAACATTCGACATTGCAGTTATAACAACCGCGTCACATTCCGGCACGGATTTATAATTAAAATTTTCATCCAGCTCGCAAATAATTGTTTTGTGTCGCATCTGAAAAGGCAAACGCGCAGAATGATGATCCAAATCTGAAACCGCAACAAGCGAACCTGCCGGCAACATATTAGCGATTCTATTCAGTCCATCGGTCGCACCACTGGTAAAAATAATCTGCTCTGGGTTTGCACCGATAAAACTTGCAACCGATTCGCGGGCGGCCAAAACCATCCTGTCCGCATAATCTGCACGCGCACAAATTCCACGACCTGCATTGGAATAATGATTTTCCAGAAAATCTGTTTGGGCCTGTATCACAGCCATAGGCTTTAATGCACTTGCGGCCGCGTCCAGATAAATAATACTTTTTGTATTTGTCAATATATTATTTCCTTGATTTGCTATGCCATTATAATATACTTTCGCAGCAAATCAAACCAGGGAGAAGCAAATGGCAATACAGCACGCGAACGACGCGAATTTTTCAGATTTGACGGCCGCAGGATTGGTGTTGGTGGACTTTTGGGCATCATGGTGTGGGCCTTGTCGCATGTTTGGACCTATATTCGAGGCGACATCTGACAAATACCAGAATATCGGTTTTGTAAAATTCGAGATAGACGAATCCAATCGCCGCATACCGGCGACATATGGTATACGATCCATCCCATCGGTCTTGGCTTTCAAGAATGGACAGTTGATTGAAACCCGTACTGGACTGATGGACACAGAAACAATCGAAGAGTGGATAAAGCAATTGTCCGCTTCCAGCTAAAGTGGGGGTTTATAACATGGCAAAGAATTACAAAACTATAACTCTTGACCCAAAATATGTTCCAAAGAAAACGGAACCATATATGTCGGAAGAGCAAAAAGCTTATTTCTATAACCTGATGAGTTCTCAGCGTGCCCAACTTTTGGCAACGATCGAGGAAAGCATGTCAGAAATGTCATCTAACATCAATATAGATTCTATGGACGGCGCCAATGACGAGGCTGATAGTTCATCATCAACACAGCTGGCGGACAACCAGATGAAATTCTTGGATCGCAGCAAAAAATTGCTGACCAAAATTGATACAATGCTGGACAGGCTGGAAAAAGGAACCTATGGCTACAGCGTAATTTCGAACGAAGAAATCGGGCTGAAAAGATTGCTGGCAAATCCTTTTTCAACATTGACCATCGAAGAAAAAAATGAATTAGAACGTCGCGAATAAGATTTGTTATTGATTAAGGAAAAACACTATGCCCGGAATAAGTTCTGGGCGTATTTTTTTTGTCAGGCGCCACGTATCTTCTATAACCCCAAGATCGGAATCTTTGGAAATTATATTTAACCTGCCACAAAATCCATAATCAGGATGATCCAGCATTCCATAAATCGCACCTGCAGTATAATCTGATTTGCTGACCAGTAATCCCAGGCCGGCCGCACCCATTATTTTCAAGCTATTAAATATACGGGGCCAATCATCTGGGACAACATCGTCCAAATCAAAGGTTAAGATCAATTCGCGGCCAAAAAATAAATCTGCCGCTATAGGCGAAAGTGCTGTCGCCAGCTTTTCATGTATGGCAGGTGTCACAATCAGTTGAACGCCAGCCGCACCTTTCTTAAAAGCGGTATGTATTGCGGCTGCAATTTTTTGCACCTCTAAATCTGGCTCTGGTACGCTGATTCGCGCAAAGATTTTTATCTTTGATTTTTCCAACCATGTCCACAGCATGTTTACAGAATTAGGGTCACAAGACACTGCGGCAGCGCGCATACGCGCCGCATTATCCGCCGCGAAAATAAGTGATCGCGCATCCATCCCATCTGCGCAGGTCAAAGCGATGCGGCCATGTAATTCTTCCAAAGTCTCACTAAAATCAATCATGCATATTCCCGACAAATCACTTTGGACAATCATTTTTAATTATCCAGGATGTCCTATTGCTATGATAGCATAAATTTTGATATAATTTTATAAATGAAGAAATACTTTGAAATTATTTTGCTTGACGCGTTGTGGCTTTCTGCGACAATTTTGTTCGCCAACTTTTGGTTTGACATTCGGTTTGGATTTAACATATTTTACGGCGCGCATTGGCATTATCTGGCCGTCCAGCAACTGACCCATGGAACAATTCTGCCTTTGTTTTACATATCTATTGCTTTATTCGTCGCTTTGGGTGTGTCGGGACTTTATTTAATCAGCCGACCACGTTTGCGAAAAATAGACTTCTCGGCCGATGCGCCGCAACTACAGCCGCAGCCACCGGAATCCACGCCAGATGCCGCGCCGGATGCCACATGGCAACCGGCCACGCACGATCCAAAACATTCGTCATTTCCGCCGGCGCCAATCTTGCCTCGCCCACCCAGAATTATCAATCCAATGCATTCATTTGCAAAAGCGCCGATTGCCGCCCCTGCCCCATCTGCGCCTGTGTTAGAAACACAGAATACAGATGCAAAATTGGCAGAAATTTTTAAATCGGCTGGCTATATTGTAAAGCAGCCACCAAAAATTGCCGGGGCGCGACTGAACCTTTGGGCAATTGGAACAGACGAAGTTTTATACATGGGCCTGACCGATTCGCACAATGGGGACATAACCGCAGCCGAAGGTGGCGAATCAAAATGGCGCGGCGCAAATGGGGAATTGTTCACCAGTCCAGTATGGAAAATGTCCAGCGCAATGGAAAAAGTCCGCGAACTATTTCTTGAAACATTAGATTCTGAAATCCAAATAACCATCAAGGCGTTTGTAGTAATGAATGACGCAACCATAGCAAATCGCGAATCATTGGAAAAAATTTGGAACGCCTTTGGGGTGGAAGTCTTTGATTCTGCTGACAGCTTGGCAGAATCTATAAAGCAAAATAAAAATCGTGAAATACAACCAGAGGAAAAAGAAGATTTTGATGCGTATTCGGATTACATAGAAACGGTTGCTAACTATTTTAACAAAACCTGAGACAGGGAATAACATGCTGTACAATCAGACAACTGCCCTTCGCCGACTGACCGAGCTTTTTATGGATGACATGCCCGTGATACAGGTCGCAGCAAAGCCACATTTGGTCGAGGCTGACTGGTTTGCAAAATATAAAATTCTACGCCGTGATTTTATGCGCAGTCTTTCCGATTCAATCGAAGATATTTCTTTCTTGAACCTGTCGCGCGAAGAATTCATGTCGCTGATAATGGGCAATGCACTGCCCCAAAATTTATCATTACGATTACGAACTCCGTTGCAGCTGGGTGGGCGTTTGGAAATAAGCAATATGTTCGCTTGCAAGACATTCCCACACTCACAGAATCTGGACAGGTTTATAATAGAACAAGCGGGTGGCGACAACATTTGGTTGCCCAGTCCTGCTAAAAAGATTTATATCCCAGCTCACACTGCCAGCGGCGGCCCGGGTGGAAACGCGACCAGCGACCGACTGGAACAAATGGCGGCGCAAATTGCGGCAAATAGAGGATTGGAATGACCAAAGAAGAATTTTTGGCTTGGGCAAAATCTGCTGGCGCGACTATGACATTACCAACCAGCGATGTTGATATAGCGAAAACCCAAAATGCTTTGCAACAAATGCAGGCTGCGATGATTCCGCTTGGCCTGACGGATTTTTATAAAAATACTGCTGGCGCTGTTTTGTTGGGGGACGCAACTATTTTTGGTCCCATGGAAATAAAACGTGAAGGCGCAAACATTTATCATATTCCATCTATATTACAGGTAAATCATGACGCAGCCACTTTGCCGGTTGGACGTGGCCGAACCATTTTTGGCCGCAACAGCATGTTTTGGTTTGCGTTTGATGCATTTGGAAATTGCTTTATGTTGAACAACGTAACGCTTGCGCCTATGCGCCAATATGAAAATATATTCAAGGCGATGAGCGATTGTCTGGCAGTTGGGAAAATATGAAAAAACTTTCAATAAACATTTCTGGACATTTAACTTCGCTTTCACTAGAAGCTGAGTTTGTCAGCGTGCTGAAAGAAATCGCCATAAAGAAAAAAAAATCTGTTGCTGAAATAATCCGAGAAATAGATGCATCGCGCGGAAACAAAACAAACCTTTCCAGTGCTGTGCGAGTTTGGATACTGAAAGAAAAGGATGAAGGATGAGGGATGAAGTAGGAAAT
>CAYJAG010000039.1:0-6068 GCA_964368385.1 uncultured Muribaculaceae bacterium
CCACGATGATTGGCTGATGGTCGTCTATGCTTACAATTTTATCGTGCAAATCACATGCCGCAAGCGGCAGATAACACAGCACTGATAACAGACAACAGATTTGATTTTTCATAAGCTTTATTATATCAAAATAAGACCATAAAATAAAGACGCCGCATTTTTTATATTTATTATGTTATATCTGCTCTGGCGCCGGTTCTTTTTTCATAAACAATAAGGCCAATTCAAACAATGCCATCAATGGTACCGCCAATATACACTGGGAAACAACATCTGGGGGTGTCAAAATTGCTGTGATTACAAAAATAAGCACAATTGCATAACGACGTGATTTTACAGCGATTCGGCGCGGGAAAATTCCCAGTCTGTTCAGTAAAACCATGACCAGCGGCAGTTGAAATGCAACACCAAAAATCTTTAATAAACCAATAGAAAAAGATAGATAATCCTTGGTCGCAGGAAGAAAAGCCGTCGGCACGGGGGCGCTTTGGTTCAATTCTACAAAGAAACCAAACGCAATCGGAAACAAGACATAAAAAGCAAATGCCGCGCCGACCAAAAACAAAACTGGCGAAAGAATTAAAATAGGCGCGATAAAGTTCTTTTCTTTGCGACGTAGTCCCGGCGCGATAAACGCCCATAAATGCCACAACACAAAGGGAATAGTTATAAAAATTGCAAACAAAGTCGCCAAATCAAACTGAATCATCAACCCGTCGGCCAAACCCGTATAAATCATAGAGCCATCTGGCCAAACAGACATCAGCGGGCTGGTCAAAAATTTTTGCACGGCGGGCGCAATAAACCAGCCGACCCCGAACCCCAAAGAAAAAATCACCAGCACCCAAAGCAGCCGACGGCGGAATTCTGCAAAATGCTGCAAAAGTGTCATTTTCTTGTCTGTCATTTTCTTTTTATCTTTTTATCTTTTTTTAATTTTGCCTCTGTGCTCTTGGGCGAGGCAAACGCGCCCGTCAAATCATCCGTCGTTTTGCGAATAATATCGTCCATTGGCAATTCGCGCTCGACCTGATCTTTTATGCTTTCGGTTGCATCGGTGATTTTCCAAATCAGCTCGCGAACAAACTTTACCATTTTTGCCAAGGCGCGAAAAACCTGAGGCCAATTTTTCGCCGGAATCACAGCCATCGCGACGATTATGATCACAAAAAATTCCGCAAAGCTTATTCCAAACATTTTGTTTTACCTTGTCACTTGTTTTGGATCTATCGACACCTGACGCCAGTTGATTTGGAAATGCAGGTGTGCGCCGCTAGATTGCCCAGAGTTACCAACCAATCCCACTATTGTTTTTTCATCGACCGCGTCGCCGACTTTGACCTTTATCTTACCCAGATGTAAATAATGTGAAGTAATTCCGTGCCCATGCGACACTATAACAATTTTACCATTCATATAATGATCTTCGGCCAGAATCACAACTCCGGTGCCCGCACTGCGAACTGCGGTCCCACCGGGAGCTGCAAAATCCAATCCTTTGTGAAATGATTTTGTTGAGCTGCCGTTATAGCTGCGCGCCGAACCAAACACTCCGCTGCTGGGGTACTTGTCAATCCCCGCTGGCATACGCAATTCCATAAAATAATGCGCAGTGTCGCCCTGGGCAGCCTGACGAACCTTTTTAATACGCAGCGATTCTTTATTTATCCGATTTTTAATTTCTTTTGAATAAGCGCGGAATTTTTTCGGCACATTTACTTTTTGGATTTTGTATACCTGTTTTTCGATTGGATACGCAAATGTTTTACAATAGCCTTTCTTGCGAAATTCCAATTTTAATGTATCGGGCGCATCACGACCCAAACCTATTACAAAAACATCATTCAACGAAATTTTGTCACCATTAATATAAACATCACATCCATTTGCATTACCATAAAGCAATCCACCCTGAACAAGTTTGCCACAAGTTTTCGGCTTGTCGTCATTGGTTACAACACTAACTTTATTAACAAACAATTTGTCACCAGCAACAACAGGTTGCAGCATCAGCGCACTTAAAACACAGCTAAGAATAATTTTATTAGAAAGATTAACTATTGTTCGTTTCATTCGTAGTAAGAATCCCCAGCGCTGGTTGATGCTGTCTTGTGTCTTTGAATCTGGAAATAATTTTTAGCAAAATCTGTTTTTGTTTTCAGCCCTGAAAACTTCACATCTGTCTTTACGCCCGTTGCATCAGTCACAACCCATGATTTTAACGATACAGGTTCTTTATTAAAAACCACCAACATATTACCCATACCTTCGCTTCCTTTGATATGCATCTTTAATCCGAAAGAATCTTTGGTAGTGGTTGTTTCAGACACTATTATATCAGCGGTGCGCAGATTTATATTTTTGCGAACCAGTATTCCAGCTGGCGTGCTGGTTAATGGCACCGTCGTAATTTGATCCAATTTTTTATCAAAGAAATATAAATCCTTGCCGTCAGAAATTAATTGTATGGGCGCTTTTTTATAGTCCAGCCGAACGCGTCCTGGACGCAGTATTGAAAAAACTCCGTAATCTTTTTTGCCATTTGACACCTGTGAAAAATCACCAGACAAACCAGTGATTGAGTTCAGATAAACCTCGGCTTTTTTAACCATCACATTATCAACCGCAGCGGACAATGTAAAAGGCAAAAGGCAAAAGGCAAAAATCATAACAGATAGTTTTTTCATTATAAATTTCCTCTATATCGCTATATCTTCTAAAACAAACTGAACGCTGACGCGGCCGTTATATTCATTTTCTTTGACCCGCCCCAGCAGTCTTATCTTACGATTTATATTTGCATCGTCCAACAAAAATTCTCCGACCTGGGTCTGGACCAGATTAAATCCGACGAATGGCAAAAGTTCACCAGACGAAGTGCGTATATTTCCACGCAAATGCGCGCCGTTGCCCATAACACTGGCCCAGGCCAACATACCACCTTCTAAAATAAATAAAGGTTCTGGATTTCCCTGGCCAAATGGCGCCAATGCGGAAAGTTCGCGAACCAATCGCATGTTTGCCCCGGCCGCATCCAGCTGAGCGTCAGCAATAAATTCAGATTTTGTCGGACATATTTCCAGCTGCTGTGTTACCGCGTTTTCTAAAAATTCACAAAATGCGGCATGATTTGCAACCGGCAAAGTAAATCCTGCTGCTGCCGAGTGCCCACCGCCTTCGGATAAAATCCCAGCATTCAGCGCATCATGAATAATTCGTCCCAAATCCACACCAATGGTTGATCGACCACTTCCATTTATCACATCATCATTTCGTGTCGCGACCAATGCAGGCATATTGTATTTGTCTTTTAATCTGCCTGCGATAATTCCCATGACGCCACCATGCCAACCATCTTGGCACAACATCAGGCTGCGCTTTCCAGACGCCACACATCCATCGGCCAAATCGATTGCGGCCAGCATGATTTGGTTTTGTATTTCCATTCGCTCTTGATTCATAGCATTCAATTTTGCCGCCAAATCACGCGCGATTAAAATGTTGTCTGTCAGCAATAATTCCAATGCAGGCGTAGCAGAATCAAGACGCCCAGCAGCGTTCAATCGTGGCCCTATTGCAAAACCCGCAGCATAAACAGATGTCTTTTTTATACCTGAAATTTCCATCAGCGCGCCCAAACCGATGTTTTGGCGCATATCCAAAACCTTTATCCCGGTCGCAACAAACGCGCGGTTTAATCCAATCAACGGCATAGTGTCACAAATTGTCCCCAGCGCAACCAAGTCCAGATAATCCAACAAATTTATTTCTGGTTTTTGATTGCTGATTTCTGGTCTGCTTTTCATCTCTCGATTCAACGCAACCAAAAACATAAACGCAACGCCCACGCCGGCAAGATAATTCAAGTTTGATGTATCATCCGCGCGCTTTGGATTAACAACTGCATCTGCCCCGGGCAGAATCTTGTCTGGATTGTGGTGATCTGTTATTATAACTTGCAACCCCAGTTCTTTGGCGCGCGCAACTTCTGCGCCACCGCTGATTCCGCAATCAACGGTTATCAGTAATGTTGCGCCCTGCTTTGCAAAATCCTCGATAGAATCCAGATTCAGACCATAACCTTCCGCCTCGCGATCAGGCAGATGCCATATAACATCAGCGCCGCAAGCACGCAGGTATTTTATTATTACTGCGGCCGATGTGATTCCATCAACGTCATAATCACCAAAAACTGCGATTTTTTTGCCCAAGCAAACAGCATCGCACGCTATCTTGGCCGCAATGTCCATATCCTTTAACACAAAAGGATCTGGCATGTATTCTTTGATTGTAGGGTTTAAGAATTTGCGAATTTCGTCCGAATCGGTTATTCCACGGGACGCAAGGATTTGTGATAACAATCCATCATCTTGTGTTATCTGTTCTTTATGCTCTGTACTTTGATTTTGCCCGGCTACAACGGACAAAACCCATGCTTGCCCCCGCATGGACTTTTCTACGATCGTTCTCATTGCTTTCAGTCTTTTTTTATTATCAATATGATTATAAACTATACAAAAGCAAATTACTATATTGGAATTTCTGCAAATTCTTTATTGACAATTTCGCAATTTTGTTGTCAAATCTTATCAAAGGAGAATTAAATGAAAAATTACAATTCTCGAACTGGATTAAAAATACTGCTTGCCGCACTTTGCATGTTCGCGGGATCAAAAACTGCAAATGCACAAGAAAATAAGAACTCTAACGATTTAAATTATGTAGTCAGACTTAATCCTACCAGGCTAATTAAAACCTCGGGCTGGCGTGCGTCTAATCTGACTTATACGGTTGAGTTTAATGACCTTAAAACTAATCAGTCGCGCCAAGCAAGCCTGCCGCAAGCGATAGAAATTCGTCGCCAAGATTCTATAAGAATTGAAAAGCAACTGACCGAAACCACATTCGTTTATGACTCGATAATACTTGAATGCAACAGAATACTTAAAATCCTGAACAAATACATGAATGATAAAAGTCTGGATTTTGCCCAAATTACCGAGATTGATTATCTATTAAATCGGCTGACGGAAATGGGTAAACAGGTTGGAAACTTGCAAAACCAAAAAAATAAAATTTCTGGGCAATTTAATACTGCATGTTATGAATTACGGGAATTGCAGACTATTGCTGAACTGAAATTATCACTTACCAGATAATAATCTTTTATAATTAGATTTATTGTTTTTACTATTCAAAAAGCAATGGCATGATTCCGTCCATGATTGCGCCGGCAGTTGGCACAGCGTTCCATGCGGCGGTTCGCAGACCCCACGAAGCCTGGGTTCCCTTGGGCTCGTCCAGCAAAACCATCATGACATATTGTGGTGACTCGATCGGGAATACTGCGGTGAATGATGTCAAGTTTTTCTTGGTATCAATTTTTCCATTCACGCGCTTTTCCGCAGTAGCTGTCTTTCCACCGATGTTAATTCCCGCCACCCTAGCGTTCTTGCCGCTGGTTGTTTCCGCAATCTTGAACATAATTTTTCGTATAGAGTCCGAAACCTCGGGTGATACGACACGTGCGCCAGACATTTCGCCGACCGAGCGTTTTATTATGGTCGGCTGAACATAAAATCCATTAGCAACCGCATTAACCGACAGCAAAACATGCATAGGTGTCACAGCTATCCCGTGCCCAAATGCAACGGTCGCGCGCTCTACTGGTCCCCACTTTGCCGGCATCATTGGTCTTTCTGTCCGACCAAATTCCAGATCCAGTGATTTGTCCAAATGCAAACGTTCAAAGAACTCTGGTTGGGTGTTTGGTGGCAATGCCAGTGCGATTTGCACAGAACCGACATTGCAAGAATGCAACATAATTTCTGCAACATTCAGCCGCGGCCGCGGCGGCTTAAAACTGGCCACATCACGAATTACGGCAGCAACACGCCCGTTCTTGTCCAGAATTTTATAGGGCTCTTTGATATAGTATTCCTTGTCCAAACCTATACCTGTTTCTATTGCCATGGCAGTATTGAAAATTTTGAATACCGAACCCATTTCATAGACGCCGCGCATAGGATAGAACATTCGGTTGGATGCGGAATCCGATTCCAAATCTT
>CAYJAG010000040.1:0-5942 GCA_964368385.1 uncultured Muribaculaceae bacterium
ATTATGTATGATAAAAATAATGTGTTTGCAAAAATTATTCGTGGCGAAATACCAGCAAATAAGATTTATGAAAATGAAAATGCAGTATCTTTTTATAATATAAATCCAAAAGCAAAAGTTCATGTTTTGGTAATCCCAAAGGGCGAGTTTATAAATTTTATAGATTTTAATGCTAATGCGTCCGACAAAGAAAAATCAGAATTTTGGGAAGCAGTTCGCTGCACAGCCGATGTGGTTGGCATTGGTAACGAATGTCGTATCCTTTCCAATGCCGGATCATACCAAAGTATAATGCATTTTCATGTTCATTTGTTAAACGATGAAAAATACAAAAATGATTTATAAAATTCGCGCTATGCCAAAGGCATGTGAAAACAAAGTCGTGCCTGGTGACCCGATAAAGGTTTATACGACTGCCGTGCCTGCGGACGGCAAGGCGAACGAGGCGGTTATAAAACTTTTGTCCACCCATTTTGGTATTGCAAAATCCAAAATTAAAATAGTTCGGGGCGAAACTGGCCGCGACAAAGTTGTTGAGGTAATTGAGTAAAAAAAACCGCCAATCGGCGGTTTTTTGTTTGATTGTTTTTATGGATTTGTCAGTCGCAATTCTATTCTGCGATTCTTTTGCAGTGATGAAACGTCATTTCCAGAATTAACAGGATGCGTTTCCCCGAATCCGGTGGGTACCAAACGCCGTGGTGAAATTCCCGCCTTGATTAACTCATTCACTACTGCCTGGGCGCGTAGAAAAGAAAGCTGAGTATTATTTACATATCTTGTCGTGCCGGGCACAACTGGTGTTTTGTCGGTATGTCCATCAACACGAATTATCCATGGAACATTGGCCGGAATCATGCTTTCCAAGCTGGCAATCGCAGGCGCAATTAATTTCAGCTGTTTCTTGCCTTCGGGCGAAAGAGTATATGATCCTTTGGCGAACAAGATGTCGCTGGGGACAACAAAGCGATCCGTGCTGGTATCAACTTTATTGGAGTCTTGCAATGCCTGTTTTATGGTTCCATAAAATTCGGATCGATACTGATTCAACTGGGCAATTCTATCAGCCATGGCTTTATTCAAGCGACCCGACATTTCAACATATTGAGTTTCTTGATCCCGCGCGCGTTGGTCTGCAATGTTCAACATATTATTCAGTCGCGCGACCTCGGCCGCCAAATTTTGCTGTTGAGCAGCCCCCATTTCTGCGGTTGTAAGTTGAGTTTTTAATTGCTGAATTTGACCTTGCAGCGTATTACGTTCGGCCGCAGTTGCGTCCGCAGCTTTTTGATATTCTTGTGCCAAAGCCGACATTTGCGATTGCAGCTGGCCCATTGATTCATTTGCCATGTTCAGTTTTTGATTTAAATCGGCTTTTTCTTGTTCCAAAATTTCCATTTGGCTGCGCGATAAAAGCAGCAGATTTTTTGCCTCGGCCTCGTCAGATGTCATTTGGGCGATTTGTTCTGTTTGATCCGCATTTAGTTGACGCAGCTCGGTCACTTTTTTATTTGTGGCCTTGGCATTGAATACATTAGTCGTAGTCCAAAGAAATACGAACACAATAAGCAAGAACACCAGGATAATTACCAGGTTGGAAAATAAATCAACAAAGCCCGGCCAAGCGTTGGTTTTTTCTTTGAAACGAATGTTTAGCATGTTTTTCTCCCTCTTGTTCGTGACGCGTCACGATTTTATCTTTCTCACGGTTTTTTCCAATCGCGCGATAGCGATTGTCAAATCTTTTACAGCCGCATTTACATTCCCGGCCGAATCATCCATATCAACCTGTTTTGCCAGTCTGGTTTTATTTGCCAGGTTTTCTTCCAGTTCGCGGTATAGTGAGTTCTGAGCAGCTGTCGTTTGCAGCTCCAAAAACCCAACAATCAAGGATCCGGCCAATCCCAGCAACGATGAAGAAAACGCAATACCCATACCTGCCAATGGATGTGCCAGACTTTGTTGCATTGTGCTCATAACATTTTCATCATTAAAATCCAGTGCGGAAATCAAGTCGGAAAATCCGCCAATTGTGTGTATCAATCCCCAAAATGTTCCCAAAAGACCCAAGAAAATCAAGACATTGGTAATATAACGCAGTTGATCGCGCTGGTCTTCAAATCGCCCCATAATTATATTCATAAAGCTGTTCATTGCCTGGGTGCTGATGAAATTTTTCTTTTGCGACTTTGCGCGGGTCAGCATAATTGCGATGGGACGCAGCAGAATAGGGGGCAAATCATTGGTTTTGGTATCGCCTGCAAAGAATCTTTTCATCCACTTGTATTCCGGCACCAAGCGCAATGTATCGAAAAAGCATATCGCAATTCCAAAAATTGTGGTTCCAATGATTATACCATTCAGCCAGATGTTAACGCTGGCGACCTGCATAAAATCTGGATAAAACAAAATCACGCCAATCAGCACCAAGGCTGCAAAAAGCGCCATTCTATTCAAAGAACTGTGAAACTTGGTATTCATTAAAATCCCTCAACGAACTAATCATAGTAAATTTACACGAATCGCGTCAATGGGAAAATAATAAGAATGACAGAATAACGAAATGACGGAATGTTATTTTTTTCTTGCATTTATTGAAAAAATAGGCATAATACCCGGGCTTCTTGGTTGCCGCATGGTGTGGCAGCCCAGCGAAAATTTATTATAACGGCACGTCTGTTTTGTGTTTGCTTGTTTTTGACTCGGTCATGTATGTTTAATACACTCGCTCGTCAAAAACTTCGCAATACGCAACATCCGCACCATTCTGATAAATTTTATAATGACCATAAGGAGATAAAATGGCGTTTTATGAAAGCGTCTTGGTGTTTCGCCAGGACTTGACCGAACCGCAGGTTAAAGAAAAAGCGGATAAATTTTCTGAAGTAATCAAAGAACTTAGCGGCAGCGTAAAGTCCACAGAATTCTGGGGATTGAAAGGTTTGGCCTATGTCATCCGCAAAAACCGCAAGGCTCATTTTGTCATGCTGAATATAGAGTTGCCAGGCGCTCAGATTGCAGAGCTGGAAAGACGCGCCCGCATTGACGAAGACGTTATTCGTTTTCTGAATGTCCGTGTTGATGAACTGGCCAAAGGCCCGTCAATCATGATGAAAAAGAACGCAGAGGAGGCGGAATAAAATGGCAGTTCGCGCAGCGATTTATCGCAAAAAATCAAACCCGTTAAAGGGTAAAGAAATCGACTATAAAGATGTCAAATTATTGGGACATTATATTACCGAACGTGGAAAAATTGTTCCATCTCGCATCAGCGGCGTGTCTTCAAAAGACCAACGCGCTTTGGCGGTTGCAATCAAACGCTCTCGCCATTTGGGCTTGATGCCGTTCGTACGTAACCATTTGGGTTAAGGATGAATGATGAAGGATGATGGATGAAGTTGTTTCACCATTATCCTTTATCTCTCATTCTTCATCCCTAACTTGAAAAAGGACAGATTATGAAAATTATTCTTACAGAAAAAATTAATAAACTTGGAAACATTGGCGACGAAGTAGATGTTGCGACCGGCTATGCTCGCAATTACTTGCTGCCGAACGGCAAGGCTTTGCGCTATTCGCGTGGAAACATTGCTTTGTTCGAATCTAAAAAGGCAGAATTGGCCGCAAGACATGAAACTGCGAAAAAATCCGCCGAAGAAAGCCGCAAAGCAGTGGAATCAGCAAAATTCCATATGATTCGCCAAGCCGGCGATACTGGTCATCTGTATGGCAGCGTTTCCAGCCGTGACATCGCGCGCTTGTTGAAAGAGCTGACCGGCGTTGCAGTTGAATCAGCCCAAGTTCTGATGGGCAGCCCAATCAAAACCATTGGCGCTTTTGATACGAAAGTTGCGCTTCATCCTGATGTGATTGTTCCAATTAAAATCTTTGTGGCACAGACCCAAGATGAAATTGATGCATTAGCAGCAGGCAAAGTTTTGACCTTTGGTACTAAAAAGATTGAAGAAGAAGTTGTGCCAGAATCAATCGTCGCAGAAAATTCGGACGAAATAGAAAAGCCAGCCGAAAAACCGGCGAAGGTGAAGAAAGCGAAAGCAGAAAAAACCGCCGAATAAAACTCGCGCCCTTTGGGCGCGATTTTGTTATAATAAAGTTTATGAAACTTGAATCCGTCGGAATCTTAATAGAGTTGCGTCCATTTGCGGAACGAGATACATGTGCGCGCATTTTTACGCGCGACTATGGCATCTTGGTCGGCATGATGAAGGGCGCACAGGTTGCAAAGAAAAATAAACCTTTGACGGGTCAAATCGGATTGGTGTCGTGGAATGCACGTTTGGATTCGCAGTTGGGGGTTTTTCACTGGGAAGCTGAAAAAAATCTTTGTGCGCCATTGATGTCTGATGCGACTGCTTTGGGTATGATGAATTCTGCGTTTTCTTTGCTGGGCTTGATGTTGCCAGAGCGTGAAAAATATGAAACTCTTTGGCAAGAAACCGAATCAATGCTGAATGGTTTGTGTGCATGCATGAACGATGATTTAGTTGATAAAAACAGCTTTATACGTCAGTTGTATCTTTGCTGGGAAATAAATTTACTTCGCGAACTGGGTTATGCATTGGATTTAACCAGATGCAGTGGGTGTGGGCGAACAGATAATCTGACTCACTTATCGCCACGCACATCGCGCGCTGTATGCAACGAATGCGCAAAGCCTTACTTGGACAGGCTTTACACATTGCCAGTTGATTTTGACACTACAAAAAAATTCTTGGAAAAAATTATAACAGAGCAGGGCGGGAAAGATCTTCCTTTGGTCCGCAAACTTATTACCAACCGGTAAATCCAGGCTTGCAAGTTCTTTCGCACTTTTTGCTTATTGAATCCCAGCGCATTGTTCCCGTATCATCTTCGCGTCCGTTTATGTCGCAGATTGGGATGCATTCGTTATTGCTGAGTCGATAAAGTTCACCCTGATACATACAAGTTGCAATTTCACAATTTGTATTTTTCCACGAACTGACCACTATTTCGCCACTGGCATTACGCATGTTTCGGCATACGCCGCATGGCTTTTTTTCATTGGTCAATGACCGGTCAGATGTGTATCCGGCCTCGCAGCTATCTGCCGTGCATTGTGTCCATTTGCCGCCTGTGATGTTATCACTCATCCATTCTTTTACACCTGTTCCGTTTGTAAGAGGGCAAGCCATTCTGTTAGACACGCATTTCTTATTTTCCAAGTGATAACCGAATTTGCATTTTGTTGACTCGCAATTTGCATTGAATGCCGATGCATTTGGATCGGTGTTGCATACTACCGCGTCAAGCACGCAAGATAATGTTCCAGAATTATTTACCAAACTATAACCCGACAGACAAACTATATTAAAGTTGCAAATTGGGTACGCACTGGATGTCCAATAAACTTTTTCTGCGACTGGTGTTATGCTTGTAGAGTTAAGAATGCTCATACCAGCCGAACTGCAAGCTTTGTAACAGCTTGACGCGGCTGGGCTTTGCGCAGATGATGTTCCGCCATTTGGGCATGCAGCCAGGCCCTGAATAGAAGTTGATTTACTGAATGTGCCACCAGTGCAGTAATTTCCAGCAACACAGGTCGTGCATATCAGTGTGTTTGCCGGCAAGTATTGTCCAGCCGCGCAAGTGGTAGTCGGTGTTTGGCAAGCCCCGATAGCAGATGAACCAGCATCAGAAATCATTCCGGTTCCACAGGCAGTTATTCCCTGATTTGTGCTTTGATTTACTTCATAAGTTCCGCCCGCGCACCAGCTGTTCGCAGTACACTGGCTGCAAGAACTGCTGTTTGCTGGCAAGTATTGTCCTGCTGCGCAGGTTTTTGTTTCTGGCGCTGGTGTTCGGCAGGACCCGATAACAGATGACCCCGCATCAGAAATCATTCCAGTTCCACATGCAGTTATTCCCTGATTTGTGCTTTGATTTACTTCATAAGTTCCGCC
>CAYJAG010000041.1:0-5871 GCA_964368385.1 uncultured Muribaculaceae bacterium
CACCAGCAACAATGCCATCAGCCATGAAAAAAAGTTGTTTGCGAATCGCACGGATGCCGAGGCGTCGGCTTTCTTTTGATCGGTAAACATCGGAACAAACACCGCGGACAATGCGCCCTCACCCAACAAATCGCGGAATAAATTAGGCAGCTTGAACGCTGCCAAAAAAATGTCAGATAATCGCCCTGCGCCCAAAACATTTGCAATTAAAACGTCGCGAATAAATCCGAAAACTCGCGATATAGCGGTCCAGATGCCCACTTTGAAAATGTGTTTGCCAAGTTTCATAAAAGGCATTATACTCTGATAACAAAATGGAAATCAAGAAATGAAAAAAACATATCTGTTGTTTGCTGTTTGCTGCGCTTTATCCGCCTGTGGCGGAGCGGCTGTCCAACCAGAAGAAACTTTGCCGCAGATTTATAATTCTGCTTATTCCGAGCTGAATGGCAAAAACTATACCAAAGCGTCCGAAGAATTTATCCGCGCGGAGTCAAACTTTCCGGCCAGCCCGTGGGCATCTGACGCACTGATTATGGCGGCATACAGCCAGTATATGGATGGTGATTTTGCTGGCGCGCTGCTGACAACAGACAGATTTATGCGCTTTCACCCCGGACACAAAGATGTCCCGTATGTTTTATACCTGCGCGGGATGTGCTATTATCGCCAAGTTTCTGATGTTCGCCGCGAACCTGGGATGTCTTCATACGCTATGAATCAGTTCCAGCAGGTGGTTGATAGATTTCCAGATTCCGAACATGCGAAAAACGCAAAAAATAAAATTATAATTCTGAAAAACTATCTGGCTGGTAAGACTATGTATTCTGCCAGACGTGATATGCAAAAAGAAAATTGGACCAGTGCGATAAACCGCTTGCAGTCAATCGTTACCGGGGCCCAAGAAACCGCCATGACGCCCGAGGCTATGTTCAGATTGACCGAAGCTTATACAGCAGTTGGATTGCCCCAGCAAGCAAACGGCTATGCGAAAATGCTGCGCACAAATTTCCCAGATAATGAATGGACGAAAAAGTTAAAGAATTAAAAAAAATTATCCAAAAAAAATCCGCCGGATGGCGGATTTTTTGTTTTGAATAAATTCCATTTTATCTGGAATAAAATTCGATGACCAATTCCGGCTGCATTTGAACTGGATATGGAACTTCGCTGAACTCTGGGATTCTGACCAAGGTCGCGACAAAGTTTGCGCTGTCCACTTTTACATATTCTGCAAATGGACGTTCTGGTGATTCCAATGACAATACGATCAAAGGCATTTGTTTTGCTTTTTCGCTGATCGTGATTTCGTCACCCGGATTAACCTGATAACTGGAAATCTTTACGCGTTTGCCATTTACCAAAATATGTCCGTGGCTGACCAACTGACGCGCACTGAAAACCGTAGGTGCCAGCTTTGCACGATAAACAATCGCATCCAAGCGTCTTTCCAGCAAACCAATCATATTGCTTGGTGTATCGCCGCGCATATTGGATGCTTCTTCATAATATTTATGAAATTTCTTTTCGCCGATGTTTCCGTAATACCCTTTTAACATCTGCTTTGCACGATGCTGTTTTGAATATTCCGAAGTGTTTCCATTACGGCTGGTTGGGCCATGTTGACCCGGTTTATATTTTCTTTTATTAAACGGAGATTTCGCCTGACCCCATAAATTCACGCCCAAACGGCGGGAAATCTTGAGTTTGCGAGTGCTGCGCTTTGCGCCATCACGTGCCATTTTTTATCCTTTTTGGTTTTTTGGTGCCGGCATTATTTGCAGAATCCTTATCACGAATGAGACCAAAAAGACATCATTGCTTAATCAGTTCTGGCGCGCCAGCCAAGGGAGTTTACAAGTATTCGTTATAAAATGCAAGAAAAATCCGCGTAAAACGCGGATTTTTTATTTAATTACAAAATGGACATGAATTGCTGGAGATTTGCGATCCCCCATCATCGGCCTGATCACCTTTTTTACCGCCGTTTCTACGGCTGCACGCAGGTTATCTTGGTTTTTACGATCCGTTTTGTTAAGCTCTTTTATCAAATTCGTGATTTCAATCTGAATTTGACGTTTGGCGTATCCGGTGCTGTCTGATTCAAACAAGCCTGCCGAAGAAATAGCCGGAACATCTTTCAGATAACCACGATTATCAACGGAAAGTGTCGCAAAGACCGCGCCTTCGGTTGAAAGTTTTTTCCGGTTTTTCAGAACTGGATCATCACCACTGCGCTCGGTTTCGCCCTCCATTACAATAAATCCGACCTTGAAGCTTTCGGCAACATAGGGCTCTTCGCCTTTCTTCAATCGAACGATGTCGCCGTTATGAACCAGCATCATTTGCTTTGCTCCGCCGCGCTCCATCGCCATTTTCGCGTTCAGCATTTCTGTCACATACTCGCCATGCATTGGGATAATCACCTGGGGATGAACCATATCATAAAAGCGGTCGTACTCTGGGCGACCAGCGTGGCCGTTTGCATGCAAATTTTCTGTATCAAAGATTGTATGGGTGTGTATACCCATTTTTGCCAATTTATTATACAGGAATGATACCTCGGTTTCGCGTCCTGGAATTATAATTGCGCTGAACACGATTGTGTCAGTCGGCATCAATTTTAATTCCTTTACTTGACCGCGGCAAAGGCGCGTCAGCATAGCGTATTTTTCACCCTGGGAACCAGTCATATAAATCGCCTGCTTTCCCGCAGCTAATTCACTGATGTCCTTGAACAATACAACGTCGTCCTTTTCAAGGTATTCACACTCTATTCCGATTTCGCGGAATTCTGGCAAACCTACATAAGGAACTGGACGCGGATTGCTGCGTTCTTTTATACATGGAACGCGACCTGCGGCTTTTGCGGCTTTACTAAATTCCTTTATTCGTGCAAGACTGCGTGAATAGCCACAAACAAACACTCGCCCTGGGGCTTTCTTCATAATTCCTTCCAAAGTTTCCCCGACTTCAACCTCGGTAATTTGGGGAGTTTGGCGTTTGATTTCAGTAGAATCGCATACGCAAGCCAGCAAGTCTGGATCGCTGCCTATTTCGCGCAAACGTGCATAATCAGTTGGATTTTCAATCGGAATTTGGTCATTAAATGTCCAGTCGCCAGTATGTAAAATCTTTCCGGCCCCGGTTTTGATGACAATCATCTGAGCCTCGGGGATTGAATGGCTGGCGTGGAAAGTTTCAATAGAAAATGGGCCAACATTAAAATTAGCGCCGTTATGATCAAACACGACTATATCTGATGGCTTGTAATCAATTCCTATGCCGTCAAAAGTGCGCGTTAAAAATTTACCCACAAATCTGGTGCAATAAATTGGGCATTTGAATTTAGGCCAAACATATTTTATTGCGCCAACATGGTCTTCGTGACCATGAGTCAATACGATTCCCACTATGTCTTTTTTGCGCTTTTCCAAATAGGTCGTATCAGAATACTTTACATCGTCTCCGCCGACATCTTGATCCAAAAAGCCCATTCCGCAATCAACAATCAGATACTTGCCCTTATATTTATAAACATACATATTTTGACCGACATGCTCCAGTCCGCCCATTGCGAAGAATGAAATTACATCATCAGGCTCGGCGTTATTGTTGTGGCGTTCGCCAGTTTTAGCATTTGGCACATTATTTTGCTTATTATTTGGCTTCCCCACCGCTGCTTTATTAGCGTGCACGGGCGCATTAACAATGCTTTTGCCACCATTTTTATTAATTTGTTTTCTAGCTGGTGCCGATACGTTGCCTTTACCAGGCTTTTCTGCGACTGCTTTTTTAGTTGCAGCGATGGCGACACCTTTGTCATCGTCGATGTAGTTATCACCATTGCGCAGGAAAGGCAAATTACCTATTTTGTCCTGCGGATTTTTTTCTGTTTTAAGTTTTACCATTTTTATTTTTTCTCTTTTATTTACATTAAAAATTTGCCCCGGGACAGGAAATTCATTGCGAATAAACAAATTGAATTTTTTGGAAATTTATTTGTAGTGAATCTCCGCCCCAAAGCGGCTTATGCCAATTCTAGCATTCATTTACGGCCATGTCAAGCAAACGGGAACAAGCAGAGATTTATGAGAAATTGCCAACTATGGCCTTTATCCGGCGCACACCAGCCGCGCTGGATTCTTCTTTCTGAATCTTAAAGCCGCCCAAATCCGCGGTATTTGTCGCGTGAGGTCCACCACAGATTTCGTGCGAATACCCATCAATAGAATAAACTTTGACTTTTTCGCCATACTTGCTGTCAAACACACCCAGCGCACCGGCAGCTTTGGCATCCGCAACCGACATTTCGGCACATACCACCGGCACAGCGGCCGCGATTGCTTCATTAACAATTTTTTCGGTTTCGCGAATTTCTTCTTCGGTCATTTTTCTATCAAAGGAAAAATCAAAACGTAATCTTTCCGCGGTTATATTGCTGCCCTTTTGGAAAACGCCATCGCCCAAGACTTGACGCAACGCACCCTGTAATAAATGTGCCGCTGTGTGCAATTTGGTCGTTTCAACGCTGTGATCCGCCAGACCGCCCTTGAAAACTTGGGAATTTCTTGAACGTTCTTTCTGTTGTGCCATAGCTGCATCAAAACCTGGAATGTCTATATCCATCCCGCGTTCTTTTAGAATGTTCTGAGTCAAATCTAATGGGAAGCCATAAGTATCATAAAGCTTAAACGCTGTATCCCCAGCCAAAGTCTTGCCCGATACATTAGGCAGTTCTTTTTCTAACAACTTTAATCCACTCTGCAACATTTCAGCAAAAGCATTTTCTTCTTTTTCTATTGTTGCAACAACCTTTGCTTGCTCGCGCGCCAATTCTGGATATGCATCCCCCATTTGCTGAACTAATGCTGGGTACAATTTTGACAATAATTGTCCCTTGTGCCCCAGGACTTGTCCGTGTCTCATTGCGCGTCTTAAAATACGGCGGATTACATAACCCCGTTCTGTATTGCTGGGGATAACTCCATCAGCAACAGCAAAGCCTACTGCACGTAGATGATCTGTGATAATTTTGAATGAAGCTTTATTTTCAGCTGTTTCTTTCACGCCTGTTAAATCACTAACCGCTGATTTCAATTCAACAAACAAGTCTGTATTATAATTATCACGAACGCCTTGCAACATCGCAGCCCAACGCTCTAATCCAGCACCCGTGTCCACATTCTTGTTTGGCAAATCAGTTAAACCGCCATCAAAGCCCCTATCATATTGCATAAAGACGTTATTCCACATTTCAATATAGCGACCGCCGTCTTCATCCGCAGTACCCGGCAATCCCCCCGGAACATCAGAACCATAATCATAGAAAATCTCAGTGCAAGGCCCACACGGACCAACATCCCCAGCCGACCACCAATTAGGCTTGTCCAATCTTATCGCTTCTTTGCCAGTTAAGTCTTTCCATATCTTTGTAGCTTCATCATCAGAGATATGAGTCGTTATAACCAATCTAGATGGATCCAAACCCAAATCTTTGGTCAAAAGTTCCCATGACATTTCTATGGCGCCATCTTTGAAATAATCACCAAAAGACCAATTACCAAGCATCTCAAAAAAAGTATGATGCCATCCGTCATAACCTACATCTTCCAGGTCATTATGCTTACCGCCAGCACGCAGACATTTTTGAGAATCTGCAACACGTTTTGCTGGCGCGGGTTGACGCCCCAAAAATATTTCTTTGAATGGGACCATGCCCGCAACGGTAAAAAGCAAAGTCGGATCATCCGGTATCAAAGATGCCGAAGGGACAATTTTGTGTCCATTTTTTTCCATATAATTCAGAAACAATTTACGAATTTCGTTATAGTTCATTATAATTTCCCCACTGTGCGCAAGATTATAAAC
>CAYJAG010000042.1:0-5853 GCA_964368385.1 uncultured Muribaculaceae bacterium
GAGTTTTATTTTAAACAAATTTAATCCCTTCATCCCTCATCCTTCATCCTTCATCCCTTTAATAAGAAAACTCTCCTATAAATTATAGTTGAATTTATTCCGCATTTCAATTATTATTAGAACACAATCCTAGGAATAATGGGATTTATGCAAAGGAGAGATTGCATGACTCATAACAGCATTTGGTTCGCCATCGAGCGTTTCGCCGCCGAACATAACCTTTCTTGTTCGGGGCTTGCAAAAAACAGTGGTCTGGATCCAACAACTTTTAATAAAAGCAAGCGATGGAGTCGCGAAGGACAACCCAGATGGCCATCCACCCAAAGCATTGCAAAAATCTTGTCGGCCACAAACTGCAACATTTCAGATTTTGCAAAATACTTGGGTGATGAAAATCCAAACTCTGGCGGCGCGCAAAGATAGTTTTAATCTTTGCGTTTTCTCAGGGCGAAAATACAGACGGCCGAAAATGCCAAAATAATGGCCATCATCCAATTTAAGCCAATTCGGCGAAATGGTGTTTGATGTGCGCCCCAAACCTGACCATCCAGAACGCCAGAAACGCCGACTGGCAAGCTGGAAATAATGCGCCCATTTGACTCAACAAACGCGGACACTCCCGAATAATTTGCGCGAACAACGGGCAATCCCATTTCAATGGCTTGGCGTCGCGTCATATCCAAATGCTGATAAGTTCCCGGCGTTTTTCCAAACCAAGTATCATTTGTCAGATTTATTATCATCTGGGGATTTTTGTCAGATGGCACCAAAGAATCTGAAAAAATAATCTCGTAACAAATTGCTGGAACAAAATTTAATCCTGAAAAAATAATTTCTTCTGGGCCATTTCCTCGCTCTAACTGCCCAGGTGTTGGGACTATATCACCAAATGGCCGGTATTCTCCAAATGGAACCAGATGGGTTTTGGAATAAATTTTTTCAATTTTTCCATTTGCGTCTGCAATAACCATTGAATTATAAAAACTCCCCTCGCGCCAACTTGTCGCGCCAACAATAACTGGACGTCCCAGCTGTTTGGCAAATTCCAATTCATCTTTGTTTTGTAAAATCACAAAAGGATACGAAGTTTCTGGAAAAATAATTATATTGGCCGCGCCATCTGCATTGGCCAAATTAACCAATGTTTTTAGATTTTCTTTGGCATTTGCTATTGCTTGCTCGCGCGAGTGGCTGGCCTTTTGCTGACCGCTTTGCGCCGGCTGAACAATTCTGATTATTTGTGATTTTTGATTATAATCCTCTGATTGTTTTATATTTTGATTCCCATAAAAAATTCCAAATAACACCAATACAGAAAAAATAATTATCGGAATAACTTTTTTGTTTTTAATAAATTCGATAACGCCGGCAATCAATCCAATAATTACAAATGTCAAACCGATTGCACCCCACAGGGACATTGAATTTGCCATTGTTGGGAAACCCAGCGAAATGTTTGCAATCGGATTCCATGGGAACCCAGTAAATAACCATTCACGCAGCCATAAAACAAGTGTCCAAGACGCTGAAAAAATAAAAGGATGAATCGCTGTGGATGCATCTGACCGCCGCATACAGCGATTTGTCATTATAAAAGGCAATGAAAAAATCAATGCCCCGACAATACCGATTCCGATTATACCCGGGATGGTCCAAACTCTGAACTGGGCCGCAAGTTCTGGCACAACAAAGATAGAATTTAATACCCACCAAAACGATGCAGCTGCATAGGCAGCACCAAACAGCATAGAATTTCTGACTGCCTTTTCGCGTCCCAAGATTAAATAATAAGCAGCGCCAATTCCAAGAATTGTCATCCACCATAAATTAAATGGCGCAAACCCAAGCGATGTAATCGCACCCAATAAAATAGAACCAAATGCCAATAATAAACTTTTATCTTTCCTTTGCTCTTTATACGGATTTGTTACCCCCAGTTTTGATAAAATTTTAATTTCTGCAGATTCCATTTTTTTCGCGTCCATATCATTCAGATGATCATAACCCATCAGATGCAAAACGCCATGAACAACCAGATGCGCAGCATGATCATTAAAACCTTTTTTTTCCTGCACAGACTCACGCATGGTTGTATCAAAAGAAATATAAATGTCGCCCATTAACTCGGCATCACCCGTCTCGAAAGACAAAACATTTGTTGGTTGGTTTATTTTGCGGTATTTTTTATTCAGGCCGTGGATTTCAGAATCATTTGTTAAAATAATTGAAACTTCGCCATCGCCTTTTTCACGCACAAAACCCACGGCTGAATTTGCAATTTTTGCATAATCAATTTTGTATTTTTCCCATCTGGAATCATGAATGTCTATAAAAGTTTTTATCATAACAAGTGTCTTTTATTATTTCCATCCGGACCGGATACAATGCCTTCGCGCTCCATGCGCTCGATAAATCCGGCGGCCTTGTTATATCCAACGCCCAAGCGTCGTTGAACATAGGAAATCGTTGGCTTTTTATCGCGCACCACATAATCAACCGCCTGGCGATAAAGGTCTGCATCTTTGGCTTCCTTGCCGGTTGCCATTCCTGGAATGTCTGAAACATCTATGCTGGCCGCGGATGTGCCAAAATCACCAGGCGAATTATCAATGCCTTCTACATATTCGGGCGCACCCTGGGCGCGCAAGAAATCCGCAACTTTATTAATTTCTTTGTTTTCAATCCAGGCCCCGTGAATTCTGACCGGCACCCTGCCCGCTTCGGAAAATAACATGTCCCCAGACGGAAGTAATTGTTCGGCGCCCTTTTCACCCAATGTCGTCATGGAATCAATGTTAGACCGCGCCTGGAAAGAAATTCGTGTTGGGAAATTCGCCTTGATAACGCCGGTGATAACACTGGTGTCTGGTCTTTGTGTGGCGGCCACGATGTGCATTCCGGCCGCGCGCGCTTTTTGCGCAAGACGCTGAACACATGCCTCGACCTCTTTGCGCGCAACACTCATTAAATCTGCAACCTCGTCAATAACGATTACCAAGTACGGCATGTCGGACAAATCAATCTCGCGCTCTTCGAATTCAAGCGCGCCGGTTTCCTGGTCTGTACCAACGGGAACTTGCTTGGTCAGCTTTTCGCCGCGGTCGCGCAACTTTCGAACGGCTTCGTTGTATCCCTCTAAATTCTGAACTCCCAGATCTTTTAATTTTTTATATCGGTCTTCCATTTCGCGCACTGACCATTTCAGTGCATTTACCGCCATGTTTGCATCCGTTACAATCGGCATAATTAAATGTGGAATGTCTTGCCAGGGGGTGAAATCAACACCCTTTGGATCAATAACAACTAGCTTGCATTGATCTGGGGTAAAATGATAAACAATCGACATGATTATTGATTGTACAAATACGGATTTTCCACTACCAGTTCGTCCCGCAATCAAAGCGTGCGGCATTTTGGCCAGGTCAAAATACATTGGATTTCCGCCTATATCCACACCCAAGGCCAGTGGTATATGATAATTAGAGTTTATAAATTTATCATCTGTAACCAAAGTTTGGAAACGAACAAATTGACGATTCACATTTACCATTTCAACGCCAATATAATTGCTGCGCGGGATATGGGCGATGCGAATGTTTTCTGCAGCCATGGCGCGGGTCATGTCTTTGACGGTATCGGTGATTTTTGCAATACGTTGTCCCGAATCAGGTTCGAACTCGTAAAGCGTGACGATTGGGCCCGGCTTGATTCCTTCGACTTTGCCATAGACGCCGAATTCTTCGAAATGCGCCTCCATTGCGGCAGCATTTCGCTTTAACGCGTTGGTTACCATTGTTTTGGCAAACACCGATTTTTCCAAGTATTCCGGCGGCGGGAGTTCATAATTATTAGCCGCAAATTTTATTTTCTTGGTTTGTTTTTTTGGATTTGTTTTTTTGGATTTGACTTCTTCTGATTCATCTGGTTCTTCTATTTCTTCATCTTTGGGCGCAGCAGTTGCAATTGGGTACAAACGCAAAATACCGACCAAAACGCGTGTGGCCTTGCGTGATGCGGTCCACAGCATTTTCAAGTCTTGCCATCTGATATGTAAAATAATTCCTGCCATCAATAAAAATACGGCGATCAGAATAATTCCAAAAACAAAAACCCAACCATTTGCAAACAACCCAATGTCGTGCGCAACAATCGCGCCGACCAAACCACCCCAAGCCTTTGATGGCATAACTGCGCCAAACCCGAACGAGCCGATTATGGTAGTGATAAAGGCACGCAAAATGTTGTACTCGGGCGAACCTTCATCCCATTTCAACATCATTGCAATGCCGCTGCGCGCCATAAAAAGGAAAATGAAAAGCGCGGGGATAAAACCTATACCATAAAGAATAAAACCAACAATGTTTCCTATCAAGCTTTGGCGACCAAAACTAGATGCCGCAGCAAAGCCGTCCAAATAAGGATTATGAAAAATCAAAGCAAAGCAAAGCCATGCCCCCAGAAATATCAAGGCCACGCCCAATCCACGGAATGCCACACCGCACGCCGCGCCCCGAATAGAATCGGGCAGAAAATTTTGCTTTTTCGCCATACTGGTATTTTATCATAAAAATAAATAAAGAGCAAAGACACTAAACCAAATTGCCCAAATAAAAATCCCGCTTGCGCGGGATTTTTTATTTCTTTTTGCTGGCGGGCTTTTTCTTGACCACTGGTTTTTTTGCAACTGGTTTTGCAATCTTTTTTATCGGTGTTGCTGCTGGCTCCGCTTTTGTTGCTGGTGCCTTATCGGACGCATCATCTTTTTTCAGCTCTTTCTTAAAAACATTGATTCCACTGGCAAGATTTTTCATAACCTCTGGAATTTTGGAATGTCCAAAAAGAACCAAAATTAAAATTACTACTAAAAGTATTTCCCAAAAACCTGCTTTCATCTTAAATTCCTTTATTTTTGTTTTATCTCGGATTTACCGATTTTTTATCGGCCCTATTATCTGGCCACATAACAATCCAGTCCATCAGATTTTGCATTTCGACAAAATCCATTGGCATCCTGTGAATTCTTGAATCCAATGCGCAAGCGATAGGTCGTGCTTCCGTTTGGCAGTTGCGCCGCCAGAATCACGAATTGATGACTTGCGAATAATCCAGAGTGCGAGGATTGCAATTTTTTCTGCGCGGATTCTGCGCCGGCACGTGTTCCATAAGAACCGAATTGAACATAAAAATTACTTGTCGCGACTGCCTGAGTTTTTACCACTGGCTTGGACGCTGGCTTTTGGGCAGCTGGCGCTGCTGGGGTCGGGACCGGTTTTGCAACAGGTCTTGGTTTTGGGGGTTCAACCTTTGGCATAGCCTTGGCTGGCGCGGACGGGGCATCGGACTTGAACACTACATCTTTTCTGTCTTCGACCACGCGAACTGGCGCACCGGCGGATTCCGGTTGGCCTGCGATAACTTTATCCGCACTTGCGGCAAAATCATTTGGCGCTGGGGCTGGCGCGGCTTGCTCTGGTTGCGGCTGCGGCGCAGTTAAATCAATTTCTACCGAATCGGTTGCGCTGTTATGCATAACGATTCGCACTATAATATAGATCGCAAGTATTATGACAATCACGGCCGCACCAAATAACAACCATGGGCGCCGCGGGCGAGCACTGCATGCCAAAGCGCCATCTTCGGGCACATCTGGTAAATCTATTTCATCATCCAGATCTAATAAATCAAGCTTGTCATCAGCCATGGCACCTACTCCTTTTCTTATGGAGGGATTATATCACAAAATTAAACCCATCGCAAAGAGCAATTAGTAAATAGCGACAAAAAACGACAAATAAACAATAACAAATAAACCATAATTACAAGCCTATATAAAACGTTGACAAACAATAAAAA
>CAYJAG010000043.1:0-5388 GCA_964368385.1 uncultured Muribaculaceae bacterium
CAAAAACCGACATTTTTAATAAAATTATTAAATTGTCCGAAGAAATAAAAATTAAAAACCCGGAACTTAATAATATAAAAACTCCGAAAGTAATCGACATGGTTCATTTTATTCGCGGGGCTGTGTTTGGATATCCACCGGAAAATATAAAATTTTGGATAGAAAATTATCCTGATGATAATGTGTTTAATGAGGCTTTGGCAGCAAAAAGGGTTCTTAAAGAAAAGTTTGGTATAGATGTTGGTTTGATGAGATTAACCAAAAAACAAGCAGAGATTTTGCTGCAAGATGTGGAAGAACAATCTAAAAATAAATTTTTATCAGCAAAATCAAAAATTAATGAAAAACAATATCCAGTGGATGATGTTGGCAGATACGATCCGACTGGTTTCTTAAGATTTATGCAAGGGCGAGACGATGACCTTTAATGACATTCTTAAAGAGAGCTGGCTGAGCATTGTCGGAAATAAAATCCGTAGCTTTTTGACTATACTTGGCATAATTATCGGCGTTATGGCCGTGGTTATTATGATGTCGGTTGGCGACGCTGTGCAAAACCAGATAACGGGTCAATTTTCATCATTGGGGACGAACACAATTATGATTCGCGCGGGCGCATCACAATCCGGTGGAATTCGCACAATGTCGGGGGCGAATACTCTGACTATTTCTGATACCGAGGCGCTGGGACAATTACCCGATGTAGAATATACCACTCCAACCAGAACATCTGGCGGAACAATCGTTTTTGGAAATAAAAATTGGAATACCAGTGCGATGGGTGCATATCCGACTTATCAGAACATTCAGAATATAGAAATGGACCAGGGTGTCTTTTTCGATTGGTCGGCTGTTCGTAATGCCAGTACTTATGTCGTAGTTGGCCCCACGGTTGCCAAAGAGTTAGATTTGGGACCAGATCCGGTCGGTCAAGTGATTCGCATGAATGGTGTGCCGCTGGTCGTAATTGGCGTTACCAAGGAAAAAGGTGGTGCGGGGATAACTAATAGCGACGATATGATTTTTATGCCGATAACTACCTTGCAAAAACGGGTTATAGGCTCTAAATTTCCAGACTCTGTTCCTCAGGTGGTTGTTAAACTGAATGCGTCCGCTGATAATGCAATCGCGGTTGATCAAATCACGCAACTGCTGCGTGAAAGACACAGATTAAAAGATGCCGACAGCGACGATTTCCAAATTACAGATATGAAACAAATTATGGAAACCATGAATACCGTTACAGGATTTCTGAAAATGCTGTTGATGGCTATCGCCAGTGTGTCATTATTGGTGGGATCTATTGGTATTATGAATATGATGTTGGTCAGTGTAGCCGAGCGCACAAGGGAAATTGGAATACGCAAAGCAATCGGCGCCCGCGAAAGCCATATTACAATTCAGTTCTTGTCCGAAGCGATCATGATTTCATTTTTAGGCAGTATGATAGGCTTTATTCTGGGTGTGATTTTATCCCAGACATTACTGCCGGGCATTATGAATATGCCGATCCCGTTGAGTATTGCATCGGTATTTCTTTCTATTGGGGTGGCCGTCGTGGTCGGTATTGCATCTGGCGTTATGCCTGCGCGCAAAGCCGCTAAATTAAATCCCATAGACGCGTTAAGATACGAATAATTACATTTCAGGGGGCACAGAGAGTCCCATCAAATCAATCGCTGTGGATAGAGTCTGATAAGCCTTTGCGGCGATTTGCAATCTGCGCGCACGCAATGCTGGATTAACGTCTTCACGCAGAATCGGGCAGTTGTGATAGAAAGTGTTCGACAGCTGGCAAAGGTCGTATGCATAGTTCGCGATTATATCAGTTGCCCTTTTATCAAAAGCCGCCTGGACGGACCGATCAAAATCCAAAATTCCCAACAACAAATTGCGCTCAGCTTCATCAAGATTACAGATTTCGGTTTTATTATTTGCTATGTGCTCTTTGCCTTTTTGCAATATGCTGTTCAATCTGACCGCAGTATAAAGGATGTATGGGCCGGTGCGACCTTCGAATTGGACAACCCCGTCTGCATCAAAAATATAATCCGATTTAACATCATGCATTAAATCATTGAATTTCAATGCGGCCATTGCAATCATCTCAATGGTTTCTTTAGGTAAATCTTTTCCTGATACAGCAACGCGTTCGCGCGCGGCGTCATTTACAATTTCTATAATGTCCAGCAATCCTGCAGCATTTCCGTCCCTGGTTTTCAATGGTCCATTTTTACCATTTATTGTTCCGAAATACTGATGTTCCAGTTGTTCTGGTTTAAACAATTCAATCTTGGACGCTACGCGGAAAACCTGCTTGAAATGCAAGGCTTGGCGAACATCGGTCAGATAAATAATCCGGTCTGGATTATCTGTAATTTTTCTGTAATACAATGCAGCCAAGTCGGTCGCATCATAAGTATCTGCCCCACGAGAGTTGTAAAACATAAACGGCGGCATGGGCCCGGTATCGGAATCTTCGCGAACGACAACTATTTGCGCACCATCAGATTCTTGCAACAGGTTTTTGCCCTGCAGTAATTTTTCAACCGGCCCCAGGTATTTTGATGCGTTTGCTTCGCCCAAAGTATTATCAAATGGCAGCATTCCCAAACGATTTATAATGTCATTCATCGCATTCAGGGAAATAGGCATAAATTTTTTATAAAGCGCGGTCCATTTTGGATCACCATCTTGAAACTGGGCAGTTATTATTCTGGCGCGTTCCAAAAATTCGGGATTGCTTTTCGCATATTCTGCGGCCAATGGGTAAAAATTATCTAATTCTTTTGGGGTTATTTCAGTTATAGAATTTTTTTCTATCCACGCCATAACCAAACCCATTGGGCGTCCCCAATCACCGATATGATTATAAGATATGGTTTTATGACCCAAAAATCTGGCGATACGATTTAATGTATCACCAACAATGCTGGTGCGTAAATGACCAATGTGCAAAGACTTAGCCACATTGTATGCACCATAGTCCATATCAATAGTTTCAGGATTTTTAGTTTTTACGTCAGAGTTTTGATTTGTCGCATTAAAAATAAATTCGTTTTTTAATTTGATGTTTATAAATCCCGGGCCAGCAATAGATGCATCCGATACAAAATCCAACGCCTTTATTTTTGGTAAAATTATTTCTGCAATTTGACGAGGGGCTTTACCCAACTGTTTATTCAAGACCATGGCAGCATTAGTTGAAAAGTCACCGAAGATGCGATCTTTTGGAACTTCTATGCTGATTGCAGACAAATCTGCGCCCTTTAATTCAGAAATTTCCGTCAGGCCGGATTTGATGGAATCAGAAACGAATTTATAAAGGTTCATTATCTATGCCTTATGGGCTTGTGCCTTATACTCTAAAAAACGCGCCATCGGCGCGTTTTTTAGGATGGCATTTTGGTTTCAGTGAATACGACATGCTTGCGCACCTTTGGGTCGTATTTACGCATTTTCATTTTGCCCTGAGTATTTTCAGACTTTGTATTTTTGGTTTTCGTGTAAAAGAAGCCGGTTTCCGGATTATTCATCTTCACGACAATCTTTGATGCTTTTTTCTTGTTAGCCATTTTATTAACCTTTGGTATTAGCGGGGTTATTCTAGGGTACGATTCATCAAAAATCAACCGAAATTATTAAATTATTGCGTTTCGGGTCATTTTATAAATAATAATTTAATTAGGTTGTTTTTCCTTGCCCCCAAGGCTACACTGCCTTGGCGATTTTAAAGGAGTTCAATCGTGTTTAAAAACATTTATGACATGCTGTATCAGATGTGTACTGAAAATAGTGCACGCGTATTTTTTGTCCGCCAGGGTGAAACTTACGGGGATTTATTAGTCGGGGTTAAAAAACGTGCTGTTTTATTGGCGCAAAAGTTCAACATTAAAAAAGGCGACGTGGTTGCGATTCTGTCGGGAAATACGCCAGAATTTATAAAATCTTATTTTGCAATTACTTCCCAGGGTGCCCAAGTTCTTATGTTGGATACAGGTCTGTCAAAGACCGAGCATCTGAATATGATGAAACACACAAATTGCAAACTGGCGTTGGCACAAAAATCATACTTTGTAAATGATGGGCCGCAAATGTTTGACATTGAAACATTGGATTCTGTGGATGAAAATGACTTTGTTGCAGCCGATGTGAATCTGGATGATTTGGCGATGTTGTCTTTTACCAGTGGTTCAACGGGAAATCCTAAAATCGTGGGTCTGACGCATAATAATATAGTATCTTTGGGCAAGGGCGCGCAGTTTTATGGCCCTGTGATTAAACCTGGCTATATGTATTATGGATTTTTGCCGCTGTATCATATTTATGGGGTTGTGATAAATATTATTTCCCCAATAATGACCAGTTGCTCTTTATTATTACAACCTTCGTTGAATCCAAAGGAATTTCTAAAAGATTTTCAACAATACCATCCAGAGGTTATTCCCGCAGTCCCGCGCGTATGGGAAGGATTTTACAAAAAAATCATAAGCAGCCTGAAAGAAAAGCATGTGTATGGATTGATGCGAGTTGTTATTGGTATGCGCGGATTTTTAAAATTGATTGGTCTGGGTTTTATTGTAAAAAAATTGACCCAACCGATTCAGGATATATTTGGTGGACGGGTCAAAGTCTTGATTTCCGCAGGCGCAACATTAAAGCCACGAGTCCGTAAATTTTTTGAGAGTCTGGGATTTGTTGTCGGCGATTGCTATGGCTTGACTGAAACCACTGGCCCTTCGAATTTTAATTTCCAGTTTAAGATGGCAGATGGACGGACATATTATGCAGGGCCATTGATTGGAAACGAAATCAAAATTCATAATCCAAACAAGGAAGGCGTTGGTGAAGTCTGGATGCGCGGAAATATGGTAATGCCGGGCTATATTGGAAATGATGCCGCAAATGCAGAGGCATTTGAAGATGGCTGGTTCAAGACAGGCGACCTTGGGAAATTAGATAAGAAAAAGCGATTGATAATCAAAGGTCGGCAAAAGCAGGTTATTGTTCTGGAATCTGGTAAAAATGTTTATCCAGACGAATTGGAAGATTTGTATCTGCAAAACGATGACATCTTGGCGGCCGCTGTTATGGAACGCACGATAAAGGGCAAAGTTGTTGCTTATGGCGTATTTCAAGTAACCCCAGGTACCAGCATTTCTAAAATCAGCATGCTGCTGAAAGCATCAAATCTGACGATTGCGCCGTATAAATGGGTCAGCCATTTTGCAATAACCGAAGAAGAGCTGCCGATGACCAGTGCAAAGAAAACAAAACATCATGAAATAGCAGCAATGCTGGATCGCGGAGAGTTCAAGAATACGTCAGAATAAAAACCCCCGCCCATTCGGGCGGGTTTAATTTATGATTTAGCACGCTTACTAAAAT
>CAYJAG010000044.1:0-4801 GCA_964368385.1 uncultured Muribaculaceae bacterium
TACATAAACATGGAAATAAAACGTAGACCTTATATTTTACATAAACAATTTGATTTTGCTTATTCTTTAACTGCCTCGGATACTTTGGACATTGTAAAAGATACATATTTATGTGAAATAATGAACACTTTACAATGTGCGAAAGATGCTAACAAAAACAAATCTAAAATACATGCTGCTCTTTATTATACGGGTGAAACAGAAATTGCATGGGATGGGGCTAATAAATTAAAAGAAATTTTAAATACTAATGTAAATAACATTGAAGAATTTATAATGCAGTATAGAACTAAAAACTTTATAGACTTGGTGTATCAAACATATCCAGAGTTGCGAGATAAGAGTAATGACTTAAAAGAGTTTGAAAAATCATTTTATAAAATGTTCCCAAAACTGCAAAAACAAAGATAAGAAAAACTATTTCTTAAAAAAATATTGGAGATTTATATGAGCGCTATTACAGAATTATATTATTTAGAAAAATTGGAGCTGAAAAGCTTGGCAAAAAAACAAAATATGCTGCGGCTGGCGCTAGCTTTTAATAAATATTTTTTGGAGGTTGCATACGGAACACTATGGGGAGATTGTCGCTTTAGCGTTGAACGAGATATAAAAAACATTCGCAAATGGGATCGGAAGGATAAAAAATCTATAATAAATGTGATTGAAAGTATAAAAAGTGCCGTTGTTGATCCTGATGGCTCTATACCTGATTATTTTTTAATAGCAGATAGTATTGATTATCAGGTAAGTATATTAAGTGCACAAACTGCACCTTATATTTCTGAACTTCACAATGCAGGATATACGAAAGAAGTTCAAAAAATTATAAAACCAATAGCACCAAAAAAACAGACCCATGGGACTGCAACCCAATATATTGCTATGTTTAGTAATATACAACACTATTATGAAAAATTATTAAACCAACGATAAAATAAAACCGCGCGATGCGCGGTTTTTTAATAGTGCGTTTTGACTATCCAAAATAATTTAATCCCATGGCTTTTTTAACGCGCGCTGTGGTTGCCGCGGCAACCGTCCGTGCCCTTTCTGCGCCCGACTTCAAGATTTCATGGATTTCATCGGGATTTTTCATCAAGCGTTCATATTCTTTTCGTGGCGCGGCCAAATAATCGTTTATTGCGTCAAACAACAATTTTTTTGCATCCCCATAACCAATTTCACCATTTATAAATTTATCCCGCATTTCTTTTGTTGCAGATTCATCCGCGAAATGACGATATAGCAAAAAGATTGCGGATACACCCGGATTTTTTGACTCGTTTGGTAATTTGCTGTCCGTTACGATACGCATAATTTTCTTTTTCAATTCAGATTCTGTATCAAAAATTGCAATCTGATTGTTATAAGATTTGCTCATCTTGCGGCCGTCCAGCCCTGGAATAATTCCAGTTTCTTCCTGAATAAACGGCTTTGGCAATTTGAATATTTCACCATAAGTATTGTTAAAGTATCCCGCGATGTCGCGTGCGAATTCCAGGTGTTGTTTTTGATCTTTGCCGACTGGCACAACATCCGCGCCATACAGCAATATATCCGCCGTCATCAAAACAGGATAAGTATACAGCCCCATATTAACGCCAGCATCCGTATCCAATCCTTCGGCAGCATTTTTATCCATCATTGCCTTGTACGAATGGGCGCGGTTCATCAGACCCTTTGGCGTGATATTCATCAGCAGGGTTGAAAGTTCGGCGACCTGGGGTACATCTGACTGGCGAAAGAAAACCGCATTTTTAGGATCCAATCCCAATGCCAAAAATACCGCCGCTTCTTCCATTACATATTCTTGTAAAATTTTCGGGTCGTGAATCGCATTCAGTGCGTGTAAATCCGCAATAAAAACAAAAGCTTGGGACTTTTTGGACATCTCTATAATTGGACGAACAGCCCCAACCAGGTTGCCCAGATGCAATCTGCCAGTTGGTTTTACGCCGGTTAAAATAATGTCTTTGGACATGGTGATAACTCCATTTTACTAATAGATGTTAAATTAATTGTGTGAAAAATAAAAGCGCAAATTTATGGCGCAAAAGAAAAGTCAGGCGCGGGTGCGCCAGCAAAAAGAGCAATAAAGATTAAAACTTTTTTTAATCATTTTTTATTTTTGGTGGTCTTGGTGGGACTCGAACCCACACGATCGCAATGATCAAAGGATTTTAAGTCCTCAGCGTCTACCATTCCGCCACAAGACCAATAGTTGTCTTAACCCGAAACTAATGGTGGAGCTGAAGAGATTCGAACTCTCGACCTCTGCATTGCGAACGCAGCGCTCTACCAACTGAGCTACAACCCCATTTTATCAAAAATTATCAGAATGGTTTCGCCATTATAATAATTTTGGTGCGGATAAGAAGACTCGAACTTCCAAGGGTTGCCCCACTAGTACCTGAAACTAGCGCGTCTACCAATTCCGCCATATCCGCAAGCGAACGCAATCATACCCTATGTTTTTACGTTTTGCAACTACAAATTATCATACTTTTTTACCCCCATGCATGCGCATATTATTATTGAAATGTTATGTTGACGGGCTTTTATAAAATTCGCTACAATACGCCCAAGGATGAGAAAGTTATTTGCCTTTTTAGCGATTTCTTGCGCAGTTTTTGCCATGCCTGCTGGCGCCGCCGTGCATGATGGTCGCACTGGTCGCCCCACAACTGAAACTGGCGCGCGCGCCACAGAAAGCGCTGTCCGAGCGGCGGCCAATCTTCCCAAGGTTTCTGCGCGTTCGGCCATATCCACACCAGCTCGTAGTGTTTCCCCTATGCGCAGCAATGTTTCCGTGCGCGCCGCCACGCCAGTCGTTTCCGCACGCGCAGCCACCGAAACAGCCACGGTTTCAACCCGCACAGGCGCTGCCTATGACCAATGCAAGTCTGCTTATTTCGCATGTATGGATCAATTCTGCACTATCAAAAATCCAAATTATCAGCGTTGTTCCTGCTCGGATCGCATTTTTGATATAAACTCCGCACAAAGCGTTATGCAAGACGCGGGCACACAGCTTACCAGTTTCACGGAATCTTTGGATACGGTCGGAATGACCGCCGCCCAGGCCGCTGCTATGAAAAAAGCCAGCGAAGGTGAAAATGCCCTGACCGGTGATAAATCCGCATCGGCCGCGCTGCTGCAGGCAATCATGAACTCTATCAAAGGTGAAAACGCAAGTGTTGGCGGCGTTTATGAAGGCATGAATGCCATCAGTATTAAAATGGACGATTCCGCGGGCTTTGGATTTGTTGACAGCGGGCAGGCAGTCGCTGCATACAATGGAAAAAATCTTTACACAGCAATTTATGCCAAATGCCGCGAGGCAGTGCGCGATGATTGCAATGATGCAGCCCTGCAGCGCTCGGTCACGGCCTATTTGATGGCGATAGAGCAAGATTGCAACACCGTGCAAAAACAATTAGATGAAACCAAGAAAACAATGGCCGCGTCTGTCCGCGAAACAGGTGCTATGCTGGACTTGGCGCGCGTCAAAGATCGCCAGGAACGCAACTCTTTGGACGCGACAGCATGCTTGCGCGAGATTGAAAAGTCCGTACTTTCTGAAGAGGTTTGTGGCGCGGGATATCACAAATGTTTGGATAATGGAAAATACATTGATGTCGCAACAGGCAAACCATTAGAGGGAGTGGTTGAATTCTACAAGTTGCAAGAGCTGTTGAACTTTTCCCAAGAGCTGGCCATCAGTGATCAAAGGTTGGCTAAAAACCCCACAAATCGGGCATTCGTCAGCTCGTTCGAAAACAAGGTTCGCCAGTTTGCCCAGCCAGCTTTGGATAATTGCCAAGAAATCTCTGACCAGGTTTGGGCCGATTACTTGGACAAGGCAATGATGGAAATATATTACTCGCAACGCGACAAGGTTGACGAGATAAAAACTGGATGCATGGACTTTGTTTCGTCTTGTTATATGAACGGATCCCAGGCCATAACCGCCGCTATGTCCGGAATCGTAAATGGCAATGTGGCATTGACGCCAGGAACTATAGAATTATTGGATTCCACATGTAACAAGTATGTCGCAGCATGTGATAATATGTTCGGTGATGCTGATGGGAATGGAATTATTGCCCAATACATTGCAACTCGTAAAGATCAAGATTTAACCGATTCCTGCCGTGCGGTGGTAAAGCAATGCTTTGACAGCTTTGGCGGAACATCATACAACAATTTCTATAATCCAATAAGCGGTATATTTTCAAGTGGACTGGCACTGGATTGGTTCACATTTGAAACATATGATTATTCTGGAACCTCTGAAACAGCTTATGTTTTGTCTCCATGTGCCAAAAGGTTAATCGAGGTTGAAGCTTGCGACACAGGTGAAAATCATGCCTTTGCACGCGAGATTTTCGGTGGCTTTGACAGATCGCGACTGAATGATACTGGTGATGTTTATTACGGATTGCGCATGCCTTCCAACAATAACAACTATACCATTGATACTGCGCAAATGCATCAAAAGGGAGTAGCAACAGAAATTTATAATCAGGTGGTTAATAGTTTATCTGCAGATTGCCAAAACTATGGTGGCAAGTTTATTCAAAAGCGATTCTTGAACCTGACACAGAACTATTACCATTATTTGGATTCTGGAGAAATCGCATTCTGCAAATCTGATTTTGACAGCAATTCCCAAATTGCAACAATTGTTTCCACATATGGTATATTGACAGGCGGTGAAAATATGTGCCCATTGAACTATTGGAAGAAAGTTGATACTTCGTCTTGGGGTGCTTGCAATTGCTGGGAAAATGGTGGT
>CAYJAG010000045.1:0-4299 GCA_964368385.1 uncultured Muribaculaceae bacterium
CAATAACCTTGCCATTACCGATAAAGTCGGGAAGTGTCTTTGCTGGTTGGTTCGGCGGCGCTGGATTAACACCCCCGACAATAACAACTATCCCGGTCGGCAGCACTGGGAACAAGGATTTTTGGGCGGGATGGACGATTTGCGGCGTGGGCAGTTGGGTCAATGCTGGAAATTGCGAAGTATGTCCCAATGGATATTACTGCACCGGCACCGGTGATTTTAATAAAGTAGCATGCCCCAGGGCGACTACAACCGACGGAACTGATTACAGCAGTGATGGAATTGCCAGATCGGCAAAAAAAGATTGCAAAATGGTTCAGGGAAGTAAGATTTGTGATAACAATGGCGTTTGCTATACATTCCCAAATGGAACATCAATACCTTGGACGGGAATTTAAACCAGCTTTCCCAATTTTGTGGCAACATGCCCGGCACTCGGTTCCCCTCCCTTGGAGGGGTGGCGCGAAGCGCCGGGGTGGTTCTTGTAATCACGATACTTTCAGAAAAACACATATTACCCGAACCACCCCGTCTTGCTTCGCGTTGCTTGCAATCCACCCCTCCAAGGGAGGGGAACACCAGAGCGAACACACTGCCACAGGAGGGGAGCCGCGGTGCCACAGGAGGGGAACACCAGAGTGGATACACTGCCACAGGGGGAAAAACCGAACGCCAATTATTAAGGTGCCACATGATGGGAATCGAAATTATGGGAATCGAGTGATGAATGCTCACTCGGCTTGTGCCAGCCGAAATTCGCTTGCGAACCCAGGGCTGGTGCGGTCGGGGGGACTTGAACCCCCAAGGATTTCTCCACAGCATCCTTAGTGCTGCGCGTCTACCAATTTCGCCACGACCGCGAATGTGCGGATTCTACATTAATACTTCTTTTTTTCAAGTATTTTTATTACTGATGCATGCCAAACAATTTCGTTCCAATGCGCTGGTTTTTGTGGTAGAATCAGAACAATAGAATTTAAGAATGCAGGATTTATTTATATGAAAAAATTTTCAATACTTTTTGCCGTTTTATTTGTTTCGCCGGTTGCTGCTGATGCTGCTGGAACTTATTACAACGGGTCTTATCAATCGCCTCAATACAAATATGGTCAGCCCGTCGCTAATCAATCCGCAAGGTATCAGGCCGCTGGCACCACGGCTAATCAATGGTCGTATCCGACAGATTCTTATCAATACCAAAAAAACGCTGCACCAAAGGCTGCGTCCGATCAAAATGGATTTTCGCTTTCTGGTGGAATTACGCGTCAGACTGCAAACTGGCAGATAGATATGAATAAAGCCGGCAGCATTCTGCACTATGACAATCTTTCCTGGAATGTTTTTGATGCCGTTGCTGGATACAATTTCGGCACGTTAAAGATGGATGCAGGACTGAAATACGGAATGCAGGTCGGCGATTCGCACATGATTGATGACGACATCAGCAATGGTGGTTATTACGTTGATACTTTTTATTGGGATGATCCCAGTGATTCTAGATCTGAATATGTAGTCCTGGGTAATGTTTATGGCAAGGGGCTGTCTGCTGGGACCAGCGAATCGGGCAGCATGTTTGGATTTAACCTGGGTTTTGGATTGGTTGATAAATTCAATATTGGAAATGCAAAGCTGACACCATCTGTCGGATACCGCCATTTATCATATACTCTAAAAACCACAAGAAATGCTGGGCTTTTAATGCAGACGGGGTATTGCATTACTTTGGCGAACGAAACCCAATGCAGTCCTTTGGTTATGATTGATGAAGACGGCGACGGAGTTATTGACTCGGTCCTTTGGAACGATACCAGCGCGCCCGCAGGTGATGTTTATTTGGGTGATACATTTTCATTTTCCCAGACCAGCACTACGCACGAATATGATACTTCATGGTCGGGACCATATGTCGCGGTTGATGCATACTATGAAATCAATCAGAACAATTCGGTAAATGCCCGCGTAGAGGTTGGACTGCCTGCGTATACATCTACGGGTGATCAACCATATCGTATTGATTGGGCGCATCCGAAAAGTGTTGAAGATTCCGCCGGTATAGGTGATGCGTGGCATATGGGGATTGCTGCAAATTGGCTGACTGCGCTGACCAATAGTGTAAAAATGTCCATCGGATTTACATATGATTATTACAATGTCAGTGGCGCGACCGCAAACACTTTCTTGAATGAAAATTATTATACGACTCTTTATGCGTCTGCAGTAAGTAATTATACGAACGAGGCCGCTGCAATAGCCGCAAGTGATCCAACGGTTTTGGGCATCATAGAACTGAAAAATTCTTGCCCGAATTGGGTATGCAGCCAGGATAACGAAATAGAATCTTTCTATAAGTCTATGGGTATTCGCGTTGGGTTAAGCACGACATTTTAATTATGAATTTTACATACAGAAATTTTAATAAAAACATTTGCGGATTTTTTATCTGCTGCTTTGTAGCGTGTAATTTATTATTTGCGATTGCGCCCGTGCATGCGGTTCTGATTGAAAAAACTGCGGAAAGTGGAACCGTGGCCAAGGTTAGTGCTATGACCCAGGCACGTCGCACTTCATTTGCCGATGCATTGAGTGCGCGAACAACATCTGTGGATGCAAAAAAAATGGCCGCGGAAATTTCGGCAGACCAGTTAAATAGTCTGATTGAATCTGTCGCAATAGAAGATGAAAAATTAGACACAACCAGCTATTCCGCAGACATCAACGTGAATTTTAATGAAGCCGCATTAGATGAATGGTTAAAAACCAAAGGCGTCGCAACTGACAATTCAGCCGAAACTTTTGTAGCGGGCAGGGCGCCAGTGTTTCTAGAGCCCGTTGGTATCAGTGGCTTGGGTGCAATCATGCGTGCGTCGCGTGAAACAGGTGCAGATTTGAAAATCACAGGTATCGAAGGCGGTCGCGTTTCCGGTCATGTGCGCGATGGCGCATATCAACCATTTTTGGGCGCAGTTCGCGCCGCAGGTGTTGCAGTTTCTTATTAAAGGAGAAAAAAATGAAATTAAAATTTTTATCTGGAATTTTTGCAGTCACGTTTTTGTTATCCCCGGCTGTGGCCGATGAAGTTCAAGCGCAAGCAGATGAATCTACCGCGCCCGCAGCTGCCGCTGTGAAATCACGGGAAACTGCCCCAGAAACTTCGCGCAAGCCTGCCGCTGCACCGCGTGTTTCAATGATGGGAACCGGTACAATTCGTTCTGCCACACCTGCGGCAATCCAGTCTGTCGCGACTGTATCAGCAGATTTGGAGTGCGGAATAGGGCAATACCCAAAAGCTGGTAAGTGCGTTGCATGTAATCAAAAAAATAATCCAGGTGTCCGATGGGCAAACCCTGGCAAAGATTGCAAAATTTCTTCATGCTTGTCCGCCGAGTATCAATTAGTTGATAAAAACAAAGATCAACCGCAATGCTTGCAAAAGTGCAATGTTTGGGGTGGTGTTGCATCACGCGAATGGGTGTCAACTGACGCGGCTTTTTCGTTCTGTGGCAGCGGAAAATATCTTGAGTGTGAAAGAGGCTTTGCAAAAACGCGCGAGCGGACTGGTGGCAGCGGAACAGGATTTGGGCATTGCATCGTAGATGGATCCATGATTGGCGCCTGCAAGGAAGATGGCCGCATGAATCCTGGCAAGTTTGAAAATGGTCAATGTGTGCAGGTTTGCGAAAACGGATTTTGGAGTGGATGCTCGATCAGCAAGTTCTGTTCAAAAGGTTTTCACGAAGATAATTTTCGCGATGCCATTTTTATAAAAGATAAAAAAGATTCCAAAACATCAATCTTTGATTGTGTTCCAAATTAAAAAAAATCGCGGCAAACGCCGCGATTTTTTATATCAGATTTTTACATCATCCCGGGCATTCCGCCACCCATTGCTGGGGCAGGTCTTTCTTCGGGAATCTCAGACAGCACTGCGCCGGTGGTCAGCACTGCGCCAGCAACAGATGCTGCAGATTGCAATGCAATCTTTACAACTTTCGTTGGATCAATAATTCCCATTTTCAGCATGTCGCCGTATTCGCCGGTTTGTGCGTTGTATCCGTGATTATAGTCTTTGGATGACAAAACTCTGTCCGCCACAACTTCACCGGAAATGCCTGCGTTGTTGGCAATCTGAATCATGGGTGCGGATAGGGCTTCGTTAACAACCCCGACGCCTGCGATTTGATCTACGTTCATGCCGGCAGTAAATTTACCACCCAATGCATCGCGCGCGCGCGCCAGAGCAATTCCGCCGCCCGGAACGATACCTTCGGCGACAGCCGCACGTGTTGCAGAAAGCGCATC
>CAYJAG010000046.1:0-4105 GCA_964368385.1 uncultured Muribaculaceae bacterium
CGTCTGCGTCCATCACAATCTCGGCCAATTCCGGACGATCTGGCGCATCAAACATAGGTTGCAGTAATAATTTTTCCAAAATGCTGCGCAGCCCACGCGCGCCACTTTTACGTGCCAACGCCTTTTGTGCAATTTTATGTAATGCGTCTTCTTTGATTGTCAGTTTTACGCCTTCCATTTCCAGTAAGGCTTGGTATTGACGCACAATCGCGTTTTTCGGTTTGGTTAAAATTTCAACCAATGCGTCTTCATCCAATTCGGTCAAAGTCGTAATAACTGGCAGACGACCAATTAATTCAGGAATAATTCCAAATCGGACCAAGTCTTCGGGTTGAACGTCCGACAGATGATTTTTGGCCTCGCGGTCTTTTTTGCTGACAACACTTGCGCCAAATCCGATACCCGCCCGATCGTTTGTGCGTGCGCCGATAATTTTATTTAATCCATCAAACGCACCGCCACAGATAAATAAAATCTTGCTGGTATCCAATGTTAGTGTGCTTTCGTTTGGATGTTTGCGCCCGCCACCCTGGGGGGAAACGTTTGCGATTGTCCCTTCGATTAATTTCAGCAAAGCCTGTTGAACACCTTCGCCGGAAACATCACGTGTCAGGCTGGGGTTTTCGCTTTTGCGCGCAATTTTATCAATTTCGTCGATGTAAATAATTCCACGTTGTGCGCGTTCAATATCAAAGTTCGCGTTCTGAACCAGTCTCGTCAGAATGTTTTCAACATCTTCGCCAACATAGCCAGCCTCGGTCAGAGTGGTTGCATCCGCAATAGCAAATGGCACATCCAGTGTTTTTGCCAAAGTTTGTGCAAACAAAGTTTTGCCGGTTCCGGTCGGACCAATCATTAAGATATTTGATTTTTGTACTTCGACATCAGAACGCAGACCTGCGCTGTGGCGCTTGTAATGATTATAAACCGCAACGGCCAATGTTCGTTTGGCGTCATCTTGACCGATAATATATTCGTTCAAGATATTATAAATTTTTGTTGGCGTGGGCAGTGCCGATGCATCAGTTGTGATTTTCTGACGATTGTCATCTGCCAAAATGTCATTGCACAGATTTATGCACTCGTCACAAATACAGACGTTCTTGCCGGTTACAATTCGGCGAACTTCGTGCATTGCTTTGCCGCAAAAGCTGCAAACCTGTGGCTCTGGTGAAATTTTGTTTTCATTATTTTCTGACATAACTTGTCCTGTGGTGTTCCCCTCCTGTGGAGGGGTGGCAATTTTGCATCAGCAAAATTGACGGGGTGGTTAGTTTAATTTATGAGCATTACAAGAACCACCCCGCCTCGCTTTGCTCGGCACCCCTCCACAGGAGGGGAACACCTCTGCGTCTTACGCCTTTTTAGCCATAACTTCGTCGATTAAACCAAATTCTTTTGCCTGGGGCGCGGACATCCAATTATCGCGTTCCATTGCATCGTGCAGAACTTTTTCTGTTTTTCCTGTGAATTCTGCCATATATTTTGTTAATGCTTTTTTGTTTTTTTGGTATTGATTCAATCTTATTTCTATATCAGTTATTTGTCCTTCTGCGCCCGCAATAGGTTGATGAATCATTATTTGAGTATTTGGTAACGCAAGTCGTTTTCCTTTTTCACCGGCCGCTAATATAACCGCACCCATGGATGCAACCAAGCCCATCCCGATAGTGGAAACGTTTGACTTGATATAATGCATAGTGTCCATTATTGCCAAGCCTGCGGATACATCGCCACCCTGGCTGTTTATGTATAAAGATATATCAGCATTTGGGTTTTCTGATTCCAAGAATAACATTTGGGCGATAATAGTGTTCGCCATATCAGGTCTGAATTCCCCCTGAAGCATTATGATTCTGTCGCGAAGTAAGCGGCTGTAAATGTCAAAGCTGCGTTCGCCCCGCGGGGACTCTTCGATGACCATTGGTATTAAAGACATGTCTTATCCTTTTACAAGTATTCGCATTATAACACTGAATTTTCCGATTCGCGAGTTTTCCGCTTGCGCCGTTCAGTATAAATAATGTAGAATTGTCACAAGGAAATTCAAGGGGTAAATTGCTTAAATTTTTGCAGTTTTGCGGTATTGTTTCTGTGTGCCTGGTGTCGGCGCCTGTTTTTGGCGCGCAAAATTCCAGAACTTTGGCATCAACTCCGGCCCGCGCGCAAAGCACAGATACCAGAACTCAATCGGCCGAAACACGAACAGCCAGATCTGCAACCCAGCCAGTTTCCACGCGCAGCGCCGTGCAAAAGGCGCGGACAGCAAGCCGCAGCGTGATCGGCAATGTCCGTTCAGTGCGTTCAACCCCATCTGCAACAACAGAATCAATAACTTCGGCGCGCGCAACGATTGCGCCAACGGCCGCCTCGATGGGGGATGGGTATAACACTTGTCGCGATGCATACTTTACTTGCATGGATCAATTTTGTGCGAACAAGGATGAAACTTATCGGCGTTGTGCATGTTCGTCGCGTCTGGATGGATTGCGCGAAATGGCGCGCAAGGTTGGGCAGACCCAAGGGCAGCTGGAAACGTTTTCCGATTATAATATAGATGCGGTTTCCAAGACAGCCAAAGAAGTTTCGGCTTCGCTTTCTGCCACGGCCGGCGAAAGCACGGCTTTGGCGGACAAATCCGAAAGCGCGCAAAAGCTGGCGGGAATTTCAGCAGTTTTGGGTGGGGCAAAGACAAAGTCTTTATCAACCGCTGGAACATTGGACATTGCGGGCGACATTGGCGCAATTTGGTCTACTCCGGATTTTATCGGAGGCAGTGATATAGCAAATATGGAAGGGGAAAAATTATATTCCCAGGTTAACAGCCAATGCCTGAGTATGGTTGCATCAGCATGCCCGCGCGAGGCAACATTGAATATGGTTGTATCAGCATATGGAATGTATATTGAACAAGATTGCAATGTTGCGCAGGCAGCAATAGAAGGCAAAAAAATAACCGCGGCCGCCGCCGTTCGGGCCACTGGACGCGAAATGGAAACCGCGCGACTGGAAAATTATGATGCACACAACTCGACCGAAATAAACGAATGCATCGCCCAGGTGCGCAAGGATTTGACTGGGGACGCGGCATGCGGCAAAGACTTTGTTCATTGTTTGGATGTGACTGGTTTGTATCTGGATTTCAATACTGGCGCAGCGATTTATTCGCCCGAATTTTTCAAGCTGGAAAAGCAAACCACTTTGGATGGTGATTTTATGAACGCCAACACGAACCGCTTGCTGTTGACCGCGTTGGAAGAAAAAAAGTCATCAGCTGCGCGCGGGTTGGATACTTGTCGCGATGTCGCAGACGATGTCTGGTCCGAGTTCAAGCGCCAGGCAATTATAGAAATTTATCAGACGCAGCAATCGCGCATAAAGCAAGTTCGCGACGAATGCTTGTCTGTTGTAAATCAATGCTATGACGAAAAAGTAGGACAGCTGAAAAACTTTGCAAATATAGACAGCCAGATGTTGATTGGTCAATCGGTCGGCACCGCTGAAGCTCTGTGCAAGGAAAAGCTGGATGCATGCAGCAATGTGTTTGGTGGGGGCTCTAATGGCTTGTCGTCATTGTTGGCGTTTATTCATGATGTGGGATCTGCAAAAATCTCGGAAAATTGCCAGGAAAGTTTGGATAAATATATTCACGAAGTTTGTGCTGTAACCGGTGATTTGTCGCATAGTTATCCGTATTCATGCCGTGTTCGAAATCCTGGATCTTATGATTGCGAGATAAACAGCTGGTCTGGTTCCCAGGCGTGTCCGGAACAATCGGGATCAGTTTATGAATTGTTGGTAAAATATGCACGTGAAAATTGTGTACGCACAGATTTTCCGGCTGACCAGCCGCTGCCTTCGGATGCTATGGAATATGTAAATAAAGTTTTTGATAATGTTTTTATCGATATGCGAACTTTGTTAAAAACAGAGTGTGAAAGATATTCGGGCGAATGGTTGGACAATGGATCGAAATCTAACATAGATCTTTATACCCAGTTGGTATCTGCGTCCGACTTGTGGGGCACATGCATAAAGCCTTACTGCGTATTCCAAGGCGACGCTTGGCTTGATGAAAATGCTGTAAAGCGTTGCTGCCCAGCAA
>CAYJAG010000047.1:0-2849 GCA_964368385.1 uncultured Muribaculaceae bacterium
GGTCCAAAAATCTAAATATTCCATAGTTTGATTTTGTAAATTTAATGGACGATCATTTATAAAAAAAATTGTTGATGTAGATAGGCAGCAAATAACAGCATCAAGAGTCGCATCTTTAATTTTTGGTGATAATTTCTGAATTTTTTGTAGACCTGTAATAATGCTCAGGTCTATATCCTGAATTGTAAAATTTTCATTTAATTTTGCATTTTTTTCGGAAAATTCTATATGTTTGTAGGGATTTACTCCGTATGAATTCGTATCATCTGAATTCATATCATCAAAATTTGTGTTTTCCCAATCATGATTCTTCATCTTGACCCCCATTATTATATTTGACCAAATAGTAGCAAAAAATACTTTTTTGTCAAGTACTACTATAAATAAAGGTATTATAATACCACTATGATTTTTCTTGACTTTTGGGGGCTTGCAGGGCATAATTGGCGGGCTTTTTAATAAAAGGTTTAAAAAATGCAATTAACAAAATCGACAAAATCGCTGAAAGCCAGCGAAGTGCAAGCGGACTGGTATCTGATTGATGCCACAAATGTCACGCTTGGACGCTTGGCGGCATATACCGCTACACTTTTACGCGGAAAAAACAAGCCGACATTTACGCCCCATATGGATTGTGGCGATCATGTCATTATTATCAATGCTGATAAGGTTGCTTTGTCTGGCAATAAAGCTGCCGGCGAAAAATTCTATTGGCACACTGGTTGGACTGGCGGAATCAAGGAACGTACATTGGGTCAAATGCGCGAAGAAAAGCCGGAAAAGTTTGTGTTCAATGCAGTCAAGCGCATGATGGGACGCCGCACTGCGGTTGCTTTGGCGGACAAACGTCTAACAAAGTTGCATGTCTATGCTGGCAGCGAACATAAACATGCTGCGCAAAATCCACAGGTTATAGATTTTGCGAACATGAACAGAAAAAATAAAAGGGGCTAATAATGGCAGAAGTAAAAAAGACAGCTGCGGCCGCGAAAAAAGCAGCCCCTGTAAAAAAAGAATCGACTGCGAAAGCAACGCCAAAAGCCACAGCTGTAAAAGCATCCACCGAGAAAAAGGTTGTGACTGCCACGGCAAAGCTGAATGGGGCGACTTATGCAACAGGCAAACGCAAAGACAGCATTGCTCGTGTTTATTTGGTGCCGGGCAAAGGCAACATTGTTATCAATGGTAAACCGATCGCCCAATATTTCCGTCGTCCGGTTTTACAGATGATAATTGCCCAGCCTTTTGGTGTTACCAAACGCGATGGACAATATGATGTTGTCGCAATGTGCGTTGGCGGCGGCTTGTCTGGTCAGGCTGGCGCAGTAAAGCACGGAATTTCCAAGGCCTTGAACACACGCGAACCTGATTTGCGCGGGGCATTAAAGGCTGCTGGATTCTTGACACGCGACAGCCGTGTTGTTGAACGTAAGCATTATGGTAAACATAAAGCACGTCGTTCAACCCAGTTCAGCAAACGTTAAGCTGATTTTATACGGGGGCGCACAGACGCCCCCGCGTGGATTTGGAGTATTCTTATGATAAAAAAAGAAAAGATTAAAGATTTACATTATTCATTAACCGGTTTAATTTCTGTTTCGGAAATTAACTCGGCGGCCGATGAAATTTTGGCCGAGCACGGCAAAAAAACTAAAATTGCCGGATTCAGAGAAGGGCATATCCCATTGTCTGTTTTGCGTCAAAAATTCGGCGCATCTGCCAAAGGCGAAGCAATCGATAAATTGATGAACGCGGATTTGGAAAAATTTGTAGCAGATAAAAAAATTCGCCTGGCGGGATCCCCAAATGCGGATGTTGCAAAATTTACAGATGGCGAAGATGTGGAATATACTTTGGAATTTGACATCTTGCCGTTTTTACCGGAAATTGATTTGGAAAAATTCACTCTGACCAAAAAGGTTACCGAAGTCCCAGCAGCCGAGGTTGAAAAAGCACTGGAAAATCTGCGTAAATCACGCGCCCAAGCGGAAAAGCAGGGCGATGCCTATAAGGCAGCCGACGGCGACGTTGCTGTTATTGACTTCAAGGGATTTCTTGGTGATACCGCATTCGAAGGCGGCGAAGCAAAAAAACATCACTTGATTTTGGGCAGCGGTTCATTCATTCCAGGATTCGAAGAAAAACTGATTGGTCATAAAGTTGGCGAAGAATTTGACATACATGTTAAATTCCCAAAAGAATACCACAGCGAAAACTTGGCGGGTAAAGAAGTAAAATTTGAAATCAAAATTCATGAATTACGTCACCACAGTTTGCCAGAATTAAATGATGAATTGGCCAAAGATGTCGGTCAAGAATCAGTTGCGGCATTAAAAGAACATGTGCATAAAATTTTGGACGAACAATATGTCGAAGCATCAAAACGCGAAATGCGTAATGAATTGCTAGATGTTCTGGCCGACAAAGTCAAATTGGATTTGCCAGAAACTTTGGTAGCGCAAGAATTGGACATGGCGAAGAAAGAATATGAAAACGCGCACGCGGGTCATGATCATTCTGACAAAGATAGCAACCATGAAAAATTTGATGAAAAGAAAGAAGAAAAAGAAGCGCAGCGTCGTGTAAAGTTGGGCTTGATATTGGCGGAATGGGGCACACAAAACAAAGTTGCAATTACTAATGAAGATTTGCAACGTGCAATTTGGGCCGAAGCCGCGCGCTATCCTGATCCAAATATGGTGTTTGATTTTTATAACAAAAATCCGAACGCTTTGGCAATGATGCGTGGAATGTTGTTTGAACAGAAAGCATTGGATGCAATGCTGGAGCGGGTAAAGACGAAAGAAAAAAACGTCAAACCAGATGAATTGTTTGAACAGACAGATGTA
>CAYJAG010000048.1:0-2825 GCA_964368385.1 uncultured Muribaculaceae bacterium
ATTTTGTAGAAAATAAATATTGAATAAAATCAACTGATTTGATTGTACAACAAAAATACTGAAAAGCAAGAGAATTCCGTTTTATTGAAAAACCTTGAACTTTAATGCTTTGGGAGTATAATTGTTTGATACATGGAGAAATTGAAAATGAACCTTACAAAAGCAATCGGCGTTATGGGTGATTCCATCCTTCGCGGCGTTGTGTTTGATACATCTGTCGGAAAATATAAAATGATAAACGAAAGCGCGGCAAATATGTTCAGCACAGATAACAAAGTGCTTGTAAATAATCATTCAAAGTTTGGCTATACCACTGACAAGGCATTGGAAAAACTGCCTACTATTTTACAGCAGGATAAAGGCTCGGAATTGATGCTGTTGGAATACGGCGGAAACGACTGCGATTTCGATTGGCATAAAGTATGTGAAAATCCTGAACTGGCCCACGAACCCAACGTGCCATTTGAAAAATTCAAGCAGAACATAACCTTTATTATTGAAAAACTGATCGGTGCCAATAAAAAGCCTGTTATTGTGACTTTGCCCCCTATTGATTCGGAGCTTTATTTTGACTGGATAATTCGTCAAAATCCAGGTAAAGAAAATCAGCTGATGAAATTCTTGGGCGAAAAAAATTACATCTATCGGCATCAGGAAATGTATGCCACTGCATTGGAAAAAATTGCCGCGGCGTTCAGGCTGCCGGTTATCAACATTCGGGAAAAGCTGCTGCAGATTCCAAAGTACAGCGACTATTTATGCCTGGATGGAATACATCTGAATGAAAATGGTCAAGTATTTATCAAAAACATTTTTAATCAACGATACAACGAGTATTTATCCACATTGTAAGAAAAACCGCCGATTGGCGGTTTTTTTTTAATAAGAATATGCTCCTGTTCAGAAACTATGCTAAAAATACTATAATTGCTTTGTAGCATTCTAAAAAGGAGATTACAATGCATGAACTAAAAAAATACTTGTTAAAACCTTTGGTTTTAATTGGCGCACTAAACTGGGGACTGGTTGGATTTTTCAACTTTGATCTGGTCGCCACCATTTTGCCAAATCCAGAGCTGGCACGCATAGTTTACAGCATTGTTGGTTTGGCCGCAGTCGTAATGATTATTTTTATGTTCACATCTGAAACAAAATATAAATAACCAAATCCTGCGTAAAAAAAAGCCGCGCAACCGCGCGGTTTTTTATTTGGTTTTAACCATTGCTTGACAACCCCAAGCAGCCAAGACACATACACCACCAATAGGCTTCCACCCTTGCCCAATTAAATCCCTAACTTTATCACCTAGTGCTCTGTTTGTTTCCTGTGTAGACTTTGAACAACTATCACATTTATTACAACTATCGTTAGTCACGCATCCACTAATAGTCTTATAATCTACTATTTCTTCTGACATTTTGACCTCTTTTGACGAATTGTAGAACAAAACCCGATTAAATCGGGTTTTTATTTGGTATTTTGTTGTTTGTATTTAACTATTGCTTGACAAGCGGAATGCTCAATTGTTCGTACATCTTTGTGCATATTAAGCGTATCATATCTATCATTTATCATCGACACCCCACCAATTGGATACCATCCTTGTGAAATTTTCTCTTTAACCCGTTCGCTTAGCAAACGATAACAAGGACATACTTCGTCATTTTGATAACAATAATCAAGATAACCCCTTCCCGGGCACCCCTGGACAATATCGTAATCTATTATTTCTTTTCCCATTTTGACCTCTTTTGACGAATTGTAGAATAAAACCACTATTTGTCAAGAACTAAAATAAACCAAAAATAAAACCCGATTTAATCGGGTTTTGTTAAATTACATCTATTACGCAGCTATATTATTATACAACCTGTTCTTCCATGCCTCTAGATTTATATTTTTTTGAGTGTTTACCCCATCGGATTTATTCTGCATTGCCTGGGCACGTCTGTCATCATTAAATATATTCATATCGCGCTTTAATCCCTGGGAACTTGGGTCATTCACATAATTCCAAAACGCCATAAGGTTTTGCTTCTTTGTTAAATTGCTATCTGAACGGCGCCTGTCCACACCAGGAGTATAAGGAATCGTATAATCCGTCTGACGAAATGCCGATAATGTCGTTTCCGCCAACTGCAAACTATCTTCGGCCTGTTTTATATCTTTTTTACTTGCTGGTGGCGTTACTCGCGCAAGAGTCTCGTATGCTGTTTTCTTTGCTTGAACATCTGCAACCAGCACAGCTTCCTCGGCCGGGGTTCCGGTATATCCACGCACGGCTTCATCAGCTTGGATCATGCGTTTTACAGATTCTGTCCCGGACTTGAATTTCAGATTTTTTTTCTGATAAATCGCGCGACCCACAGCAACCAAATTTGCGCCCAACATTATTCCGGCATGCATCGTCTTGTCCAGGCTTTTCGTTATCATGTGAATTGCCTGGTTAGAATTAAAGGACAACCCTTTGTCCCCCAGAATGTTTACAGGAACGGCTTTTAATTTGTTTTTCGTACCGGAGGTCGTATACCCATACCTCATCTGGCTAAGGCATTCCAGCGCAGTTTGCGCCTCTTCTATCTTGCCATCGTCAACGCCGCGCTCTATTATCGCCTGGACCACGGCATTAAGGTTGTTTGTGTCTTTTAATGCGCCTGCAAATTCTTTTGGTAAAACTTTGCTTATTTCTTTCAGGGTTTTTGTAAACCATTCAAAATGCGGAACTGCCTTTGGCGCTGGGGCATCGCCACCCTTTAAATCACCACTGATAGCATCGGTTTGTTTCAAGAACTCGTCCAAGCCCTTGGTTATATCAAACTTTCTT
>CAYJAG010000049.1:0-2415 GCA_964368385.1 uncultured Muribaculaceae bacterium
GAATATAATTTTTTAAAACCAGTTTCGATTTTACGAACATATTCTGGATCATGATCGCGCCAGTATTTTGGATCCTTCATCATGCGTCGCAATTCAATATCGGATAGTTTTTCAGATGCGTGATTCCCAGTTGCTACATCTGGTTCCATTGATTGCATCATTTTGTAAATGCTTTGGATTCCTTGGGGTGTAGCGCATAATGATTCAAATGCTTCGGCTGGCAAAAATTTTTCACCAAACGCATTTATAGCCTGCAGGGCATTTTTCATCTTTTCTTCGCCACCGAAAAAGTTTTGTAATGTGTCGATTGATTCCGACTGAGCACGCAAAGAGAAAATTTCTGACAATGCTGGGGATAAAAATTCTTCTGCGATTGAATAAATTTTTTCAACTTGCTTTGGGGTCAGCCCCGCGTCAAAAAATTTTTCGCGAATCGTTTCGTCGTCGAACATCGGATTTGATGGATATTCTTCGGCAGTCTTTGGAACCCCCATAACGTGCATAAATTTTTCGCGCGCCTGTTCGTCGGCATCTTCGCCTGGGACGGATACCATTGTTCCGATTTTCTTTTCCAGCTCTGAATAAGATTTAATCAAAGCGTCGCTGTTTAATGTTCCATCATCGTTTTGGAATTTTTCTGGAATTTGCATTCTTTTCCCTTTGAGTTGATTTGCGTAAGAAATATATCCCCGCAAGAGTAAAAATTGAATTCATCATTGTGAAAACATTTTCATCGCCGACAAGATATGCCGTAATCGCGGATAAAATTCCGACACCAGAAATTATGTAAGTCCGTTGCCCCGCACAAAATCCGCCAGTTAAAACTTTTGACATTCGCATACTCCCCCTTTTATTGCTTATAGAAAAGCAGACCATCAATCTCTGAAATGCTTCCTTTATCGGTTGCCCAGTCTGGCATGCTGTCCTCACGATGAAATCGCACAGCACCGCGGACAGAATCTGGCAGCTGCCCAATGACCATGCGCTTTGCAACCCGAAAACACATCTGGAATTTCGGATCGTCTTCGGCAATCAGCAAGTCGCTGTGGCGCGCGGAATTTTTAAGCAAACATTCAAACATTGATTCATCCGCCGCAATACAAGCAAGAGAGCACATGGATTTTTGATAAATGTTTCCAATCATAGACGCAAGAGCTTCAACCGCCGGTAAACTTGACGCGCGTGTTTCTGCATAAATAATTCGTGCAATTTGGACAAGAGTTGTTTTTTTATCCTGGAACTGATCGCTTGGCATTGTTTGCATTCGGACTTCCTTTGTATAAAAAAAGACCCGCGCAGCAATACGCGGGTCGAAAATAATATAAAAAAACCGCGCCATGGCGCGATTAAATTCTATTTGTTTGGTAGAACCATCATATCACAAAATCACAAAAAAAGCAACAAGAAAAATTAGATACTGATCTCGTCCCCATAGGCCATTATGTATTCACGACCTGCACGCATCACCAGTGCGCCATCGTCATTCAGTCCACATAAAACGGCCTCGCGCCCACGATAGGTTATTGTTTCATTCAGATTCGCGGCCAACTCCATCCAGCGATTTTTGACAACAACAAAACTTCGTGAAAGCCAAATGTCCATTTGTCGGGACAATGCAGCCAGCAATTCATCGCGGGTGACGGTGGGCGCATAGTCGGAAACTTTTGTAGTCTGATAGTCGGCGCGTACGCTGGGATTCGTCTTGATATTTATTCCAATTCCGATGATTACAAAATCTTTGGCATACTCGATTAAAATTCCACTAATTTTTTTGCCATCTATTAAAATGTCATTAGGCCATTTTATTTGTGGCTGTATGCCGAAAGAAATCAAAGTTTCTGCAACAGCGACGGCAACAGCGTACGAAAGACGAGGCTCGCGATTTTCGATTTTGTAAATAAAGCTGGCATACAGATTGCCGTGATGCGAAACCCATGTGCGGCGATAGCGTCCGCGACCAGTGCTTTGCGCATCGGCCAAAATAATAGTGTGATCAGTTGCATTTCCCAAATGAATCAAGTCCTGGGCATACGATTGAGTGCTGGGGATTTTATCAAAAGAGATTAATTTATAATTTATATTTACCACCTTCATTTTTTATAAATTCTTTTCCAAAGATTTTACGCAACTGATAAATTGCTGTGCCCACAGCATTGGTGGCGGCGCCTGGTGCATAGCCCAAATGTTGTTGTAGTTCACCAGCATCTGCGCCAAATGCGCCCGCGCGATGCAATGCAATAATGATTTTTTTCTGCGAGCCTGAAAGAGTTGTGCCGCCGCAGATTTTTTTAATAATTGCGGCTTCGCGTGCATCGCGCAAACGAAGAATTTCGGCTTTTAATTCACTGGTGGAAAATTTTCTGTCAGCGGAAAAAACCACATCGGCAGATTCACGCGATGAAAACTGGGCGCCCA
>CAYJAG010000050.1:0-2163 GCA_964368385.1 uncultured Muribaculaceae bacterium
GCGGAAAAACCTATAAAATTGAATCAATCCAAGACTTTGACAAGATTTACAAACAGACCATGCCCTTTGCCTGTCTGGCAATGTTTCCAACGGAAACCTTGAATTTAGGAACTTACGCTGATAATGGCGGTGCAAAAAACACCATAGGATTGGGCAGCTATTGGTATCCAAAAAATGGTGATCCGGCCACAAGTGAATGGATAAAAGTCAGCCAACATAAAGACGTTCAAGCCAGGAATTTTAATATATCAGGAAACCGCGCGATGAATATGGTGGATTCTTGGGCCAGACACAGAGAGGATGGTCGGGTTTATAAAAAAATGTGTCGTATGCTGAAGGGGGCCGAGCTGTCGTTAAATGAACTGGCCGCCATTTTCAGCTGTACTTATAACAACGAAAAGAACGGATGGCTGCTGTGCGAGTTTGTAAAAAACAATTATAAAGACCCAATAAAGTGCGCCAGCTATCTTGCCGATTTGCCGACATATGGCTTTGCGGGTTTAACAGATCGCCATTGTCATGAAGCCTTGGTTTATCTGAATTTGGACGACTATATTTCATATATTCCCAACATGGAAATCAGGGGAATTACAACATCTGTAACCGCGTTGGAAACAGGCGAGTTTAATCCCATGCTGAAAGATCTGCGCAAGGGAAAGCTGGATGGTGCGCGTGTGGTTGCCAATAAAATTAAAAAAAGAATTTTCAAGAATGGCGAAAAAGTTTCCGCAATCATAGGCGAAAAACTGGGCGCGGCGCGGGCGCGTGATATATTGGGCAGCCCAGGAATGGTGACGGGTGGAACATTAATGCTGTCGCCTAATTTAGGGTTCAATGCAGATAGTGTTTATAAAAAGGGCGTCGCCAGCTATACCAAAGGCGACTATGAAAAAGCACTGGCAAGTTTTAAAAGCGTTATTGAAAACGGATTTGATGGCGCAGACATTCATAATTATTTGGCGATAACCTATCTTCATCTGAAGCGGTATAGGGAAGCGATTGATGAGTCAAGATTGGCCCTGGCAATGGGTGAGGCAAGAGCATATCCTGCGGCTAATTTTAATGCTGGATTGGCTTATGAAAAATTGGGCGAAACAGAAAACGCGATTGCAAACTTCAAGGCCGCTATGCAACGAGATCCGAATGCCAAAGCGTATCAAAAGGCTTATGAGCGAGTGACAGAAACAACAACCGCTAAAAAATCCAAAATAACATTACAACACAAAACCAAGTTTGACAACGCAAAGACCAAGACCATAATTAAACAGGCGCCGGTCAAATCCAGGCAAAAGCAAAAAACGCGCTAGGCCTGTAAAATCAGATACTTTGGCGCGGTTGTGCCGGCCTTGTTCTTGCGCTGGTATCTGGTTTCAATAATTGGCAACTGATTGCTGGTGATTGATAATTTTGTTTGTGGTAATTGCTGGGTAATCCAATCATAGTATTCATAATGATCCGTGCCGATGATAATTTGGCCATTTGGCATCAATCGCGTTGATAAAAGATTTAAAAATTCAGCAGATAATAATCTGCGCTTTTCATGACGCGCCTTGGGCCATGGGTCAGGATGCAAAATCCAGATTTGTGAAAATATGCAATTTGCAAAGTGCAAAGCGCAATTATTATTCAGTAATTTTCGCACATCGTCCGGCCATATACGAATGTTTTTATACTCGGGTTTTATATTGTTTTTTTCATCGGTAATTTTTGACAGAAAACTGGCGACACCATTTATAAATGGTTCGGCGCCAATGATTATTTTATTCGGATTTTCAGCCGCCAGTTCCAATAAATGTTCCCCCCCGCCAAAGCCGATTTCCAGAATAATTTCCGACCTGTCTGTTTCCATGGGCGCCAATTTTGGCAGTAAATTATCCACCAAAGATTGCTGGCGGTCGGACAAACTCTTGCCATGAATTCTGCCAAAGGTTCTGATTTCTTGATTTTCCATAATTTTAAGTATAAAATGCCAAAGTTGAAAAGGCAATAAATAATGAGAACGGGTTTATCACCAGATTTAATTAAAAAATTATTACCAGACGCAAAGTATCTGAACGAAGAAAATCGGATTACTAAATTAGAAGAAGATTTTCCAGATCGCGCGTTGCCAGATGGCGCAATGGTAACCCGCTTTGCCCCCAGCCCAACTGGATATATGCATAT
>CAYJAG010000051.1:0-2037 GCA_964368385.1 uncultured Muribaculaceae bacterium
AATTCAACCAATATAGCCGTTGCTTGATTTTTTATACAATTTGTGTTATACTTCACTACATAAAATTGACCGCCGTTTGGCGGCTTTTTTTATTCCAAAAAAGGATACCACATGTCAAAAGTTTTACAAATTCGCCGCGGAACTGCGGCACAAAGCAATAACTTCACCGGATTGGCTGGTGAAATCACTATGGATACAAATGCCAAAACCATTCGCATTCATGATGGAACAACACTTGGTGGATTTGCCCTGGCACGCGCAGATCTGTCCAATGTTTCCAGCACCCTGCCCGGCGGCGAAGGTGGCGGCGAAGCATTCAGCATTGAATCTGTGCCCACCACATTTTGGACGGCTTTATTTTCTTCCTACAATTTGCGTGCTGCGCATTTTTTGGAATCTGGATTATCCAGCATCGGAAATGTCAGCTATCTGGAAACAAGTTTCAGTTCTGTCGCTCAAAGCACCAACATTTCAGCCGCGCGCGGGGATTGTGTTCTGGTTTGCCAAACGCCCGAGGCCGGCTTTGCCGTCGGCGAAATCGCAAGTGCGTTTGGTATTGGTAATCGCGCGGGGCCCTGCCCTAATCTGTTCTTGGACGCGAACGGATTGCGGGCGCGCTTGGCGGTTGCCGGGGAAAGCTTTTGGGTGTCAAACAAGACCAGTGGCGCGCAGGTCAACATCACTAACGCAAATTGGAAAATTAAATTCCGAATTTTGTTTATGTAAACCAATAGCTGCGTAGATATGGATATTGTGTTGCGATGTTGTAAAAGTATTTAACATCAATCCAATATTTTTTCTATTGATAAAACCTGTATAAAACCTAGTAAATAATATTTTCTGTATGTCTCGGTTTTCTTTATTTTCAGCAATGTTATTCCATATTTTTTTGTTTTAATTTTCTTTTCTTGTGGAACCGCGACATGCAGATTGATATTTTTCAATGCTTCTTGAACATTTTTATCCGTTGAAAGAAAATCTAACATCGCTTTTTGCACCAACTCTGTTTCTTTTTGTGCTATAGCAGCTTTTGTCGATGTTATATTCTGTCCTGATCTACGATAATTTAATAAAATATATGGCAAATTAGCCATTTTTAGAACCCGAATCATCCGTCCCCACAATTCATAATCCTGCGCAACCAAATAATCGGTTCTGTATCTAAATCCATGTTTTTCAATATCCGCACGTCGCATCATAACTACTGGGTGAGCAAAAGGATTTCTTTTCAAAACATCTAAACATTTTGGTCTTTCCGGATACATAATAACCCTTTCTTTATCGCCAAACATTTTTATCCCTGCCCCAACCAATGAAACATCTGGATTTTCATCCAGGAATTTTACCTGCATCACGAAACGATGTGGAAGAGAAATATCATCAGCATCCATACGGGCAATATACTCGCCATTTGACCTATCAAGACCATAATTCAATGAATCGCTTATACCACCATTCGGTTTATAGAAATATTTTATTCTTTTATCAACGTAAGATTTTATTGTTTTTTCAATTTTGGGATCGGTGCTACCATCATTAATTATGATAAATTCAAAATCACTGAAAGTCTGATTTAGTATGGAATCAATAGCCTCACGTAAATGTTGTACGTTACCGTTATAAACTGACATAATTACTGAAATTTTTGGAGTTTTCATGTTATAGTACCTTTAGAAATTGTTTTGCCACTTCTTTGGCATCAAAACGATTCAAACCACGTTTTGCATTGTTAGTCATTTTTTTCACATCTATTTTTTTATTAAAAATGTCTGACATAAACTGCGACAGCTTTCGATAATCTCCGACTGGAAATAGCACTCCCGCTTCGCCATCCATTAAAATTTCTCTGGGGCCAGATTTACAATCTGAAGCTATATTAATTGTTCCACATGCAGCAGCCTCTATCAAAACTATAGACATACCTTCTTGAGGGCTGGAAAGAATATTTGCCAGCGCATCCCGCATATATCCGAAAGGCTCTGGAACATTACCAACAAAAACAACATTTTCTCGGCATTCTAAATGCTTCAGCAAACT
>CAYJAG010000052.1:0-1998 GCA_964368385.1 uncultured Muribaculaceae bacterium
TACATAATCACTTCCTTTTACCAAAAATTACCAAACATCATTAAATGTTTCAATTAAAAACGGGGCGAACGCCCCGTTTTTTTATGTTATCTTGTTTTGCAATTTGCATTTTGTGAACAAAACTCACAATGAGCCACATTATTTTTCTTGCGACAATCTTCAACTTGTTTAATCACATTATTAAGTTCTGGCTCTAAATCACTTATAGATTTTTTAATGAATACATGTCGATCAATAGGAAAACTTATTTTATATATATCTGTGAAAAAAATTTTTGCTGCCTCAAAAGCTTCCTGTAATTGGCATCTATAAAATATATCTGACATTTTAGTATCCTTTTGTCTATTGATAAAATTGATGGTACTTATTTTTTGTAAGTTTGTCAAGTATTATCAATAAATTCCTCTCTTGAAATCTTGGAATAATAAACTATATTGTTGAACACAAGCAGAAAAAGGAGAAACTTGAATGCTGAAACCTTTGCATAATTTTGTTTTGCTGGAACGCATGGAAGAAGAAAAAACAACCGCGTCCGGCATTATAATCCCAGATAACGCAAAAGAAAAACCATCGCGCGGCAAAGTTATCGCTGTGGGACCTGGCGCATACGACGGGGACGAACTAACCCCTATGAGCGTCAAAACTGGCGACGTGGTTATGTTTGCAAAATGGGCATCATCCGCAAATGAAATCAAACTGGATGGTAAAGATTATATTTTGATAAAAGAAACTGACATTTTGGGAATTTTATAAGGAGATAAAAAATGGCAAAAGAGATAGTATTTGATACAGATAAATTAGTTGCCGGCGTTGATAAGCTGGCAAATGCCGTGAAAATCACCATGGGTCCAAAGGGCCGCACGGTCGTCATTGAAAAATCTTATGGTGCGCCGGTCGCAACCAAAGACGGCGTTACCGTTGCAAAAGAAATTTCATTAAAAGATCCCCAGGAAAACATCGGCGCACGCCTGGTCCAAGAAGCGGCAAAGAAAGCTGGCGACAAGGCTGGCGACGGCACAACCACCGCGACCCTTTTGGCCCAGAAACTTATCAAGGAAGGCCGAAAAATTGTTGCAACCGGATCAAATCCAATGGATGTCAAACGCGGTATTGATGCCGCTGTTGCAGCCGTTGTTGCAGACATTGAAAAAAATGCAAAGCCTGTCAAAGACAGCAAAGAAATTGCCCAGGTTGCAACGATTTCCGCAAATGGTGATGAAGAATTGGGACGCCAAATCGCTGACGCTATGGAACGCGTCGGCAAAGAAGGTGTGATAACTGTCGAAGAAGCCAAAGGCCTGGAAACCACCATCGATGTTGTCGAAGGTATGCAGTTTGATCACGGATTCCTGTCGCCTTATTTCGTCACCAACAGCGAAAAAATGTTGGCGGAATTGGACGGCGCGCAAATCTTGGTGTCTGAAAAGAAAATTACTGGACTGCAAGCACTGCTTCCTATTCTGGAACCTGTGGCGAAAAGTGGTAAACCATTATTGATTATTGCAGACGATGTTGAATCTGAAGCATTGGCAACATTAATTCTGAACCGCCTGCGCGGCGGATTAAAAGTCTGCGCTGTCAAGGCCCCTGGCTTTGGCGATCGCCGCAAAGAAATGCTGAAAGACATTGCAGTTCTGACAGGCGCCCAGGTAATTTCTGATGATTTGGGAATGTCTTTTGAAAATATAACCACTGCGGTTCTGGGCAGTGCAAAAAGAATCGTTGTTTCCAAAGATACGACTTTAATCGTTGATGGCGCAGGTGATAAAAAAGAAATCAAAGCGCGCGCAGATGAAATCAGAATTGCATTGGAAAAAACTACATCTGAATACGACCGCGAAAAATTGGGCGAACGTTTGGCACGATTGGTTGGTGGCGTTGCCGTTATCAAGGTTGGCGGAATGACCGAGATCGAAGTCAAAGAGAAAAAAGATCGCGTCGACGATGCGCTTTCTGCAACACGTGCGGCTGTCGCCGAAGGTATCGTTCCGGGCGGCG
>CAYJAG010000053.1:0-1902 GCA_964368385.1 uncultured Muribaculaceae bacterium
AAATAATCAAATCCACCATGAATCCAGATTATTTTCTTTCCAGAAAAACTTTTTAGAAATTTTGAGCATTCTCCCCTGCAATCAATAATCACATCGGCATCATGAATTACTGAATTTATTCTAATTTTTTGTAATTGCCAACGTAATAAATGAATCAGACCACTTTTTCTGGTTGTGCGAATACGCCCATCGTAAAGTTTAATCTTATCTTTATTATCATCAAACCAATCACTAAAATAAGTTTCTCGAACATCTGCAAATACAATCAGCTCTAGATCATCATGTTTTTTCAATTCATCAAGTAGATTTTTCAAAACCATCTCTAGACCACCCATAATCAGTCTGCCTGCAAAAAACACTACTTTTTTCTTCTTTTTCATATCGCCTCCTTGCGTACAAGAAAAAGCCACCAAAAGGGTGGCAGGAGGTTGATAACAATTTTGGGAATTGCGCGGCTTATTCAATATATTCGCCGCCCACCTGCCATAAGCAGGAGGTGTTTAACGTCACCTTCGGACGCCCAAATCGGAGTTATCAAGCTCCACACAAGCAATTATGCCAATGCATGATTATTATAAGCAATACAAAACCGGTTGCAATAAAAAAGTTTCTCTGTTATCGTGGCGCTGTCAAAAACAAAAGCAAAAAGGATTCATAAATGTATATTCTGGCGTTGAATTGCGGCAGCAGCTCGCTTAAATACCAAATCTTTGATGTTGATACCAAAACATCCATAATTGGCGGCTTGGTTGAAAAAATCGGTTTGGATGATTCTTATCTGACACAGAAATACCCTGATGGAACAAAACAGCGCAAAGATGTCGCCATGAAAAATCATGACGATGCTTTGACCGAAGTTGTCAATATGTTGCGCGATGCATCCATCGACTTGACCCAGATTGGCGGCGTTGGCCACCGCGTTGTTTTGGGTGGGGAAAAATTCAGATCATCTGTTGAAATTGACGATGATGTTATAAAGGCTATTGATGAACTTTCTGCAATCGCCCCTTTACACAATCCCGCAAACTTAACAGGTATCGTCGCTGCAAAACAATTATTGCCACTGGCAAAGCAGGTCGCCGTTTTTGATACCGCGTTTTTCAGCACCTTGCCGGAATACGCATATCGCTATGCTGTGCCAAGCGCATGGTACCGCGAATTTGGTGTGCGCAAGTACGGATTTCATGGAACATCCCATTTGTATGTTTCCAAACGTGCAGCAAAATTTCTGAACAATCCAACGCCTAACCTTATCACTATGCATATCGGTTCGGGCGCGTCAGCCGCGGCAATCCGTGGCGGTGTCGCAGTTGATACTTCACTGGGCATGACGCCTTTGTCGGGCTTGACGATGGGCAGCCGTCCGGGCGATGTAGATCCAGGCGTCATCATTTATGTTCAGCAGCGTTTGGGTATGTCTGCAGATATGATGCATAAAGTTCTGAACAAAGAATCCGGCCATATTGGTTTGACAGAATGCTTTCAAGATCGTCGCGACCTGGAACAAAATCGTGAAACGAATCCAGCATGCCAGTTAGCGCTGAATATCGAGGCCAACAATGCAAAGAAATATATCGGTGCATATATGGCAGAACTTGGTCATGTTGATGCAGTCGTCTTTACCGCTGGCGTTGGTGAAAATGATGACTATCTGCGCGCGCAAATCACCAGTGGCTTGGAAGAACTGGGAATAAAAGTTGATGCCGAGAAAAACGCAAAGGGTCTGGCACGACTGGGCGCCGGCGAAGTAGAAATTTCCACATCCGACAGCCGCGTCAAAGTTCTGATGATACCGACAAATGAAGAGTTGGTTATCGTAGAAGACACCATCGCAATTATGAATGGAACATATAATCCAGATCATATGAAGATGGAATATTCATTTTCTAAATAAATAAAAAC
>CAYJAG010000054.1:0-1892 GCA_964368385.1 uncultured Muribaculaceae bacterium
AATGAACGGATTCTTTGCCAGTCAAATTGCGATAGATAGAATCACTGATAAATGGCGCAAGCGGCGCAAGCAATTTGCATGCTTCTGTCAAAACAAAGTACAATGTATTAAATGCAGCCGGGTCTTCGTTCCAAAATCTCATCCGCGATCTGCGTATGTACCAATTATTTAATATGTCTAGGAACTTTGTAAATTCTTTAACGGCCGCGTCAGGCTTGTATTCGTCCAGCGCGCCAGACACCGCGCCAATTAACTCATCTAATTCAGACAAAATATATTTATCTAAAACATTATCGCCAACAGATGAAGCATCAGCAGTTATTTTCCCAGCATTCGCATAAAGCGTAAAGAAGTGATACGCATTCCACAGCGGCGTCATTATATTTTTTATGGGTTCATTAAATACTTTGCCGGCTTTATCAACAAGTACTGGTTCGCCCTTGATGAAATTACTGCCCAGCAAATAAAGTCGGATTGCATCTGCGCCGTAATCATCAAAGACTTTGCTGGGGTCTTCAAAATTACCAATAGACTTTGACATTTTTCTTTTTTGTTCGTCCAGCGTCAAACCATTTGCAGAAACGGTTTTAAATGCGGGCTTGTCAAACAAAGCAGTTGCCAAAACCATCAATGTATAAAACCAACCACGTGTTTGATCAATGCCTTCGATAATATAATCTGCGGGGAAAGTTTTATCAAACTTGTCTTTGTTCTCGAACGGATAATGCAAAGCGGCAAACGGCATAGCGCCCGATTCAAACCAGCAATCCAAAACATCCGGAATGCGTTTCCATCCATCTTTTTCCAATTTATCCAAAGTTGGACGATGCAAATCGTTTATTTTTTCGCCAAAGAATTCTTCCAATTCAGCGATGCTGCCAAATACTTTATATGAACCATCTTTCTCCCAAATTGGTAGTGGGGTTCCCCAAAAACGATTACGTGAAATTGCCCACGGACGAGCCCCCTCTATCCATCGCATAAATCTTTCGCCAGCAGATTTCCATTCGGTTTTAAGTGTATTTGCAATTAATTGTTCGCGGATCCTTGGTACGTCAATATACCAACTTTCCGTTGCGCGATAGATCAATTTTTCATGAGTCCTATAACTAAAAGGATAACTATGTTTATATTGTTCCTTTTTTACCAGGTGCCCAGATTCTTTTAGATAAGTGATTATTTTCGGATTGGCTTCAAATATATTTTCCCCAGCCCAATCTTGAACAGAATTATCAAAATTTCCGAACTCATCAACATTAAGAATGATAGGCAAATACGGGTCTATGTTTTTAATAGCCCAAAAATCTTCTTGACCGAAAGCTGGAGCGATATGAACAATTCCAGTTCCGTCAGAATCAGAAACATATTCAGCAGAGATGATTGTATAAAGAACATGGTTTTCTGGTTTTTTATCGTCATAGTAGTTAAAGAGAGGTTTATAATTTAAGCCGACTAAATCAGAGCCAGTTAATTCACCAACTCTTTCAGAATTTGTAAATTGTTTTTCATAAGCTTTTAATCTGGATTCGGCAATAATATATTCCGCGCCGTCAGAATCGCGCATAACCAAATACTTCATCTTTGAATTTACAGCCAAAGCGTAATTTGCTGGCAAAGTCCAAGGAGTAGTTGTCCATGCCAAAACACGACGTCCATTTTCCAGTTCAAACCAAATAGTTACGGCGTCATCAACGACGTCTTGATACTCTTGGGCAGCTTCAGAGTTAGATAAAATACTTCCCAATTTTATATCAACTGCATTTACAAGAAAATCTTTGTACAGCAAGCCTTTTTTATTTAATTGTTTTATTGCCCACAAAACAGATTCCATAAAGTTTTTGTCCATGGTGGCATAGCCAAAATCTTTTCCGGTTTCAACCCATCTTCCAATG
>CAYJAG010000055.1:0-1851 GCA_964368385.1 uncultured Muribaculaceae bacterium
GCATTTTTCGGGTTTTTATTGATTGCGCGTTTGCCAGAATTACACGAAGTTCGTCGTAAAATCGCACCTGAATCCAGTCCTTTGCGCGATGTGATTGGTATTACAAAAATGGCAGTAAAACACCCTGAAATTAAATGGCTAATGCTGTTTCCTGCAATTTATGCTGGTTTTACATTGATTTTATTTTGGATTTTGCAACCTGTGATGACGGCGGCCTTGATTCCTGTTGCTTTATTTGGTTTGTTTGTTGGAATAAATCAAGGCAGTCGCGCTGTGTTTTCAAAAATAGCGCATAAAGCAAAAGAATTTTTTGGTGTCAGAAAACTTTTGCTCTTATGTCTGGGGCTTTTGGCAGCAGGATTTATTGCTGCAATACTTGCTGTGCATTCGGCAGGTAATATAGCTTTGGTTTATGCAGTCAGCGCATTTATTGCGGTAATTCCCGCAACACAGACAATGGCTTCTTTGATTTTCAAAGATTATATTCATAACAAAATCAAGTCGGACGAGCGAGGAACAATTTTGTCCATTTATGCCATGTTTAATACAGGAATCTCTGGGATAATGATGATTTTGGCAAAACCAATGCTGGATAATTTCGGAATCACTGCGACAATGCTGGTTTGCCTTGGGGCGTTGATTGTGATACTATTTCCATTAAAGAAAGTCTTGGCCATAAAAGGGATAGAAAAATGAAAAATGAATTATTAAAAGAATTGGCAGCACGCGGATTTATCCATCAGTTCAGTAATTTGGATGGACTGGATGATTTGTTGAATAATCAAAAAATTGCGCTTTATTATGGCGCTGACCCTACGGCGGATTCTTTGCATTATGGACATATTGTGCCAATTATGATGATGCGTTGGTTCCAAAAATTCGGGCATAAACCAATTATGTTGGTGGGGGGTGCAACTGGTCGTATTGGGGATCCGTCTGGTCGAGATTCCGGTCGCCCAATGATGACTGAAGAAACCTTGGTAAAAAACATTGCAGGTTTGCGCCGGTCTTATGAAAAAATTTTGGGCAGTGGTAATTTTATTCAGGTTGATAATTATGATTGGATGAAGGGTTATGGGCATTTGGATTTCCTGCGTGATTTTGGTTCTGATTTTACAATTCCTCGCATGCTTTCTATGGAAAGTGTAAAACGTCGTTTGGAAACAGGAATGACTTTCTTGGAATTTAATTATATGACTTTCCAAGCATTGGATTTCCTGGAATTGTATAAAAAATATAAGTGCCAATTGCAGATTTGTGGTGCAGACCAGTGGGGAAACTCTATCATGGGGATAGAGCTAATCCGTAAAAAAACTGGGAAAGAAGTATTCGTTTTATCTACGCCTATTATAACAGATGCAGCAGGAAATAAAATTGGTAAGTCCGCAGGTAATGCAGTTTGGATAAATGAAGATAAGACTTCCCCTTATGAGTACTATCAAGTGTTCAGAAATGTTTCAGACGCAGATGTTGAAAAGTTTTTGAAGATATACACAGAAATTCCTTTGGAGGAAATTGCTCGTTTGGCAAAATTGCAAGGCTCGGAATTAAACGAAGCCAAAAAGATTTTGGCTTTTGCAGCAACTGAAATTGCCCATGGGACAACTGCGGCAACTGCGGCGGCGGATGCGGCGAACGCTTTGTTTGGTGGCGGGGCAGATGCGGCAGCAATTCCAACAAAAGAAATGGCGATGTCTGGGGCTGTGAACATCGTTGATTTCTTGGTGCAATCCGACATTGTGCCGTCTAAATCCGAAGCGCGCCGTGCGATAGAGCAGGGCGGAATTCAGCTGGATGGCGTTAAAATCACCGATAAAGATTTTATTGTAACGCCGGCCGAATCAATTATGA
>CAYJAG010000056.1:0-1747 GCA_964368385.1 uncultured Muribaculaceae bacterium
AACAATATAGAAATCGCGAATCAAATTCCGGGTTTGACCGCTGTAATGATTTCTAATAATTGTACTACTTATAATTATCATATGCGTGGTAAAATACCGCATTATGGGGATTTGGTAGAAGCATTAAAAGCATTCAATTTATGCGAATAAAAAAACCGCCCAAAATGGGCGGTTTTTTGGATCTTAAGTTTTTTACTTTCTGACTATTTTCATCCCTTCTTTGGAATCTTGAATCAGCCAGCCCATATCTTCGACCGCCGTGCGGATTTTGTCCGCCAGTGCCCAATCTTTGGCAGCCTTGGCCGCGGTGCGGTCATCGGCCAGTTTTTGGACTTCGGCTGGAATCGGCGTCGCCTCTTCTACCAATAATTTCTGTGCCCGGTCAATAAATTGCAAACCCAGCAAGTCATCGGCAAACTGGATAACCGCCATCTTTTCCGAGGCAGTCAAAGTATCGTCCTTTAACATTTCTTGGAAATCCACAATAGCGGTTGCGGTTTTCAGGTTATCCGATACCGCCACCAGCATTTTGTCGCGCCAAACATCACTGGCAGCTGTTTTAGAGACCTGTTTATTTGCATCGGTAATAACCGCAGCAACCTTTTTAATGATGTTTTTATACCCTGTTACTGCCGCATCCAACGATTCCCAGGAAAGTTCCATTTGGGATTTATAATGACCTTGCAAAACAAGATAACGATATGCCATCGTGTCATATCCACGCTTTTTTATATCTGCAAGAGATATAAAATTGCCGAGCGATTTTGACATTTTTTCCCCGCCTTTGGCATTTAGAAACTCATAATGAATCCAATAGTTTACCCAAGGGCTCCCAACAATCGGCTCGGATTGCGCAATTTCGTTTGTGTGGTGTATCCTTGACAGGTCAGCGCCGCCAGTATGTATATCAAAATGGTCCCCTAACAATTTCATGCTCATTGCGCTGCATTCTGCATGCCAACCTGGGAAACCAATTCCCCATGGGCTGTTCCATTCCATTGCTCGCTTTTTGTCTTTCGGTGAAAATTTCCAAAGTGCAAAATCTGTTGGATTGCGCTTTAAATCGTTGAAAATAACGCGCGCACCCGCGCGATTACCAGACAGCGTGCCACCGGTCAATTCGCCATAAGTTGCAAATTTGCTGGTATCATAATAAATCCCATCCCCAGGAATTTCGTAAGTATATCCAAGTTCCTCCAGTTTTTTCACCAGGTCAATTTGTTCTTGGATATAATCTGTCGCCTTTGGCATGTATGTCGGCGGCAGTATATTCAGGTCTTTTAAATCCGCCAGAGCAGCATCGGTGTAAAACTTTGCAATGTCCCAGACGGTTTTGTTTTCGCGGGTCGCGCCTTTTTCCATTTTGTCGTCGCCAGTGTCTTCGTCTTCGTTAGTCAAATGGCCGACATCAGTTATGTTCATAACATTTTTAACTTTATATCCATTTGTTAAAAACATTCTTTTTAATGTGTCATTAAAAATTGCAGAGCGCAGCATTCCTATGTGAGCAAAGTTATAAACCGTTGGACCGCAGAAATAAAAACTGACCTGGCCGGGAATCAATGGCTTGAATTCTTCTATTTTTCTGCTCATTGTATTATAAAGTTTAATTTGCATGTCTTTATGCCTTTTGTAAATATATGTGAAATAATTGTGTTAATAAAAGTATAGTAAATCAGCAGCCCAAAGGGCAACAAATAAAAACAGCAAAGTTATAAACTCTGAAAGTCATAGTTCAATTATACAT
>CAYJAG010000057.1:0-1708 GCA_964368385.1 uncultured Muribaculaceae bacterium
ACTTCTACTATAGATTTTATTGCAACTACTATTCATTGTCCCCAGTCCCCACATAGTCACAGGATTAAGAGTGATTTCAAATGGGATATCATTAAAATTTTCATAATGGTCGTAATTAATTTTTTCATTTTGATTAAATAAATGTTTTATGCGCCAACTAATTATGTCTGCATCGTGCTGTTTTGCAAAATATAATGCAATTTCAAGTGTTTGCGGATGAATAAAATCATCAGAATCCATAAATTCTATGTATTCCCCACATGCATTATCCAAACCAACATTACGCGTAGAACTTAATCCAATATTTTTTTCATTCTCGATTAATTTTATACGTTTGTCTTTGGATGCATATTTTTTGACTATTTCCCAACCATTATCGGTGCTTCCATCATTTATACATATCAGTTCAAAATCTTTAAATGTTTGATTCCGCACAGAATCCAGGGATGCCGCAACATATTTTTCGACATTATAAACTGGCATTATTATCGAAATTTCTGGTTTATTACTCACAATAACCTCTTTAATCTTGACGGCTGACATTTATAGTACATAAAATCGCTTATTTCAACTCTTTTTGCGGGTTATAGGCTTTTGTTCCTTTGCGAATTTCAAAGTGCAATTGGGGTTCAGAAACTTTTCCTGTTTTGCCGATTGTTCCAATTTTTTCACCCTTGGCCACTTTGGAACTGCGACGAACATTCATCTCATCCAGATGGGCATAAACACTCATCCAGCCATTTGCATGCTGGATAATTACCAAATTACCCATTCCTTTCAGTTCATTTCCAGCGTATGCGACAACGCCAGTTTCGGCAGCCTTTACCAAGGTTCCAATTGCCGCTCTGATATTAATTCCATCGTTATAAAGTCCATTTTTTTTGTAACCAAAGCTGGAAAGTATCTTTCCGCGCGCGGGCCATGTAAATGCCATTCTTTTCTGTGTGGCAACCACTGGCAAGGGTCGGGCTGGCGCGCTTGAAACCCTTTGTTTTTCAGTAATTAATCTTGGTCCCGGCGCAGCTGATTGCTGTTGACTGACGGCTACGGGCTGTGGGCCGCCGCGAACTGTTGGTTGACGACTGATTATTATGGGCTGCTGGCCGACAGGCGCGGATACACGAACCTTTCCAGGCAATCTCAACCGCTGTCCAACTGCCAAAGAATACGGCGCGGCAATGTTGTTTTCTGTCGCCAAAGAGTTCAAATCAACTGAATACCTGCGGCTGATGGAATAAAGCGTTTCGGACGCCGCCACAATGTGAACCTGGGCGCTGGGGATTTTCAGCCTTTGACCGACCGAAATCGCAAAAGGCGCAGCCAAATTGTTAGCATCCACCAAATCTCGCAGGGCTATGCCATTGTTTTTTGATAATGAATATAGGGTGTCACCTTTTTTCACAATTATTTGGCTGGCGACTGGCGGAACCATGACAGGCTTTGGCGCATCATGCACGACGCGCGCCGAAACCAACAAAACATCATCAAGTTCTGGCTTTGGTTGCGCAACTTCCAGGGGCTGTGACATTTGTGCCGCCCTGATTTCTGTCTTTTGTGTTATTGATTGGGCAGGCATTACATAATCGCTGTCGCTGGCATATTGGGTATAATCGTCGCGTGATGTGGGCTGGATATACTCGCTGGCATCATTTGCCACGATGATTGGCTGATGGTCGTCTATGCTTACAATTTTATCGTGCAAATCACA
>CAYJAG010000058.1:0-1699 GCA_964368385.1 uncultured Muribaculaceae bacterium
AAATTAAGGAATCCATATGAACGAATTAAATGCCACGGACAAGGCGCTGGTAGTCAACGCCCTGCTCCGTCTGGTCGGCGAAGATGTGCTGACCCCGCTGGAAAAGCGGGATATACTGCATGAAATTACCGGTCTTCTGACCGGTTTTAACGTTGCCGACATTGTGACTGAAACGAATAACAAACGCCGTCTTTTGCTTAAAACCGCCCCTTCCGGGCAAGAATACGATGGTCTGCCACGTGAATTGGTATTCAATCCAACCGACAAAACTATAAAGATTTTTGGCGAAACCGCCACTGACGACATTGTTATTGGCGCCGCCCCAGATATAGATATAGAAGCGCTGCTGTCCAATATGGATTATGTAACATTATCTGCAACTGGTCTTTCTGGAACAAATTATACTAATGGATGGTATAAAAAATATAAGTCCGGTTGGGTAGAATAAGGATTTATCGGCGCAGGCAGTACCAGTGGATTTAATATATCTCTGCCTTTGCCTATGGCTAACACATCTTATTCGCTGATAGCGACACCCCATCACGGCAACAGCTCTTACCCACATATACCACTTATAAATAAAGTAGATGCAACTCAAATTTGGCTGAGAACCGTCCAAGCCCGCGATAGCGGTTCAGCGGCAAATATTCCTTGCTCTGTTATGGTATTGGGTGTGGAGGCATAAAAATTATGTATGCCAGATTTTAAGCTGTGTGAATAATTTCCAAAACTTTTGGAATAACCTCATCATCTGAAAATCTGGCAAGTCCAGAAGTTGCTGTTTTTATAATTTTATCGCGTGGAACTTTCTGCTTGTAAACATCGCTCATAATTTTTGCTAACTTTTCATAATCTCCAGCAGGATATAGCAATCCTGCTTCGCCGTTCATAAGCATTTCACGAGGGCTGGATTTACAATCAGATGATATACAAAGTGTTCCTGACGCCATTGCTTCCAATATAACTGTTGGCAGGCCTTCTTGTTGACTGGAAAGTATGTTTGCCATTGAACCACGCATATAACCAAAAGGCTCTGGGATTTTTCCAGCAAAGACTATGTTTTCATGCGCCGGCAACGCAGCTGCCAGACTTTTCATTCTATTCGTTAAAACACCATCCCCAACTATTTGCAATTTAACGTCTGGTTTTTTATTGTCATTCCAAAACTTATTAAATGCAAGCAATAGTGTTGCGTAATCCTTGTCCGGTTCTATTCTTGCAACGGACACAAAATACTTACCATCAGGTGCATAAAATTTTTGCGACTTTTTTGCCGTTTTATCCACGGGCATTAAATTATAAACCCATTCAATTTTATTGGCGTACATCGGAAAAGCCCGAATAAAATCATCCTTGAAAGATTCACTTAGGCAAACTATTTTATCAAACTTCATCGCATCAGAAAAAGTCGGGGAATTTATAAACCATTCAAATCCACCATGCAGCCAGACTATCTTTTTTCCTTTGAATTGTTTTATTTGGTTATACGATTGACCATTCCGAAAATCTATGACCACATCCGCTTCTGCCAAAAGCTTTTTTCTTTCTCGCTTCATCTTTTTATAACTGGACCAATTTAAAATTCTATAAAATATAGATGATCTAAATCTAAATTTATTACTATGTTTTATTGTATCCAAATTAGCAGCAAAAAAATCGCAAAACCTTTTTTCAAGGCAATCACCAAAAACATATATTT
>CAYJAG010000059.1:0-1611 GCA_964368385.1 uncultured Muribaculaceae bacterium
TTATCCAAAGTTGGACGATGCAAATCGTTTATTTTTTCGCCAAAGAATTCTTCCAGTTCTGCGATGCTGCCAAATACTTTGATTTCGTCGCCACGCTTCCAAATTGGCAGAGGCGTTCCCCAAAAGCGATTACGGGTAATCGCCCAAGGCCGTGCATTTTCAATCCAAGAACGAAATCTTTCGCCGGCGCTGGTCCAATTTACATGTTTATTATTTTCCAGCAATCTGTCGCGCATGGCCGGCACATTGATGTACCAAGAATTTGTCGCGCGATAAATCAACTTTGTATGAGTGCGATCATCAAACGGATAGCTGTGTTTATATTGTTCTTTTTTAACCAGATGACCATTGCTTTGCAGATACTGAATAATTTTTGGTGATGCATCAAAGATGTTTTCGCCAGCCCAATCTTTTACATCATTTGTAAATTTTCCGTAATCATCTACATTCAAGATTACTGGAAATTCATTATCAAATTCACGCGCAGCGGCAAAGTCTTCCTGGCCATAGGCTGGCGCGATATGAACAATACCGGTTCCGTCAGAATCAGAAACATAATCGGCCGGAATTATTGAGTACAATTTTTCATCCACGTAATAATCAAACAATGGTTTGTATTTTAATCCAACCAAATCCGCGCCATTTAATTCCCCAACTTTTTCAGCGGATGCCAGTTGTTTTTCATAAGCCTTTAATCTGGATTCGGCAATAATATATTCGGCGCCATCAGAATCGCGCATAACCAAATACTTCATCTTTGGATTTACAGCCAATGCCGAGTTCCCAGGCAAAGTCCATGGGGTCGTTGTCCAAGCCAAAACGCGACGACCATCCATCAATTCAAACCAAACGGTAATCGCATCATCAATAACATCTGTGTATTCTTTGGCGGCATCAGCGTTTGATACAACGGTTCCAAGTTTCCAAGAAAATGGATTTACCTTGTAATCTTCATACAACAATCCTTTTTCATACAGGCTTTTTAATGCCCACAGAACGGACTCCATGTAGTTAGTGTCCATAGTTATGTATTCTTGACCATCATTACCAAAATCAACCCAGCGACCAATTCTGTTGATGTATCCGCGCCATTCGTCGGCATACAGCATAAGACCGCTGCGACACATATCGCAAAAGGCTGCGATGCCATCTTTGGCAACAATGTCGATGGATTTGCAGCCAGTTTGTTTTTCAACTGTTACCTCGGCAGGCAGACCATGAACATCCCAACCGAATTGATGAGAAACATACTCGCCCCGCATTGTGCGATAGCGAAACACCATATCTTTTACAGCCGATACACCCAAGTGTCCAACATGAGGCTTGCTGCTGGGGGTTGGCGGACCATCATAAAAAGAGAAATCAACACGCGGTTTTTTTGCCGCATTCGCAGCAAGCGCTTTATGAAAAGTATCGTCACTGCGCCAAAAATCCATGATTTGGCGTTCCAGCTCTGGAAAGTTTGCTTTTGGGTCGGTCTTTGGGTACGGCATTATTCAAATCCTTTTATAAAAATAGGCGCGTATGCGCCCCAGCAACCGCCAAAGCGCAGTGCTGTTTATTCTATAATAATTATGTTCTTTATTTGCATGTGCGTATTTATACAATCGA
>CAYJAG010000060.1:0-1538 GCA_964368385.1 uncultured Muribaculaceae bacterium
CCGCGCAACCGCGCGGTTTTTTTTAATCAATTTTTATTTCAATAAATCGCCAGACTTGATATATTCTGGGGAATCTTTTTCCAATTTAGATTGTGCGGCGCGGGCATATTTTTTCATTTCCTTTTCTTTTTTCAACATATTGTAATACTCGGCGCGTGCCCAATCGGCGCGTGCGTCATCGCCATAGGCCGTGACCAGAACCCAATAAGACAGCGGCATAGGTTCGGTTAAAATTGAACGCTTTGCCAATTCTATTGCCCTGTCGGTGTCGCCTGGTTTGGCTCGCTCGCACAGCACCAGCGCCAACGCAGTTTGGATTTGCGGCGCATTTTTACTTATTTTCAGCGACTTTTCATACGCCTTGACGCTATCGTCATAATGCCCAAATTGATACTCAATGTCACCAAATAATTCATAAAAGTATGGATTTTCCGAATATCTGTAAATCAGTTTTTGTGCTCCGGCCCGGGCAATTTTCAGATTTCCACTGCGCATAAAACGGATTGCACGCGCGTAAATCGCATCATCGGATTTATTACGCGCGGGGTACGCAGCCTTTATTTGGGCCTCGGATTGTAAATAGCCAGCCAACTTTGCCCGAATTAAATTATATTCTGCAACTTGTTCGGAATCGGCTGGAATTTCTTTCTGGTTTTTCAGCCCTTTAATTTTTTCTTTGATGTTTTGAATACGCTCGCTGGTCAGCGGATGATTGGCATTGTTTGGATTTGCATGTTCTTCTGCGGCACTTGTCATCTCTTGCATCTGATCCATAACTTCCAGCAAGCTGGCGGGATCCAAATCCGCTTTGACCAACAGATTTACCGCGGTGTCATCGGCCAGGCGCTCTTCATCACGCGTAAATGCCAGCACACTCTGCCTTGCGATTCCGCTGCTGCCTGCAATAACGCCGGCACCGGCCATGGGATTTGCCGCCATCAATCCGACGCCCAGTACCTGCATAATCAAAGTTCGCGTCATTTCCGCCTGCATTCGCTCGGACATCTGGGCCATATGCCCACCAATCATGTGTCCCATTTCGTGCGCCACGACTGCCTGCAACGCGGCTGGGGATTTAATACGCATCAGCAGACCAGTATAAATATAAACATCTTCACCACCCGTGACAAAGGCGTTAAATTCTTCATCGGCGACAATGTGAACACGAACCCGACCATCCGGAATTCCCGCTGCAGTCGCAACTGGAGCAATCAGATTAGTCAGCCCAGCCTCGATTTCTGTATCGCGAATTTCAGTCGCCCCCATTGCTGGAAAGCAAAATATGATGAATAAAAAGACTGATAAAAACTCTCTCACACTTGTAATCTACAAAAATAATATAATTTTTTCAATTATAAAAAATCCGCGCTGGATGCGCGGATTTTTAATCAAGTTTTTAACCAACTATTTTTTGCCAGATTGTTTTCTTTGGCACTGGCTTTGGTCCAGATTTATTACGCTTGCGACGCGGCGCATTTTGGGTGGTTTTTTTTGCCTCGACATGCTCGACATTTTTCTTTTTCACATCCGTGCTGGGC